>NZ_JAALBT010000008.1:0-213462 GCF_011077905.1 Providencia sp. M-27 | reverse complement strand
CGCAAGGTGTTTTAACAAATCAAAAGGGGTTTTAATATCTTATTCAAAGCTGAAAGCTTTACGGAACCCCCAGCCTAGCTGGGGGTTTTCTATACACAACAAAAATAGAAACCCGCAAATAGCGGGTTTCTAAGAAATATTACATAATGACCAATATGATTAAATCAGCTCTTTCACTTCAAAATTTACTTCACCGCTGAGATCTGCATCATAATTGACACCATTTAGGCCGAAGCCAAACAAACGGAGAAACTCAGCTTTATAGCCTTGGTAATCCGTTAGCTCATTGATGTTATTATCATTCAGCTGCTGCCAAATTTCACGGCATGTATTTTGTACGTCATCACGTAATTCCCAATCATCTAAGCGTAGACGATGTTTTTCATCAGTATCTGGCACTGAGTCATTGAATAATTTAGTAGCAAATAAGCGCTGAATTTGTTCAATACAACCTTCATGGATCCCTTTCTCTTTCATAATTTTAAAGACAATAGAGATATATAAAGGCATGACAGGAATTGCAGAAGAGGCTTGAGTTACAACAGATTTTAGTACTGCGACATAAGCGGCTCCACCCTTAGCTTGCAATTTTTGGTTGATTGCATAAGCCGCACGGTCCAAATCTTCTTTCGCTTTGCCTAATGTACCATGCCAGTAAATTGGCCATGTTAAGTCCGTACCAATATAAGAATAAGCCACGGATTGTGCATTATCGGCTAAAACGCCTGCTTCATCTAATGCGTCCATCCACAGTTCCCAGTCTTGGCCGCCCATGACTTTTACTGTGTCTGCGATTTCTTGTTCATTTGCAGGTTCAACAACCGCTTCAATCAGTACATCTTTGTTGGTATCTAACGCAACAGATTTATACGGCTCGCCAATAGGTTTCAATGCCGAGCGTACAATTTCGCCCGTTTCAGGCATTTTACGCACTGGAGAGGCCAGTGAATAAACAACTAAATCAATTTGGCCTAAATCTTGTTTAATTAAATCAATGACGGTTTGACGGCATTCATCAGAGAAAGCATCACCATTAATGCTTTTCGCATACAGGCCTTCTTCTTTTGCTGCTTTGTCAAAACCTGCAGAATTGTACCAACCCGCAGAGCCTGTTTTACCTTCACTGCCTGGCTTTTCAAAAAATACGCCGATGGTAGCCGCACCACTGCCAAATGCAGCATTGATACGAGAGGCAAGACCGTAACCGGTGGATGCACCAATAACTAAAACTTTCTTAGGGCCATTTTTCAGTTCGCCACGTGATTTCACGTAGGCAATTTGCTCACGCACATTGGCTTCACATCCTGCTGGATGAGCTGTAGTGCAGATAAAACCACGAATTTTAGGTTTGATAATCATAGTAATTTTTTCTTGGTAGCTAACAATCAGGCTCTAATATACCTGATATTATCCATTTACTTAAGACAGAGTGACAATAAATAAGGAGAACAGACCAGTTTACTGATGACTTTCCCATTAATTGCTCATTTAAAACCAGTAGAACTTTAATAGCACGTCGTAACGGATCTAATTCCCGCGCTATTGTACCTGTCCAACATCGACGCGTATTTCCGCCTACTCGACAGCCATTGAAGAGTGCATCTAGAGACAAAACCATAGATGAAAACGCATTGCCAAACGAAAGAACAAATAGCATTAACGAGTATGAAATAGCTTAATAGCTGCTTATTGTGGCATAGTTGGTATTAAATTATGGATAACCATCACTGAGTAAACAATGTCTTTTTTATCGTGGATTTTACGAAAATGGGCATTACTAACAATACCGACCATAATCTGCATGCCACTTTTTTCATAAACCCGCTTAAATGGCGTTGTTTCGTCATCCGATATTTTATCTAAGAAATAAACATCCCGTTTATAGCGTTCAATGGTTTGCATTGGTAAACCATAAACTTCAAACATTTTCTGGTTAATTGCATCATACTCAGCCAAAATGGCTGATTGGTCTCGACTATCTTTTCCTTGGGAAGAAACTAGCATTAACGTATTATTCTCCCGAGAAAACATCAATAAAAACAGCTTATTTGCTATTTGAGGGGAGTCTGTTGATGAACATAATGCACCTCCTTCTTGAAACTCAGTACATTGCAATCCTTTTAAATGCAGTTTTCGTATCTGCTCGGGGGTTTGCCCCCACTTAAAACCATAAGGGGCATCTAGTTTTTTCGTTGTACAACCAGAAACGAGTACGAGTATTAACGTAAACAAAATTCCTTTTATCATCACTTCTCAAATTCCAATTAAGTCATCTAATTTGATACTATCAAAAACGAATAATTAATCAAAAAATTAACTTTTCTATAAGCACATTAAATGACTCGATTGATTTCTGCATAATTAAATCTGCCTTACTCTTTCTTATTTTCCTGCTGCTTAACCTCTGCCATGGCAATTTCCTTCAACCAGTCGGCTAATAAAGGTTTTGTTTTCACTGTATCTAATAATGCTCGTTCGTGTTTGGTTAATCGTACAACTACAACTTCAGTTTTCATGTTAGACATAGCTCGTTCCTCTTCAAGGATCAGAATAGTGACATAAAATACTAACGGAACGGTCTGACTTACGGTTTTTTACACGAATAGCGAGTTAATTGACACAATGAAACAACAGCTTCATTTTTTAATAAACCATTGAATATAAATAGGAAACATTACAAAGAATCGATATTAATTGAGCTGGTATAAAATACTTGAAAGGAAGTAAATACAAAAAAACCACCTAGAGGTGGTTAATTGCTAATTTCAAACCATAACTGATTTAAATTTAGATGGTGCCCAGGGCGGGACTTGAACCCGCACAGCCTAAAGGCCGAGGGATTTTAAATCCCTTGTGTCTACCGATTTCACCACCTGGGCTAAATTTTCGTTCTCAAAAACTTGGATAAATTATTAACTTACCCGGCTAACCCATATATTTGATATATTGTAGTCAGCTAAACTTAAAATAAAACACTTAATCGTGTTTAGATTACTTTAAGATGGTGCCCAGGGCGGGACTTGAACCCGCACAGCCTAAAGGCCGAGGGATTTTAAATCCCTTGTGTCTACCGATTTCACCACCTGGGCTAAATTTTGGAGGCGCGTCCCGGAGTCGAACCGAGCTACACGGATTTGCAATCCGGTGCATAACCGCTTTGCTAACGCGCCTTATCCGAATTTCTTTCGAAATTTGGAGCGGGAAACGAGACTCGAACTCGCGACCCCGACCTTGGCAAGGTCGTGCTCTACCAACTGAGCTATTCCCGCATAAGCTTCACTTATCAGCTTATGCTTTTCAAACTGGCTGATTTACTTATTTATTTTCGTAAACCATGTTGCCGTTCGATGCGTTGCATTCTACTGATTTCACCTATCGAGTCAATACAATTATTTAAATAATTGGATCGTTCGCTGTTTTTTCAATCATTTCGATCACGCTTCGCTCAAATCGGCCCATGCAGCCTTTAAATATTGGAACATTGACCAAAATGTTAAGATAGCCGCAACATACATTAGTGCAATTGAAAGATTTTCAATTAATGGCGTTGGACGCCACAATAGACCGACTAATGACATCATCTGAGCAGTTGTTTTAAATTTACCAATCCAAGAAACGGCCACACTGCTGCGTTTACCAATCTCTGCCATCCATTCACGTAAAGACGAAATAATGATTTCACGTGCAATCATCGTTGCTGCAGGCAAAGTTACATACCAAACATCATAACTTTCTGTAACTAATACTAATGCCGTTGCAACCATAACTTTATCGGCAACAGGATCTAAAAAAGCACCAAACTTTGTAGTTTGCTTCCACAACCTTGCTAAAAAACCATCAAACCAATCAGTTACCGCTGCAATAACAAAAATAAGCGCACATGCAAACGGCCCCCAAGCGACAGGGAGATAAAAGGCTAATACAAAAAACGGTATTAGGATGACGCGAAATAATGTCAACCACGTTGGTATGTTTAATTTCATCACGCTCACTAACTTTTTGACCAAGTTGGATATTATGAATATGTTGCCCTAAGACACTCACTGTTTCAATGCATTATAAATCTTTTCTGCAAGGGCGTATGAGATCGAGGGCACTTTTGCGATTTCTTCTATACTTGCATTACGTAAAGGTTGTAACCCACCCATATATTTTAGCAACATCTGCCGACGTTTTGGCCCAACTCCCTCGATTGACTCTAATGCACTCGTACTTTTGACTTTTGCTCTTCGTTGCCGGTGCCCCGTAATCGCATGATTATGTGACTCATCTCGGATATGTTGGATAACATGCAAAGCGGGAGAATCAGGTGGTAGTGAAAAACCTTCGCCCTCAGGCTTTAAAAATAACGTTTCAAGCCCTGCTTTGCGGTCACTACCTTTAGCAACACCAATTAACAATGGGTGTTTTTTATCCCAATCAACCTCAAGTGAATTAAATACATCCTTTGCCTGCCCTAGTTGCCCTTTACCGCCATCGATAAAGATAATGTCAGGAACTTTGCTTTCATCAATGTGTTTACCATATCGGCGCGTTAAAACTTGGTGCATTGCTGCGTAATCATCACCAGGAGTGATACCAGTAATGTTATAACGACGATATTCAGATTTCACTGGACCCGATTTATCAAACACAACACAAGAAGCGACGGTTTGCTCCCCCATCGTATGCGAGATATCAAAACACTCCATACGGTTGATATTTTCTAAATTAACCACTTTTGCAAGCGCTTCCATGCGCTGTTGCACCGTCGAGTGTTGTGCAAGTTTAGTTGAAAGTGCAATCGATGCATTCGTTCTCGCTAGTTTTAAGTAACGAGCTCTCACACCACGAGGCTGACTTTGAATATTAATTTTGCGCCCAGCGACCTCTGAAAGAGACTCCGCTAATAATTCTTTTTCTGTTAATGCAAAATCTAATAATATTTCGCCAGGTAACGTTCTATTTTCACTACCTTGCAAATAAAACTGACCTAAAAAGGTTTGAACCACTTCCTCAAGCTGTGTATCTGTTGGAATTTTGGGGAAATAGCTGCGACTTCCAAGCACTTTCCCTTGGCGAATAAAAAGTACATGCACACAAGCAAGGCCAGATTCAAAAGAAACACCAATAACGTCCAGATCATCGCTGTCACCCGATACATATTGCTCCTCAGTGACTGCCCTGACTGCTTGAATTTGATCTCTAAAACGCGCTGCATCTTCAAAACGTAGCTCTAAACTTGCCTTTTCCATACGGTCAACTAAGCCAGCCAAAACTTGTTTATCTTTTCCGGTCAAAAATAAACGGACATATTCAACTTGTTGGTTATAGTCTTCATCGGAAACTAAACCTTTGACACAGGGGCCTAGGCAACGGCCAATTTGATATTGTAAACAAGGCCTTGAGCGATTTCGATACATGCTATCTTCACATTGACGTATTGGAAACAACTTCTGCATTAATGCCAATGTTTCCCTTACTGCATAAGAGCTTGGGAAAGGGCCAAAGTACTCACCTTTAGCATGTTTCGCCCCTCGGTGCATCGAAATTCTAGGGTGAGCTTCGCTGCTTAAAAATAGATAAGGATATGATTTATCGTCGCGTAACAATACGTTATAACGTGGTTGGTACAACTTAATATAGTTGTGTTCAAGTAATAGTGCTTCTGTTTCAGTATGAGTCACCGTCACATCAATAGAGGCTATCTGCTTAACCAGCTGCTCTGTTTTGCGGCTCCCCACATTTTCACGAAAATAACTTGATAAGCGCTTTTTAAGATCCTTTGCTTTTCCTACATAAATAACCGTTTCCCCAGCGTCATACATTCGGTATACACCAGGTTGATTAGTCACTGTTTTTAAAAAAGCCTTTGGCTCGAACTGTTCTGACACTCGAATAAACCCTGTTTTGCTGTAATTAAACCATAACTGATGGCTATATGAGTTAATTCTACATCACTACAGATATTAAGTTTACTAAACATTCGATATCGATAGGTATTGACTGTTTTAGGGCTCAAGGAAAGTGACTCTGCCACCTGCTTGATAGGCATTCCCTGAGTGATCATCAACATGATTTCTAATTCACGCCCTGATAATAAATCATATAAATCTTGTTGATTACTATAGACTAACCGCTGAAGAGCAAGATCTTGGGCAATATCTGGAGATATAATCCGTCGTTTAACACTCACAACTTGGATAGCTTCAATGATATCCTCTTCTGTCACATTGATACTTAGTAAACCGAAAATACCGATATCTAACGCTTTTAAAAAAAACGAAGGATTATTTCTGACATTGTAAATAATGATCCCGACATCCGGCTGAGTTCGACGGAGTGTTTGTATGGTTTTTAGTGAGTCATAGCGGAAACTATCACTGCTGATTAAAATCATATTTGCTTTTTGGCATCTATTCCATGTAACTACATGTTCCACTGATGGAAACGAAGCAACAACTTTATAGCGTATATGACGTGAAAAAAACGCTTCAAAACCACGAATTGCAATATTATTATCGTCAATTATTATTATATTAATCAATTAATTCCCCTATTGGACTTTAAAATTAATTGCAAAAATAATAAATGAATAAATAAAAAAATTATATACACTTTTTTGTTTATCTTTGTTTTATTAAAAATAACATTAAATTATAATTTAAAGGAATGATTCATGGTGATTAATAATTAAAGACCACCTTATTGAGTGGTCTTAATATTAAAAATAAAATGATACGCTATTTTTTTCCAACTAAACGACAGATGGTTTCTGATACTAAATAGCTTTTCTCAAAAGAACGGACAGGTAGAAACTCAAAACATGAGTGGAAATTAAGTGCTCCCGTAAAATAATTGGGAGTTAAAATGCCTCTTGCCGATAAAGCAGAACCATCAGTACCACCACGCATCGGAATTACCTTAGGCTCAACCTCTTGGATTTTCAGTGCTTCAAAAATTAAATCGATCGCTGTACGGTCATCTCCCAATGAGTCACTAATATTGCTATACACATCAACAATATTACACTCAATTTTTGCACGCGGATGACGAGCTTTTATTAAATCAATCGCTTGTTCTATAAAACGTTTCCGTGCCGCAAAGCTATGGCGGTCAAAATCACGGATCGCCATTTTAATTTTAGCGTTATCTGGGTTTGCGATTAAATCTGTGACATAAAAATAGCCTTCGCGATGCTCTGTGTGTTCTGGGGTATCAAAGCGGTCAAAACAACCAATAAAATCATGTGCAACACGAATAGGATTCAACAATACATTCTTAGCTGACATGGGATGTGCGGTAATACCTTTAATTGAAACCTCGATAGAAGCGGCATTAAACGTTTCATACACAACCTCACCAAGTGCGCAACAATCAATGGTATAAGCAAAATCAACGTTAAAGCGGGATAAATCCATAATTTTAGAGCCACGCAGGCCAATTTCTTCATCCGGTACAAATGCAACGTAGATATCGCCACAATCAAAATCAGCATGCTGCAGCTTATTCATTAATTCCATAACAACCGTTACAGCGGCTTTATTATCGGCACCCAGAACGCTGGTTCCATCACTAAAAATAATATCTTCACCAACATAAGGAGCTGCTTCTGGATGCTCTGCTACCTTAAACCAAATATTTTCTTTTTCATTTAAACATAAGTCATGACCCTCATACTTCAAGGTTTGAGGCTTAATGATGGGAGATAAACCAACATCGACCGTATCTAAATGAGTTACAAAACCTATTTTTGGTGCTGAAGGTTTATTTCCTGGGCGCATTGCATATAAGATGGCATGGTCATCAATATAAACATCTTTGAGACCATAACTTTCAAGCTCTTGCGCTAATAATTTTGCTAGTTCACGTTGCCCCTCTGTACTTGGAACAATCGTGCTTGCTGCGTCACTTTGGCTTTCAATAGCGAGGTAGCGGTAAAAACGCTGCTCTAATTGTTTACCTAACTCGTTCATTTTATATTCCTTGCATTAACTATACTTACCCTATCTATTTATTTAATAGACAGGGTATTGGCTCTACCTATTGTGCAGGATGCCACGTGTAACCGCTATCGAAACCAATTGGGATATCAAAAGCCCAGAACAAATATAATGTTGAAGTCAAAATAATTAATAACCCAACAGTGAATGGGATCATCATTGAGCACAATGTTCCTATTCCTGCATTTTTATAATATTTTTGACAATACATCAGAATTAACGGATAAAACGGAAACATCGGTGTGCTCACGTTCATCGCAGAGTCACTGACACGAAATGCTGCTTGTGTTAATTCAGGTGAAATTCCCACAGCCATTAGCATAGGTACCAATACTGGCGCCATAATTGCCCATTTAGACGTCGCTGAAGTAATCATAATATTTAAAATAGCGGTTAATAGAATTACTCCAAAAACAGTCATTCCAGATGGCATATCGAGTGTACGTAATAACTCAGCCCCTGAAAGCGCCAATAATGTGCCTAAATTAGAATGTTGAAATGAATATAAAAATTGGGCAGCAAAAAAAGCGAAAACAATAAATGGGATAAGTGATTTAGTAATATTCTCCATTGCTTTAACAACATCTTTTGTTGATGTAAAAGATCTCGTCATGTAGCCATAAACAATGCCTGGCAAAGCAAAGAAAATAAACAGTAAAGGCACAACAATTTGCATAATAGGTGCTTTCGGGCTAGTTAAGCTACCGTCAGGCCCACGTAATGGTGAATTTTCTGGCCATAACAATGCAAATAACCCGATACCTAAAGCAATTAGCACTAAACCTGCAATTCGAAAAGCACGATTTTCAGCAACAGTAATTTTACCTAAATCTTTTTCAGAATCAGTGTCAACTTCATTTAAACTGATCGGGCAGTTTTTATTCAGCCATGGCTCAACAATTTTTTCAGTGATAAACCAGCAAGTAAAAATAACACCAAATGTTCCGCCCAAACTAAAGAAATAGTTACATAGAACATTCACGCTATAACCTGGCGCTAGCATTTGCGCAGCATCTTGCGTAAAACTTTGCATTATTGGGTCAATAATTGATGGTGTATAGCTTGCAGTAAATCCACCTGCTAAACCTGCAAATGCAGCAGCAATCCCAGCTAACGGGTGACGACCACTCGCATAAAACATCATCGCTGCAACTGGCATTAAAATGACATAGGCAGAATCCGAAGCAATATGAGAAACGATCCCGACAAATACTACTGTAGGCGTTAGCATTCTAGGTGAAATAAACGACAGCATTTTTTTCAATGCAGTATTAATAAAACCACTACTTTCCGCAATACCAATACCTAACGTTGCCACTATCGTTATACCAAGAGGAGGGAAGTTAATAAAATTTTTAACTGCCGCAGTAATAAATAATATTATTTCCTCATACTGAAACATATTAACTATAGCGATTTTATCTTTTGAAATAGGATGGTAATAACTAAAATCTACGAAAGAAAGCAGATAAGATAAAAACCAACATATAATCAGGGCATAAACAAACAGCATAGTCACATCAGGCATAACATTACCAATGCGCTCAACACGGTTTAAAAACCCTTTCTTCTTGGGGAGTGTTTTTGTTGTCATATTTACAAGCTACTTATGTTATTAGAATAGAAACTTTATAACAGTAAATAACCTATATATAAAAGTAAAATACTTTTGTGATTAGTTTTAACAGGATAAACCAGTTTCAAAATAAAATATTAGAAATTTTTATATTAATTTTAATTACCAAATATCACATATCTTAAATTTTATTAATTTATAGATTTAGATGCAGAATATATAGCTTAAGTATTTGCCTTCGATGTCACACATACAAAAAAAGGAATAATAATTACACCTTTTTTTGCATGCCAGTAAATTATATTAATGTATGCTATTCACGCTTTAATTTTTCAGTGTTTGCAATATAAAGTGCAACAACAAGTACTAAAATTGCTCCTGCATGCAAAAGCGTTGTCATTGGGTCACTATGGTCAACAATAATTAAACGAATTATTGCCGTTATACCTATATATATAAAGTACCTTAATGGGAAGTGATACCCTGACATAAAATACTTTATAATCAAGGCAATAAACTCAAAATACAGAAAATAAATGACAATGCCTTCTAATAATTCATAGGCCGTTGCCCCTTTTGAGCTACCAAACATTAATGAGGCCATTGTTACCGTTTCTTTAGCTAAAAAGAATACAAGTACAGCAGCGAGTGAGATCAAGCCAATATTTAGTATCCATTGTAGTACCCACGCAATATTACTCGCATGACGCATTCCTTTCATACTATTCATTTGTTATCCCTCTGAACAACGTTTAAACCTAGTTATTTTCTTAATTGTAAAACAAATTTAAATCACTCGCATGACAAACAAGAAATTAATTTAACGAATAGTATCAAAAAATACAGTCTGAACAGCTACCGTTAAACCCCTTATGGCTTACTATTAACGTAATAATTAGAAATTTTAATCCGATGACGGTGACATCATTTCCATAATGTCTTTCTCTGTCAACATGGGCGTTTTTTCTACAAAATTATAATATTGGGGCTTACTATCTATGTAAATCTGCATACTCATTTGCGCATCTTTACTCTCTTTAAATAAGGTTGCTGATACATAGTATGTTGAAGGTGAAAGTAAATGGTAAAAAAGGTGTGAACCACAATTCTTACAGAATGCACGCTCTCCCCATTCGGATGATGCAAAGATCGTCACAGCTTCTTGCCCCTCTACTATTAAATCGTTACCACAATCAACACTAAAACCTGGGCCACCATTCCATTTTTGACACATTCCGCAATGGCATACACTGACATGGCTAATATCTTTTGCTGTTGTGATTTTTACAGAACCACATAAACATTGGCCTTGATGCATAGAATTTCCTTTATTTAGATAGCTGATTTATTACTCAATATGAATATAACCACAGTAAAAATTTAGTTATTACTTACTTTGTATCTATTCTAAATTGCCGACCAGTAAAACGTTTATCATTAATAATATTACGCAGTTGAGAACTATCAAGCTCTTTTGTTTCTCGTTCAAACTCTATGTCTGCTTCACTTTGGTTTGTATTTTGTAACACATACTCATACGTCACTTGATTATGTGCTATAAATTCTGTTAATACGGTATTATTTGCAGCTTGAGCTACTATTGAAGAACCGGTCAAAATAACAATCACAATAAATATACGAGCCAGTAATGTTCTTTCCATCATTATCTCCTATTTCGTTATGATTGTTTTAGCGCAAATCCTTGTCAGAAAAAACAGACTAAAGGTAAGTGTGCTCATGCTTGAGTAAAGAGATGTCAGAATTGTCAAAGACGTAAATTGGAACCAAATAGGGTACTATTCCCTATTTGGCTAATAAATATATCTAGTTATAACTCTTCATGATTAGCTTTATCTGAAGAATTAACTTCTCTTAATAAATACCAGCAAAAATAGATCAATACTAAGATACCAATAAATAACAGTATCCATAAAGTAATTGTCAACCAGTTAAAATTATCATCAGCCTCTTCTACTGAAGTTAATCTATCTACCCCTCCCAACTCAATGATTGTGTTATCAAGAAATAACTGGGGGTAATTCGTCATTAATTCATCAATACTATCTGGTTTTCCTACAAGCTGACTTGTGGTTAATTTATCAAAGCTTGCTTGTTTATTTCCCCAAACAAGCAAATACGGCGAGGGACCTTGTAAATTAAAAATAAGGTTATAAGCATCTCGTTTTCCCGTTAATCTTGGCGGTTGATCCTCCCAACTGCCTTTGAGCGCAGAAATTTTTACTTTCCCTACCATTTCGCCATAAAGTGCAGTGCTTGGATTACTGACTAAATCACCATCTATTGTTTGATTATAGGCGACAATATTAGTGAGTAATTTCCAGCTTTCACCGCGATCAGATGAATACTCGATTTTTAAGGGGATCACGCGGTTTGGTTGTTGCAACTGTATTTGTAATTCACTTAACGGCAGTGCTCTAGGTAACTGATAGATTATATGATCTTTTGAAACTCCATCGTTCGTCATCTCAAAATGAAATAGTTCTTGACGGTGAGTTGAATTGAATACGCTAGAAGTTGCATCTACTTTTAATAAATCGGGTATAACAATATCTGGAGCACTTACAATTACAGCCATAAGATAAGGCGCATTTAATGCTTTTGAATTACCATTCAATAATTCAATATTATTACTTACAATAGTTTCAGAATTTAATTTTAAATTCATAATTGGCTGGTTCGATGCTACATTTAACCAATTTTCTTTATCATCGCTAGCAAAAATAGATACCTTTGCCTGCCACTCTTTCTCACTTTTAGCCCAGTCTAATGTCAGGCTCTTAACGGGGGCATCTTTAGTTTGGTTTTGATTTCTCGTTAATAAATAAGCCTGATAAGCAACATTATCTTTCACTTGCATACTAGGCAACTCAATTCTATTCACTTTACCTGGGATAGATTCGACTAGTAGATGTTGCCTTTCTCTACGCACATCATCATCGGAATTAACGCTGTCAACTTGGGTCACTAAACGTTGTGGTGTAAAAACCACTTTTTCATTAGAGACGGATTTTTCAGTATCAGAAAATAATACGGAAGGCATTTCATTACCAGTGCCATTAAAAACTCGAACATCTTGCAACGTTTTAGGGTACGCTGAATTAATATACGCATTTGCGGGAAGCTCTAACCAATAAAAAGGGGTCGATGTATCAAGCACATTTATTTCTGAGCCTTGATAAAAACTATAAGGTGTCGTCTCTTCTACTGTCTCTGCATTCATGTAACTAGAAAATAATGATAAAGAGAGGACAGCAATAAACTTTCCTAGTCTTGTGTTTTTTATTAAACTCATGGTTGCATCTCCTGTTCGACTTTCCCTTTTGCTTCTTTTGGTGGTAATGGCGAAAAATACCCAACAATTAAAATTAACAATGCAACACCAATAAAGGAAATTGCACGAGAAATACCACCTTGCCCATAAATATCAACTAAGAATAACTTGGCAATAACACATGCAAAAATACCTGCCCCTATAAACCAGCAAATACGGTTTTTCTTGAGAGCGGCAACAATAATGCAGGCTAATGCAGCCAATGCCCAACTGATAGAAAGTACAGTTTGTACTAAGCGCGAATCATAGAGGGTTTCATAATTCCAGCTCAGTGCTGCGAAATCTGCTGTTGCACGAATTAAAATACCGTTAAACCAATAAGCAGAAAGTGCAATAGTGGCCACTAATAAACTACGCAGAACCCAAAAATTAACCGCTGTCACTTTACGTATTTTCTGCGTGAACCCTCTACGTATCAAAACTAGCGCCGCGATACTAAATAACCCAGCTTCATCTAATGGATTGATTAATGGTATATAACTCCAAAACGTCAGTTTGCCATCTTCTAAATTAGCATAGCTAGACAATATAATTAGCCCGACAGCGACAGGAAGCATCGAATACCAATAAATCAGTCCATTTCGTTTCATCGGTGGCATTCTACTTTGTTGTAGCCAATACAGAACAATAATGGTTAGTGTTATGGCCATGATATACATAAAATACCCGACTTCGTGCATTCCCCAAGGTAAAATAGAAACGAACCAATTTACTTGAGTACCAATAAACGCAAGAATTAACCATAAATTAGCGCTATGGAGACATCTTTGCATCCAGGGGTCACGAAGCTTATATGCATGAATAACAAATAAAACAGAGCTGCCCAAAACAACTGGCCATATAAGAGAACCTTCGCCACGTCCCATTGGGTTTTGGTCGTTAACGAAATCTAAACTAAGATAATAATAGCCCGCAATCCACAAGATAGATTGGCACAGTAACAACGGCACCCAATTAATATGGATAGCATATAAACGCCAAAACCAAACAGAAATAACAACCAAGACTAAAATAATAAAGCCTTCAGATTCACGGCTCCACGATAAAATATCGGTAAATAAAGGTAACCAACAAAACCACGTTACCAACCCTATAATTAAGAAACCATAACTAAATAAAGTAAAGTTACTATCTTCTTTACGACGAGTATGGAAAAGCCCACCCGCC
This sequence comes from Providencia sp. M-27, assembly GCF_011077905.1. Classification (NCBI taxonomy): domain Bacteria; kingdom Pseudomonadati; phylum Pseudomonadota; class Gammaproteobacteria; order Enterobacterales; family Morganellaceae; genus Providencia; species Providencia sp. M-27. Next base: position 199,385 of record NZ_JAALBT010000008.1, on the reverse strand, counting down.
ATAAAACATGCGACTAATAGCACTGGAACCATATAAGTACTACTGCGACTCCAATATAGATAAGGATAATCACTTAATAAAGTAATTGCGCTAATAACTATCAATAAAGAGCCAATCGCCGCCATTTTTTTCTGGTTTTGCTGTAAACCAAACCAAAGGATTAACAGACCTTCTAATGACCAAATAATGGAGGTCCACTCAAATGTTAACGCTAGTGGAATAGCTAACGTGATAAATCCAGCACCAATAATAATATTTACTAATGCCATATTCTTGCCAGCAGATTTATAGCGTTTATGCACTTGCAAACCAGTAACCAGATATAACAAGCCTATCATCAGAGAAATAAAAGCCGGCAGCAAACCTTCCCCTTGTGAAATAAAGAATTGAAGAGCAATACTGACAAAGGGAGGAACAAACAGAAGCGTATTATCAACAATAAGTTGCTTGCTATGTTCAAAACGTAGTGAAAATAGTTGAGTTAAAGCATTAAATACGACTAAATTAGCAATAATAAAGAGTTGGCAGGATAAATAATAGTCTGGCTGGTAATTATCTACCCCCCATAAAACGGCAACGCCATAAGTCATCACCATACCGACTAAATTTAAAGGGCGCCAAGCCTGCCACACACTAATAACTAAAATACCGATAGATAGCATCAGGTAATAAGAAAATAAAACAACATGGCTTCCACCACCAGTCGATAGTAATACAGGTGCTAAATACCCGCCTATTGATGCCAAAACCGCTAAGCTAATCGTTCGCTGCAATAATGCCAAAGCAATACTTGCAGCACAGATAAGCAACATAAATGCAAATGCCATTCCATATGGCACCATCGTATATAATTTAAAGGCAGCAAAAATAGTGATATACAAGCAGCCTATTGCTCCCCCTTGTAAAATCAACCCAAATAATGCCTTTTTATTCCGTAACCACCAGCCAACGCCAAGTAAGCCTAAGCACCCTACTGCACTGAAAATTAAACGCATTTGTGGTGAAATAATGTCATTTTGCACGCTATAATTCAGTAAATACGCCACACCTAGGAATAACAACAGAATACCTATTTTCGCAACAGGATTTCCTTTTATTAACCAGCTAAAGAAATGGCTGAATATTGATTTATCATGACTAACCGCATTTTGATTATTTTGATCTGTTTTACGTTCATTATGATTAAACCGATTTGGGTCTATTTGCGGTGCTGCCGAGTTATCAAACCTATTTGGGTTAATGTTTTCATTAATTGGAGAGCGTTCGAGAGGATCTTCATAGACAGTTTGTTCCGTAATGGGAACCGAGCTCGCATGACTAGATAAAGCATGATCAGATAAACCATGTTCTTTTTCAGCCTGCTGATAAGTAGCATGGCTCATTGAGAAGACATCTTGTTTTTCATCGAAGCTTGGTTGGGGAGCCGTTACACCATCAACAGATACACTTTGTGAGGGTTTAGAGTTAGAAAGGAGAGCTTCTAATGAGGAAACCTTCTGATTTAATAGCGAAATTTGATACTGCAACCGACCAGTTCGATTGATGGCAATGATAGCAAGTATCGGAGCTAGCACTAGCAGAAAAACTAATACGAGTCCTACTAGTATCCAAGTATCCACAAATAGGTTTCCTCATAATAAAATTCACAATTTAGAATCTGGAAAATAAAGACCACGATTACTGCTAGTGTAGATAGCATTGATCCCCTTGCCAACCAAATGTAATAAACTGTTACAAAATAATTCATTACACTCTACTTTTAGCTATACTCTGAACAAAAAAGAAGCAATACCCTCACCCGTTTTTTATGACTTATTAATACTCTCATTCGTTATTTTAGTAACTAAGAAAACCCTTAATCATCATTTAATGATAGTTTAATTCATGGAAAATAGATAATTGATTGAGTGTCTATTTTTCGATATTCATTTTCAGATACTTAACTAATTAATAATAAAAATTTTATTAGTACAATTATTTTTATTATGTTATTTATATAATATATTTATTTTAAAATATTTACTCTAATATTTATTATCCTTAAATGACTATAGCCACTTAAAGATAATATTAATTATTTTCTTTATTACACATTGATGAAATGTATAAATTTTTTAATTAGACTGAGATTAATCGCAAGGGAAAGTGTTAACTGTCATTTAACTGAATTTTTATGAAATAAGGCCTACCGCATAATATCGGGAGAATTTTTTAATGCTAACTCACATTATACTTGCTGCTTTAGGGCCCATTGTTCTTGGATTAGCCGTTGGTTGGCTATCGGGTAAATATGGGTTCATCAAACGAGAGTATTCCCAAGCTTTTGCTGACTTTGTTGTTAAAATAGCATTACCGTTTGCACTATTTCTTGCTGCTGCACAAGCACCACCCTCGGTATTACTCAATATTGACTATTTATTAGCATTGGCCGTAGGATTAATTGCAACATACGTGATTGGTTTTATTTTTGGTAAATTTATTTTTCGCCATAATAAAAAAGATGCAGCTATGCAAGCCTTGTCGGTATCTTTTCCTGATATGGCCTACTGTGGGCCACCTGTATTACTTGCAACTGTCGGCTCATCAGGCTTAATAGCAATGGTATTAGGTAACCTTATTTATACCGTTATTATTATTCCATTTACTCTCTTAATGATCAGCGGGTCACAACAAGGAAACAGTATCTTAAAATCTGTTGGTAAAGCCATTGCCCAACCCTTAGTTTTTCTTCCTATTCTAGGGGCAATACTGGCTATTTTGGGCGTTAAATTACCGGAGATATTACAAAATTCAGTCAATGAATTAGGGAAAACAGCAGGCGGAGTCGCCCTATTCTTCCTTGGATTACTCCTTTCTGGGATCAAACTGACAATTAGTAAGGAAATTGTATTTAACGTTTTTATTAAAAACTTTGTTCAAGCAGCCCTAATTTTAGGAACTGGACTCGCTTTAGGTTTACAAGATGATTTACTGAAAGCGGCATTTATTATTGGTGTATTACCCACCGCGACCGCAGTGCCCGCATTGGCCATTAGCAACCAAGCCTATACTGAAACCTCAGCAGGAACCGTGTTATTAAGTACATTAGCTGCCTTAATTTCGATTATTGGCGGTATCACTATCGTCGAGATGCTTTAATTTTCAATTAATGGTAGCCGATGTTTAGGCTACCATTACATTCTGCCGCCAAATTCTCTGTCGATTTAATCACCCATTATTTGCCAGATAGATCACAAAAAACGTATCATAGTGATAAATACTTTTCTTTTATACATCTGGGATACAAACAAAAAATGAAAATTAGTGATGAGTTAGCTTCTGCTATCGCTTCCGTTACCGAGGTCGCTGCAGTTGCTGCCTTCGATTGGGTGGGTAAACAAGATAAAAATGCTGCAGATAAAGCCGCGGTAGAAGCGATGAGAAATCGCCTAAATGAAATTGATTTTCATGGAAAAATTGTCATTGGTGAAGGTGAAATCGACGATGCTCCCATGCTATATATTGGTGAACAAGTTGGCAAACAATCTGGTTCTGTTGGATTAGATATTGCGGTAGATCCTATCGATGGAACTCGCATGGTCGCTTGCAATGAAAAAAATGCCATTGCCGTACTGGCGGCGGCACCAACAGGAACACTACTTCAAGCACCTGATATGTACATGGAAAAACTGGTTGTTGGGGCCGCAGCTAGAGGGGCCGTTCACCTTGCCAATCCCCTAGAGAAAAATTTAGAGTTCCTTTCCTCTGCATTGAATAAACCAATCTCAAGTCTTTCAATCGCAGTGCTTGATAAACCTCGCCATCAACATATTATTAAGACTATCCGTAATTTTGGTGCAAATGTGATTACCATTCCTGATGGTGATGTACTCGCCTCATTACTGACTATCCTTCCTGAGCACCCAATTGATATGATGTATGGAACTGGCGGTGCTCCTGAAGGTATTATCAGTGCAGCCATCGCACGTGCTTTAGGTGGTGACATGCAAGCAAGGCTAGTTTCTCGAGATAAAGCTAAAGGAGATAGCGAAGAAAACAAACAACTCGCGGCACAAGAAGTTTTGCGTTGCCAACAAATGGGGTTAGAAATTGGTGAGGTTTTATCTTTAGACCAGATGGTCAGCACTTCTGATGTTATCTTTGCCGCCACAGCCATCACACCAACAATCTTGATGGATGGCGTATCAATAGATGCGTACAGCCGTATTTCGAATACCATTTTGGTTAATGGCCGTGACCGCTCGCTAAAACTGATTAATAATCGCTATTTTAATTAATACGTCTATTACCGTATGTCACATATATCAAAAGGGCTTCTTAGCCCTTTTGATTACTGCAACTTAAGATGAAAATTAACGCTCAAGAGTCATACGATTTAACATCGGAGCGGTTAAAACCATCAAAATTGCAATCACACCAGTCACTAAACCAATCTTCAAGAATACGTCACTATACACAGCCAAAGATTCGACTTTGCTGGTAAGTTCACCTTCTGGTGCCGCCGCCATTGAGGCAACATATCCCGCAATAAATGCAGCTGCTGAGTTGGTTAGGAACCATGCACCCATAATGAAGCCCATTAAGCGTTGCGGAACTAACTGAGCCACCATCGCAAGCCCAAGGCCAGAGATCATCAGCTCACCAATGCTTTGGAAGCCGTAACAAATAATCAGCCATTCAACGGAAACAATACCGGCTTCATTTGCAAATTTAGCGCCTAGTGGTAAAACTAAGAATGCAGCTGAACATAGCAACATACCAATCGCAAACTTATGTGGCATTGGTAAGTTATCCCCCATTTTATTATAAATCGCGGCTAAAATTGGGCTTCCAATCATAATCCATAATGGGTTCAGAGCTTGATATTGCGCAGGTTCAATAGAAAAACCAAGAACTTCATGTTCTACGTTATGTAATGCAAAGAAGTTTAATGAGGTAGGCATTTGGCTATAAAGAACGAAGAATACTATCGCTTCAAGCATTAAAATCAATGCAACAATCATGCGACGGCGAGCCGTACCTTTCAGTGCTAATGTTTCTTTGATAAAGATAACTAAAATAACCAAAGAAATAATCGCTAATGCTGCACGTGCGATACCAAGGTTATGCAATAACCATGTAGAAATCGCAATTAATGCAATAACACCTGCAACTGTAGCAACTAACCTTGAAATAACGACAGGCGCAAAGTCAGGCTTTGAGCCATGTTGAGAAACCCATTTTTTACACATATAGAAGTTAATCAATGTGATAATCAAGCCCACAACACTAAGAGAGAACGCAACATCCCAACCATAATGTTTCGCTAACCATGGCGTTGCAATCATTGAGAAAAATGAACCAATATTCACGGACATATAGTACATGGTAAATGCGCCATCTAACCGTGGGTCATCTTTTTCATAGCAGGTTGATAAGAGTGATGATGGATTCGCTTTAAATAAACCATTACCAACCGCAATAGTCGCCAAGCCAACATAGACCATCGACACATCATGCCCTGAGAAAGCAACAAATGCATACCCTGCAATCAGAGTGATTGTTCCAAGAACAATCACACGTTTTGTGCCAAGGACTTTATCCCCTAACCAGCCACCTACCGCAACAAAGCCATAAACTAACGCTGCGAACGCTGAGAAAAGTGTAATTGATTCTTTTTCTGACATACCCAGCACTTGGCTTAGGTATATTGGAAGGATCCCTTGAAGACCGTAGTAACCAAAACGTTCCCAGAGTTCGATAGAAAAAATAAGATAGAATGAGCGAGGTTGCTTAAACGCGTTAAGACTAACTTCCTCTTTGTTATTTGTTGTGGACACAAGTTACCTCTAGTACAACCTGTACATATGCAAAAAAACCACGGAACGCTCTATACGCTCTCGCATTGTTATGATCTCAAGAATTCAAAGTTGAAAAGATTCACTTTTGGTAGGAGGAGTATCATTCCCTGACCTCAAAATAAACAAAACTGTGTGTAGGCTTGTTTATGGATCTCAAACATAAATTCAATGAGTTAAAGCACATTTGATTATTTATTCAACATTAACTGGTAGATAACCCGCCAAGAACCCAATAATCAATTGAGCCATATACGGTATTTATGCACCAAAATTAAAGAATTAGCTAGTATTAATTACTACATCAATTGAATTTAATCGTGATTAACTTCAATTTTTTACAAAATTACCAAATTATTATCGATTACTAATTAGTCATTTGTTCATTAAATGTTAAGAACATTATTCTGCATTGAAACTATAATGTCGCGATTTATAACCTTATGATTTATTGCTGTAAGTATTATGTGAAACAAAAATCATCCATATCAACCAGACGCTTTTTATTTTACTGGTAGGAAAAACTTTAAAGGAGTGCGGTGAAAAGTACATGCAAACTGGAATTTTGGATAAAAAAAAGCCCAGTAGTAAACTGGGCATAATGCATTCTACTCAAGGATCTTTTGCTAAATTCAAACTATCACTACGTAGATGCATTATTACATTACTTCATGTAAAGAAATGAATGATGAGGGTAAATATATGAATGTTTACGCAAGCAAACAGTATATAGATACTACTAAGAGTGGTTATAACGGAAAAAAGTTCATCTTTTTTTAAAGTTTTTTATGTGTTTTTTGCCCAATGTGCTAATAGCAACAATTAACCATTTGATTTAGTAGAATTAATATAAAATATCTATCAATCGTTGCAGGAACTTACCTAACAAGATAACTTAGCCATTGAGCGCTTAGTCGAAAGGATGTCATGTGAAAAAAATATTTTTATTATTTTTTATCTTTATTAACGTATTTTCTCCCCAGGCTTTCGCAGAAGAGACCACTCCACTCATCAATGAAGAAGCGCTAATCGCACTTGCAGAACAAGGGCAAGCTGAAGCTCAATTTAATTTAGGAATGTTTTATCAGTCTCATCAACAGTTTGACCAGGCTTTACACTGGTACCTTCTCTCTGCCAATCAAGGGTTTACAAAAGCTCAAATTAACCTTGGCTTAATGTACCAGCAAGGAACCGGTGTTGCACTCGATGAAAAAAAAATGCTCCATTGGATGCAAACTGCAGCCGAAAATGGTGACCCTATTGGCCAGATGAATATGGCCGAATACACCTTATACGGCCTTGATAATTTATTAGAGAAAAACCCAGAAGAAGCCGAACAGTGGCTAAAAAAAGCGGCTGAGCAACATTTTCAACCTGCGATGCTCACCCTAGCCTATTGGTATGAAGAAGGGAAGGCCATCACAAAAGACCCACAAAAGGCACAAAAAATATACCTTGCTCTCGCTGAGAAAAACCACCCTCAAGCACTCTATTTATTGGGTTATCAAGCTGCAGTAGGTATGTATGATAAAACAAACTACCCCCTCGCCTTTCAATATTTTACCCGCGCCGCAGAATTAGGATTTTCACCCGCCCAAAATAGCTTAGGTATGTTGTACTTAACTGGACAAGGCACTAAAAAAGATATCCAATCCGCCATAAAATGGCTAACCCAAGCGGCTGAACAAGGTGAAATGTCAGCTCAATTTAATGTTGCACTTATCTATGCACGCGGTGATGGTATCAAAGCTGACCAAGCGAAAGCATGTCATTGGTTTATAAAAGCTGCCCAGCAAAATAGTGCCGATGCGCAATATGCAGCAGGAGCTTGTTATCAATATGGCATGGGTGTTGAAACTGATGATAAAAAAGCCCTACGCTGGTATCAGCTTGCAGCGGCTAAAGGCCATGAAAGAGCTAAAAAGAAAGTGTTAATTTTAGAGCATCAACAGCAATAAATTCTATTTCTCAAGCTTACTGTTGTACCACCAATATAAACAAGGTAAAGAAAATCTGCATTGGTAATAACCAATGCAGGGCGTCTATCGACATATACTATGAATACAAACACTCACAATTTGCTACGGTAAATCCGCTGCGGCCGGCCAACTTTACCATACTCAATTTCAGCTTCGATTTTATCCTTCGCTAAACAATACTCCAAATAACGTCTTGCAGTGGTACGACTGAGCTTGATTGTTTCAGCAATACTTTCTGCCGTAAACTGCACATCAGGCTCTGTGAATAAAGCGAGTATTTTTTCGAGTGTAATAATATCAATACCTGTTGGAAGTTCTTCCTTAGATTCCCCACGTGCATAGGTATTAAACATATCATCAATTTTACTTTGATTCGTTTTACTGCTGTCTTGTAAAACAGATTTACGTTGAATATATCTATCCAACGTTTGACCTAAGCGCTCGTAGGCAATTGGCTTCACCAAATAATCAAAAACGCCTAAACGAATCGCTTCAGAGACTGTATCCATATCACTTGCAGCCGTAGTAAATACAATGTCTGCATTATTTCTTTCTTGTATTAATTCGTGAACCAGATCAATGCCTTTTCCATCAGGTAAATAGTTATCTAACAAGATCAGGTCTGGTTTCATGTATTCAACCATTTTTCTTGCTTCTGCAAGGTTACCAGCAAGCCAAACTTTGTCACATGCAGGATAGGCTTTTATATATTCACTGTGCATTTCGGCAAGCAGCAACTCATCTTCCACAATGAGGATTTTTATCTTAATCATTTTATATCTTCACTTTCGGAATAAATATTGAAAATACTGTACCATGCGGTTGGTTTTCTTCAATAAGAACCGCACCATTACAGCGTTTAACATAAGACGCAACAAGATAGAGCCCGATACCATGGTTATCTGCCACATCAGTTTTGGTTGTCACACCGCGCTCGAACCATTTACTTTGAATTTCTGGCGGGAAACCACACCCCTGATCCGCGACTTCAATGACAATCTCCCTTCCTTCATCAGAAAGGTATAATTCCACTTGTTTATTACCCTGATTATTTTGCAAACTTGCTTCAAATGCATTATCAAGTAGATTCCCCAATATGGCACAAAATTCAGTACTATTTAATGAATTAGGTAATTCATGTAACTGGCTACCTGCAGTAAATTTTAATTGTAACCCTAACTCTTTGGCTCGATGGTGCTTACCAAATAATAAACCAGCGACTTGCTTATCAAAAAACTGCCCACGGAGTGTATCAATTAATTGTTGCTGAGATTCTGATTCTCCTTTAATCAGTGCCAACGCTTGGTCATACTCTTTCATTTGCAATAACCCGCTAAGTGTTGACATCCAATTAAGGTGTTCGTGCCGTAAAGTCCGTAAACTCTCTATATATTGACGAACTTGGGTCAACTGAGAGTTTAACGATTCAATATCATTTTGGCTACGAAAGCTAATAACCGCCCCCACAAGATGTTCTTCATCACGAATTGCCACACGGCTTGCAATCACATTTAGGCCATTAAACTCACAAATTACATCATGCTTGGTCGTTTCAATATCAGTAATAAAAAAATCAACTGGCGAAATATGCTCCGACACAAAAGTGCCCGTTAACTGGCCCAATGGCTTGCTTAGAGATAACATTTTCCGAGCATTAGAGTTAATATTAATTATTTTCCCTTGAATATTTACTGCGATAATGCCTTCAAAAACAGCATCAAATATCCCTTTTTGCACTAAGACTAATTGCGTTATTTCTTCAGGCTCCATACCCAGCATTTGTTTTTGAATTAAACGTGAAAATGCCCACGATAAGAAGAGCAATATAATCAGTATCCCTAAAAAGGTAGCACCTGTTTGTACGAACAATTCACTACGTGATGTGTCTATTTTGTTGGATAGGTAACCAATGGACACAACGCCAATCACTTTGCCTTGTTCATCAAAAATAGGCGTCTTTGCTCTAACCGCATTTCCCATCGAGCCTTCACCATTAATGAAATAGCTTTCCCCTTTCTCTAAGGCTCCTGGCTTGTTCCACTGCATTTGAAAACCAATTTTTTGGCTATTTGGATGATATAAGCGAATTGATTTTTCATCACCAATAACCACATAATCTTAGTTAGAATCTTGGTTTAGTTTGTCAGCAATAACCTTCAGCCTCGGAATATCTCTATTCTTTACTGATTGCACAACACCATCAATAGAAGCAATCAGCTTTGCTTGGCTCATCGCCAATGATTGAATGTTCGCAATCAATCGATTTTCAGCTGTATCCGTAAAATATTTACCCAACCCGAGAGTTAAAAAAACAGAAACTATCAATAACAGAAAAAATACTCGTACTGAAAATGAAACTGAATTTACTTTTTTCAATGAAGAGAGCGCATATTCTTTTTTCATGTTATATCTCGTTACTGGCTGAAAAGTAAAAATTTTGTTAACTCAATAATGATAGGATAACCGATAAATCAGATTCAAGCCAAAGGTATAATACACATATTAATAATTAAACACATTAAAACCAAGCAATAAAAAACTTATCAAGTAATTAAAAACTTTAAAACCATTAAACAAATACAATCTCATTTGAGAAACATGAAATAGGTCAAATATATTAAATACAGTACCTTTAATATAAATATCAAAGAGGGTAATTAAATAAGAAAATCTATTTATTATTATAAGAAAAGCAAAAGAGAATTTATTTAATTAACTTTAACATTAGCAACATTTTAAAAACATCTCTAAATGAGATGCAGGATACTATTATGTTCGAAAACATAACGTTTAACCAAGTAAAACGTCATGAGAACAGGAAACTTGCTGAAATAACTCAGTTTTTAAAGGAAAACGATTTAGAGCTTGATTCAAGCATTGACGTTTTCATTACGATTTCTCGCAATGAAAAATTAATTGCGTGTGGAGGATTAGCCAAAAATGTTATTAAGTGCGTTGCTATTAGTGATGAAGCTCGAGGTGAAGGCCTTGCATTAAAATTAGCAACAGAACTGGTTAATCTTGCTTACGAAAATAATACAACTCATTTATTTATTTATACCAAATTTCAAAATGAAAACCTATTTCAACAATGTGGTTTTCATACCATTGCCACTGTTCCTGATATTATGGTGTTGATGGAAAACAGTTGTTGTTATCTAAAGCGTTATATCGAAAGTTTAAAAGCACAACGTAAAGAAGGAAAAAAGATTGGTGCAATCGTCATGAATGCCAATCCCTTCACACTAGGCCACCGCTATTTAATAGAGCAAGCTGCGAAATCCTGTGATTGGCTACACCTATTTGTTGTCAAAGAAGACACATCGCGTTTTCCTTATAAAGTAAGATTAAATTTAATCGAAGCAGGAACCAAAGGAATAGAAAACCTCACGATTCATAAAGGCTCCGAATATATTATTTCTCGGGCGACTTTTCCTTGCTACTTTATTAAAGACAAAACGGTTGCTAATAACTGTTATACCGAAATAGACATTAAGATATTTCGCCAATATATCGCCCCTGCTCTGGGGATAACCCATCGATTCGTAGGCTCGGAACCTTTTTGCCAAGTCACCAACCAATATAACCAAGACATGCGCTTTTGGTTAAAAACCGATGCTATGAATTTTCCACCTATAGAACTCGTTGAATTTCCGCGAACAATCATCAATGGAACGGCAGTTTCTGCCTCACAAGTGAGACGATTGCTCGCTAAAAAAGATCTTGCGGCAATTAAGCCGATTGTGCCTGAGGCAACCTATCAATATTTGCAAGAGATGGTTGCCAACCAAATCGCATCAGCTCAAAGCCACACCGAAAGTTCTGAATTAGCCATAGGTGAAATATGAAGATAAAGCACGCAGCAGTAGCTGGCACACTTGAATCAAGTGATGTCATGGTTCGCATAGAACCGCTAGAAGACACTCAAGAGGTCTCAATACAAATTACCAGTAGCGTTGAAAAACAGTTTGGAGATGCTATCGCAAAAATCGTACAAGACGTTATCCAACAACATGATATCCAAGGGGCACAAATCATTGTAGATGATAAAGGTGCTCTGGAATGTGTACTTAAAGCCCGTTTAGAAGCTTTACTGGCTCGCGCCTGTGATATCGACTACCTGCCTTGGGAGGATAAATAATGACTCCAGAACAAAAATCACGTACACGCAGAAGTATGCTATTTGTTCCCGGTTCCAATGCAGCGATGTTGAGCAATTCCTTTATTTATAAAGCCGACGCTTTGATGTTCGACCTTGAGGACTCAGTCACTTTACGCGAAAAAGATACCGCTCGTCGCTTAGTTTACCATGCATTGCAACATCCACTTTATCAAGATATTGAAACCATTGTACGGGTCAATGCATTAGATTCCGCTTTTGGTGTTGCTGACCTTGAAGCGGTTGTTCGCGGTGGTGCGAAAGTCGTCCGTCTTCCTAAAACAGATACTGCGCAAGATGTGATTGATATTGAAAGTGAAATCTTACGTATAGAAAAAAGTTGTGGCCGTGAAGAAGGTAGTACCGGTTTGTTAGCGGCTATCGAATCACCAATGGGCATCACTCAAGCAGTGAATATTGCTCATTCATCACCAAGACTTATAGGCATCGCATTAGGTGCCGAGGACTATGTCCGCAATTTGCGCACCGAGCGGTCTCCAGACGGCGTAGAACTCCTCTATGCTCGGTGCGCCATTTTACAAGCCGCTCGCTCAGCAGGTATTCAAGCATTTGATACCGTTTATTCTGATGCGAATAATGAAGAAGGTTTCCTACGCGAAGCCGCTCACATTAAACAACTCGGCTTTGATGGCAAATCATTAATTAACCCAAGACAAATTGAGTTACTTCATAATTTATATGCACCAACTCAAAAAGAAGTCGACCATGCACAGCGTGTTGTTGAAGCCGCTGATGCTGCAGCCCTTGAAGGTAAAGGCGTAGTTTCACTGAACGGAAAAATGGTCGATGGCCCAGTTATTGACAGAGCTCGCCTCGTGTTATCACGAGCAGCATTATCAGGAATTAGGGAAGAGTGAGGCAATAAAAATGACAAATAATACTCAGCGCCAGGCTCGCGTATCAGCCTACTTACAACCAAATATTGACGATGTTCTACGTGAATTTAAAGATATCGGTAAAGTACAGCAGCAGGTGCAAAAACCGAGAAATCGCAAATTGTGTGATGATTTGCAAGTCGCTATTCGTCGTTCTGGCCTTAAAGACGGTATGACAATTTCTTTCCATCACGCCTTCCGTGGTGGAGATCTTACCGTCAACATGGTAATGCAAGTTATTGCAGAGATGGGCTTTCGCAACTTAACACTTGCATCCAGTTCATTAAGTGCTTGCCATTCACCACTTGTTGAACATATTCGTCATGGCGTTATTCGTAAGATTTATACCTCTGGTATCCGAGGCCCACTCGCTGAAGCCATTTCACGCGGCGAATTAGAAGAACCTGTACAAATTCATTCACATGGTGGAAGAGCTAATTTGATTCATAGCGGTGAACTCGTTATTGATGTGGCATTTATTGGCGTACCATCATGTGATGAATACGGTAATGCAAACGGATATACCGGAACGGCTTGCTGTGGTTCTTTAGGTTACGCCAAAATTGATGCAGAAACTGCAAAAAAAGTGGTGATGTTAACGGAAGAAATACTCGATTACCCCCACAACCCATCCAGTATTAAACAGGATGAAGTCGATTATATCGTCAAAGTTAAACGTGTGGGTGATGCGGATAAAATCGGGGCAGATGCGACTCGTATGACGTCAAACCCTCGTGAGCTTCTGATTGCTCGTACTGCTGCTGATGTTATCGAAAAGTCGGGCTACTTCAAAGAGGGTTTTTCACTACAAACCGGTACGGGTGGTGCTTCTCTTGCCGTTACTCGTTTCCTTGAAGATAAAATGAGACGCCATAATATTACTGCAGGATTTGCCTTAGGTGGCATCACATCAACCATTGTCGACTTGCATGAAAAAGGCTTAATTCGCAAATTATTAGACGTTCAAAGCTTCGATAAAGCAGCGGCTGAGTCGCTCGCTCGCAACCCAAATCACATTGAAATCAGTGCAAATCAATACGCTTGTTTTGATTCAAAAGGTGCATCTGTTGATATGCTTGATGTCGTTGTGTTGAGTGCGTTAGAAATCGATACACGCTTTAATGTCAATGTATTAACGGGTTCTGATGGTGTTATTCGTGGTGCATCTGGTGGCCATAGCGATACTGCCGTTGCCTCTAAACTGTCTATTATTGTTGCCCCTCTAGTGCGTGGACGCATTCCAACTTTAGTGGACGAAGTGCTCACTTGCGTAACGCCGGGATCAAGTGTGGATATTTTGGTCACTGACCATGGGATCACCGTTAACCCTGCTCGCCCTGAATTAAAACAGCAACTTGAAAATCAAGGCATCAAAACCGTTTCAATGAGCTGGTTAAGAGAGCGTGCACAATTACTCACTGGAACGCCTAACCCAATTGAATTTACAGATAAAGTCGTTGCTGTTGTGCGTTATCGTGATGGCTCAGTCATTGATGTTGTTCATCAAGTGAAGGAGTAAACTATGTTTTGCCCACTGCCTGATACTCAAGAGCAATTTGAAATTTCTTTACCTGAACTGTTGGATAGCCGAGATGCCCGTCTGGCTCGTCAACAAGCATGGATTGGTCTCCATCAGGTAACCTTGATTTCATTTACTGTCGTTTTTCCAGGAGCTGTCAAAGACAACTCTCTTGTTAGACATGTGTTTAATCAGGGCCTAAATGCGCTTAAACAAATTGCTTCATGCGGGCAGTGGGTGTTTTTATCACAACAATCGTGGGCGCTAAAAACTGGGCCGGAATGTTTGGTCGCTGTTGATGGCGATGCTATCGAGATTAAAAAGGCGTTAATTCACCTAGAAGAGTCGTCCCCCGTTGGTCGATTATGGGATTTTGATGTATTTGATGCGAATGGGCAGCAATATTCGCGCTCCCAGTTAAATTTACCACCAAGGCAATGCTTAGTTTGTGAAAATGAAGCGAAAATTTGTGCTCGTCAACGGACACATTCATTGGTAGAGATACTTAATCGTATTGAGGAGCTAGCGAATGCAACCTATTAAACAGCTCAGCCATATAAATGAGAAATTAACTCGCTATTACAGCCAATTAGCATGGCAAGCGATGTTAGCCGAAGTGAATTTGACACCTAAACCTGGATTAGTTGATAAACACAATACCGGCGCTCATAAAGATATGGCACTCACTGACTTTCATTTAAGTGCCAATGCCATCGCGGTACATTTTCCTCGATTTTTACAGGCAGGTGCTCAATATAAAAATTGTCTTATCGATCAGCTATTACCCCTCATTCGTCCTATCGGCATAGATTGCGAGAAGTCGATGTTCCGCGCGACTAAAGGGGTTAACACCCATAAAGGCAGTATTTTTTCCTTGGGTTTAGTTTTAACCGCAATAGGCCGTTTGATTGCACAACAACAATTTGTTTCACCTGAAAGTGTAAGCTTATTGGTTGCCAGTATGTGTAAGGGAATTACCAATGAACTTAAACAAAAAACCGAAAACCCTACCGCAGGCCGCCGCTTATATCAGGAACATGGGTTAACAGGCGCAAGAGGTGAAGCGGAAGGCGGTTATTCGTTAGTAATCAAACATTCACTTCCTTATTATTTGCAACAACTTGCTAAAGGTAAACTAGCCGATATCGCCCTACTCGATACCTTAATTCTACTCATGAGCCTGAATGATGATACAAATATTGTTAATCGTGGTGGCGTCAACGGATTAACATGGGTAAAGCAACGCGCAGAACAGCTATTAGTCACTGGTATTAATACCCATGATGACTTAGTTAAGGTTAAACAATTCGACAGTGAATGTATTCAACTAAACATGAGTCCAGGAGGAAGTGCGGATTTATTAATTTTGACTTGGTTTTTTGCCCGATTACCCAGCCAGTCTTTAATTAACATGAAGTAATTATTTTAATATCAATTAACACAGGAATAATTTAAAAAATAAAAACAAATTAACCAAATAAAAACCAATTAATTATTTAAATAAATTATATACCTTAGAATGAATGAGTAATGAAAATAAGATTCATTATATTCATTCAAGATACAGCCATATTAAAAACATTGTCATTTTAACAAATTCCTAATATTAAAGTTCATTCAATTTAATATTAAATAAATTTAATATTGATTTAATCAAGGAAATTGGCTTATGCAAAAAGAAAAAATATGGAAGCTATTAGTCTTAATAGCCATTCCAATTATTATTGCTTTAATACCAACACCTGCGGGGCTACCACATATTGCATGGTTGCTATTTGGTCTTTACCTTGCCGCTATTGTTGGATTGGTACTTAAACCCTATTCAGAGCCTGTTATTTTATTAGCCACTATTGCTGCCAGTGCGGTAATTATTGGGGTAACAGGGACTAAAGATGTCAAAGCAAGTGAAGTTTTAAGCGGATATGCATCCGGTACGACATGGCTTGTATTTGCTGCATTTACTCTGAGTGCTGCCTTTGTTATTACTGGTTTAGGTAAACGTCTTTCTTATATCTTGATTGGCAAGTTAGGCGGTACAACATTAGGGCTCGGTTATGTAACCGCAATCCTTGATTTAATTATCGCGCCTGCGACGCCATCTAATACCGCACGTGCTGGAGGGATTGTTTTCCCAATCATCAATAGTGTGGCCGTTGCTTTAGGGTCTGATCCAGAGAAAAGCCCACGAAAAGCGGGTCACTACCTCCTCGTCAACGTCTATATGGTGACCAAAACCACCAGCTATATGTTCTTAACCGCAATGGCACCGAATGCACTCGCCCTTGCCATGATGAGTGACATTATGGGCATCCATTTAAGTTGGGGCGGATGGGCGCTTGCAGCCTCTGTACCTGGTTTAATTATGCTGATTTTGACGCCATTAATGATCTACAAACTGTATCCACCTGAGTTGAAAAAGGTGAACAATAAAGAGATCGCAGCCAAAGGCCTTGAAGATTTAGGCCCAATGACTATGCGTGAAAAATTGCTAGGTATTGTCTTCATTATCGCGCTGTGCGGCTGGATTTTCTCTGATCTTATCGGGGTCAGCGCTTCTAGCGTCGCGATTGCGGTTATGGCATTAACTCTGATCCTCGGTGTTGTAACTTGGGATGACGTGCTGAAGAATAAAGGCGGCTGGAATACCCTGATTTGGTACGGTGGTATTATCAGTATGTCAGGCGTACTCACAAAAGCAGGTTTCTTCAAGTGGCTCGCAGATACCATGAGCCAATACCTTTCTTTCGGTGACCAAGCAATGCTAGCGTTCTTTGTCATCATGTTCATCAGTGTTGCCATTCGCTACTTATTCGCCTCTGGTGGTGCCTACGTTGCAGCCATGGTTCCGGTATTTGCCACTGTGGGTATGGTTGCTGGGGCTCCTCCGATGTTGCTCGCACTGGGATTATTGTTCTCAAATGCCTACGGCGGAAGCGTTACTCACTATGGCGGCGCGGCAGCACCTATCGTATTCGGTGCAGGTTATAACGATATCCGTTCTTGGTGGATCATCGGTGGGTTAGTTGCCTTCATTAGTTTATTCGTTCACATGACTATCGGTTTAGGTTGGTGGGAAATTTTAATCAGTACTGGATTAATTTAATTCTTAGTCAATAAATCGACACGACGGGCACCATCATGATTGTGCCCTATTTAACAACAAAATGATTAATTTCTCGCTGTTCCAGAGTTATTTGCAGTCTTGGCGCTATAACGTGAATTTTATTGGAGCAAGCTTAATTCTTTCTTAGGTTTACCTAATAATATTAGCCCAGCTTACCCTAAATAGTTCACGTTGTAGCAAGGCGGCAAAACAAAGACATCCCAAGGAGCATACATCAGTATGTGACTTGGGTGGCTGAGTGTAGCCAACACAGCTACAGCGCGAAATATGACGGGTAAACAGATGAAAAAAATCCCTTGCACACTAATGCGTGGCGGAACCTCAAAAGGCGTATTTCTATTAGCCGATGACCTTCCCACTGATATTCAACAACGTGATGAACTGATCCTCGCTATTATGGGTTCTGGCCATGCTTTGCAAATTGATGGCATTGGTGGAGGCAGCCCACAGACCAGTAAAGTCGCTATTATTAGCCCTTCCTCCCACCCTGATGCCGATATTGATTACCTATTTGCTCAGGTTTCTATTACTGAGCATCTTGTTGATACAGCACCGAATTGTGGCAATATTCTTTGTGCAGTGGGTTCTTTTGCTATTGAAAAAGGATTGGTGCCCATCACGGGTGAAACAACCACGGTTAGGATCCGCAATGTAAATACGAATACTTTCATCAACTCTAGGGTACAAACCCCTGATGGCCATGTAACTTATGATGGTAATACCGAAATTGCTAGCGTACCCGGCCATGCAGCGCCTGTTGCACTGACATTTTTAAATGCTTGTGGAACAAAAACAGGGAAATTGCTCCCTACAGGCCATGCGATTGATACTATTGAAGGTATTGATGTCAGCTGCATTGATATGGCGACGCCAGTGGTATTAATTGATGCCCCTCAGCTTAACAAAACAGGTTATGAAACCGCGGAACAACTTGAAGCAGATACCGAGTTTATGCAAAAGCTAGAGGCTATTCGTATAAAAGCGGGTGCAATGATGGGGCTTGGTGATGTAAGTAAAAAAGTCATTCCTAAACCCATATTGATTTCACCTGCCATTCACGGTGGAACAATTAATGTCCGCTATTTTATGCCACATAAATGCCATGGTGCGCTTGCCGTAACGGGTGCTATTGCCATTGCCACAAGCACTATGATCCCGGACAGTATTACTCAGCAATACATTCAGCCTGTTGATATGAGCAACATTTCCATTGAGCATTTAAGTGGTAAATTTGAGGTATCATTAAGCCCGCAAGGCAACTCACCGGAAGGGCTTCAAGCATCAATTGTTCGTACGGCAAGAAAACTGTTTGAAGGCAACGTATACGTTCCTTAAAACTAATAATAGCCTGCCTCTTATCTAGAGGCAGGTGATGAATTTTATTTTTCTGCAAGTAACGGTTCAAAATTGCCATCAATGTAATAGGAAACTTGATGAGCTTCATCTGGCGTCGGCAATTCCAACTTCCCGGCCATTTTTTCCATCACTTGCTCCGGTACCGCATATTGACGCTGTTGATTTTGTTGCCGCCACTGTTTAAATGGTACTTCCAAGTAAACTAAATGGATTTTTGCTTGATAGCGTTCAAATAAACTGATCATTGTTCCCCGTAATGAGGCACTCAGTGACGTCGCATTCCAAATAAAATGGGTTTTCGTGCGTAATAACTGTTTCGCTTGTTCTTTCGCTTGCTGAGCGACCCACCCTTGTGCATTTTTATCTGCTGGGTTGATTTTATGTTCTCGGCGAATATCATCTAAACAAACTACTGCCGTTTGTGGGTAAAACCGTTTGATGAAATGGTCTTTTCCCATCCCCGGTAAACCACATAACATAATCACTTCGCTTCCATTCTCTTCAAAAGGCTGGTAATCCGTGGTGCCTTTTTGATGATGAAAATACTGGAAGCGCCCAGCCGCTGACGCAAATAATTTAGGTTGGTTCCAGCAGCCCTGCTCACGGCAGAACAACTCAAATAGCTCGATTCTGACCAATAATTCTGCTTTATCTTCACACGTACGCCCTATCGCATCAGCTTTCGCTAACATGCACAATAAAGACATTTCAACCCGTAAAGATGCGGCAAATAACGTGCGTTCAGGATCTGGCTTTTCCATTAACCAAAGCGGTAAACCATGGAATCGAACTAAAGCCGCAATTTGTTCGCGAATAGCAAAAGGAGTTTCTATTTGTCGAAATAATATATTTCTTACAGATAACTCACCTTTTTTGGCATGTCCAGGTGAATGGATCCGCCCCTCTTCATCTTCTTTTGTCGTACTGCGTTTTTCGATGTCATGCAGCAAGGCTGCAGCCCAAACGATTTGTTGTTTAAGCTCAGGAAGCTGTTGATATTCAGGCAAACCTTCTAAAGCAGCTAACACCATTTGGGTGTGAATAGCCACGTTACCTTCCGCATGGTGCAAGCGGTCTTGCGGCACATACTGCATATCACGCACAAAATCGAACTGTTTTTCAAGCTGTGTCCAATCACGACATTGGGTTAATTGCCAACTCATGGTTGTTCTCCTTGTAATTCAAAGGCCAGCTTGGCTCTCTGCCAATGCCGCTTCCAGTGGATATCCGTTTTAACATGGTTTTTACGCACATATTTGAAAACATGCGCCATAAAATCATCCACATGAAAGCCTTGGCTATCGCGGCTCACAATACCTTCCATGCTACAAGATTTACCCGTGTGAGTATCACGCGCAATAAATTGGCTATCTAATGATGCTGCAGTAATTAATGAACTTGCATATTCTTGCTTGCTCATGTGTTTACTGAGTGATAAATCTAATTGAGGGACGGATGGGAAATCAAATAGAGCCGCATAGAATTGCACCTCTTCCCAACTGAGCCAATACTCCCCCTGCCTCACCGCAAACACATAGAAGTAATCTTCAATATATTGATATTCAATGGAATGTATTGCGTAAAGGTTCTCACCGAATAGTTCAATATCCCCTAAATCATCTTTAATCAGCTGCCAACGTTGGCGAATTTGCTGGCTCCATGCTGATTGGGTTGGCGCTCCATGAGAGCGTGCAAAAACCCCGTGACGGTTTAAACAATTATTTTCACCATCCAGTTTTTCTGTATGAACCAGTTTGTCTATATTTTGGATGTGCGACCACCAATCGCTATTGATGCGATCATCACTCGTCGTACCTGGGGAGAACGGATAGTGATACGTTCTACCATACTTTCTTGATTGCATATTCATCATGCTTTCTCTAAAGAAATAGAAATAACCACAAATCTTTTTGCTAGATTTGCGTCTTTAATTGTTGAGAAATCAAGTGTAGGTATTACATATCTATTCCGAGTGACGGCCTCATTTTTACTTGGCTAATGGTTAAAATTAGCGAAATTGCAGGAAAACAATTGAATTTTAGTCTATTTGTCAAGAAAAAGGCTATCAATTTATTCCTAATTTAGCTCTACACACAAAAATCACCTACTCCCTATTAATCTAGAAGCCCAAATAAGCCTATTTGTTTAGTTTATCAGTGAATTGAAACCACTTATTAACCTGTATAACGTGGTTTTCAAAAATATTGGAGTAACTTAATGACTGATTTTGATAAATATAAAACAACCTTGAAAAAGTTAAAATACTACGTATACGCATTATGCGAGCTAACAGATGAAGAGCGTCGCCCTTTTTATATAGGAAAAGGAGTGAATGATCGTTGCTTACAACACATATACCAAGCTATTGATATAAACTCAGAAGAAATAGATAAAGATCTAGTTGAAGAATTAAATGAGAAAAAAGAAAAAATAGAGAAATTACACAAGCAAAATAAACTAGGCATTGATATTTTACGACATGGCATGGATGAAGATACCGCATTTGTTGTGGAAGCTACTTGTATCGATCTACTGGGTGTCGACAGCTTAACAAATAAAGTGAGAGGCAAAACAACTAAACTAGGACGATTGAGTTTAAACGAGATACATGATCTACATACTGAACAACAAGTTGACATTAAAAAAGAACATTCCGGTTTGGCCTTTCTTTTGAACAAACTCTATAAATCAGGTATGGATGAACTTTCTTTATTTGAAGTAACCCGTGGGGTTTGGGCTAATATCCCAAGAAATGACAGTAATATCAAATACGCCTATGCAACATATAACAATATCATTAAAGAAGTTTATGAAGTGCATGGATGGGTAAAAGCAGGTACACAGCAATATTTTACTCGAGACAATATTAAACGTGATAGTGATAGGTGGGAATTTATCGGACGTAAAGCTGACGATTCTGTTCGTAAACTTTATGTAGGAAAAGTAATTAATAGAGATAGGAGCTATGGAACACCTTTCGTTAAGGTTGGATATTAATCTATTACAGATATCACGAATAGTCTTCAAGATGAAAAAGCAATAATCATCTTTTGATAGTGCTTGAGAACACCTTCAATATTCCCAAGCACTTCAGATTAAGAGTATTTAATACAAGCCGAGTACCGCCCCAGCCGCTAATAAAAAGAAACTAAACAACCAAATCCAACCGAACGAATAACGTAAGTGGCGCCCCATATCAATTCCAGCTAATCCCATTGCTAACCATGCTGCTGGAGAGAACGGGCTCACGAAGGTTCCTGCATTGTTACCTATCGCCATGGCATAAACAACGGAAGATGGGTCAACACCAACTGTGCCTGCAATTTGTTGAATTATTGGTAATAGTGCAAAATAGTAAGCATCGGTACTGGTAAAAATATCCATTGGCACACCTAAAATACCAACAAAAATATGAACTTTAGAAACCCATTCTGTTGGTAAAATAGCGGTTAAGTCTGTTGCGATTGACTCAAGCATGCCACCTTCAGATAAAATACCTAAAAATGCTCCCGCCGCTAAGATAATGGCAACCATTCCCAATGCTTGCGGAGCATGGGCTGCCAAAACTTTCATTTGGTCTCTAGGGTTAGGGAAGTTAACCATCAAGGCAATAGAAAGGGCAATCATAAAAACATAAGGTGCAGATAATAAACCAAATGCTAAACACACAACGGAGGCAACAATTAACCCACCATTAATGAGTGGTTTTTTAGGCTTATGAACCGTTTCCGCTATATCTGCAGTGTCGTCACTGACAGGTAACAAAGAATCCATTTCATATGGCGTTGTTCCTTTCAAACTTGCTGCGGCAATACGTCTTTTCTCACGTAATCCCATCAAGATAGCAAATACCACTGCTCCACCCATACCAATGAGTTGTACTGGGATCAAATGTTGCCATAAGGTCGAAGCATCAATTCCAGTGACAGCCGAAGCACGGCCTAATGGCCCGCCCCAAGGTACCATATTCATAACCCCCATGCTGGCACACATCAGCAGCAACATAAGGTATGGACTCATCCCCAATTGACGGTATAAAGGTAATAGTGCAGGAATGATAATTAAGAATGTCGCTGCGCCTGAACCATCTAAATGGACAACTCCTGCAATTAACGTTGTCATAATACAAACAACAATAATATTCCCACGCGTCATTTTAACCATTAAACGGATCAACGGAACAAAAATATGCAGGTCTTTCATTAAGCTAAAAAATAAAATCGCAAATAAAAACATAGCTGCGACTTTTGAAACTTTATTAATTCCGCTTTCAAAGAATACTGAAATTTCAGCAACAGAGTAACCAGCAAATAAAGCACCAATAAAGGGAATACAAGACATTGCGATAATTGGGCTAACTTTCCCCATCATCAATAATGTTACTATCGATATAATGATTAAAATACCAATAATTGTCAGCACATCAACTTCCTTCTTAGAATTATATTTTTCAGGTGAACACAAAATTCAGCTTGGCTCGCATTAGCTTAATAAGCATGTTTCTTATATAAACCATTTAATATAACCGCAAGGAATATTTTATAATTTTGCTTCACAAACAATGCATTAATTCTTATTTAAATTATCATTTAAAATAAAAAAATAGCTTTATTCTCTATTAGAACCATTAAAACCATAAGAGGACATTAACGCCACTCCACAATGGTGAATATTAATTTTATTTATAAGTTACAGAATTATAACAATCAAAAATTAATAACTATTATAATATTTTATTTTTTATCTTATTTTTTTATATTTTTTCCCTCTTTTTTCATCATGTTGCTAGGGAAATATACTTTTTATGCTTTTGGCCAAATATGCAAAAATTTACTTGATTTTCTATCACCGATCCGCTGTAAAAACAAAATTTAGCCCGTAATACCACACCATCTCACAAAAAAAATTTGGAGAACTAAGTATAATATTAAAGTAATTTAAGTTTGCTAATAAGGAATGTTCCAATGAGCCGCCTTTTTTCACCTGCATCAATAGGCCAAGTTTCGCTGAAAAATAGAATTATTGTTCCCCCGATGTGTCAATATTCTGCAGAAAATGGCATGCCAACAGCGTGGCATAACGCCCACTATATGAACCTTGCCTTGTCAGGGGCCTCCTTAGTGATTGTAGAAGCCAGTGCCGTTGTTCCTGAAGGACGTATTACCCACAAAGACTTAGGCTTATGGAATGACGAACAAATGGTAGCCATGCAGAAAATGCTCAGCGATATCAGACATTTTTCAGATGCGCGTTTAGGGGTACAAATCGCCCACGCAGGTAGAAAAGCATCAACCGAGTTACCTTGGTTAGGGGGTAAAAGTATCCATCCTACACAACCAAATGGTTGGCAAACCGTTGCACCATCAGCAATCGCTTTTGGTGAGAATGCAATCCCACATGCATTATCTATTGATGAAATTCTACAGGTCAAACAGCAATTTATTGACGCTGCAATTCGTGCTGAAAAAGCCGGTTTTGACGTTATTGAGATCCATTCTGCTCACGGATATTTACTGCATGAATTCTTATCACCGGCATCAAACTTACGACAAGATGAATATGGTGGGTGCTTTAAAGGGCGTACCCGCTTACTTACTAATATTTTTCATGAGATGAGAGAAATAATTAACCCTAATGTTGCAATTGGCGTGCGGATCTCCGCAACAGATTGGCTTGAATCGGGTTGGAATGTACCAGAATCAATTGAGCTAACAGAATTATTAGAGGATTTGGGTTGTGATTATGTCCACGTTTCGTCAGGTGGCTTATCAACTGAGCAACAGATACCATTAAGTCCAAATTATCAAGTCCCTTTAGCCCAAGCTATTCATGAAAACACCATGATGCCTGTTATTGCGGTAGGCCTTATTACCGAACCTTTACAAGCAGAAGCCATTGTTGCAACCCATCAAGCTGATTTTGTCGCTATTGGTAGGGGGATTTTATTTGAGCCACGATGGCCTTGGCGAGCAGCGAGTGAATTGAATGAACAAATAGACGTTGCGCCACAATACCGGCGCTGTGCCCCACATCAATTTAAGCACTTATTTAAGTAAGGTAATAAACTCGCAGCTATTGCTAATTGATAATAGCTGCGAGTAATAAATAATTAACGCGCGTTAGTCGAACACTGTTGCACAAATTCAATCATCGTTTTTTGGAATTCAGGTTCTGCAGTACCTGATTTTTCTAGCTCCGCATCCATACGTTTAAACTCGGCCAAACCATATTTTTCAATTGTTTTGTCGTAGGCGCAACCACAAATTGCAGTCACTGCTTTTGCCGTTTCACCTTGAGGATTACCAGATGCAACCACACAAGTATTTACAAAATTTTCTTTGTATTCAGCAATTTCTGATTTTTCATCAGAACATGCAGACAGCACAGCCATCGCTCCCGCCATACCTAATATTAATGCTAATTTTTTCATTTTATGCCCATTTCCTATTTAGCTTTAACTAAGATGATAATAATAAACCCCTATTATTCCTAGTTCACGCTATTTTGGATATCTCGTTTATGTTTTCAATACCATTAATCTTAATTCACCAAATAAGACGTTCTTATTAAGATTAATATCCCTATCACTGACTATTCATATTAATCATAGCTGTTTTCTTATAAAAAATCTGTATTGCCCCATCTTTTATTATCTGTATTTCACTTAGGTAATGAATTAGAACAACGCCATCGATAATAGAATAATGATGATAAAATTAGCACACAGCCAACAATTTGGATAAAAGGCATTCTTTCACTATACCAAATAGCCGCTACAAATACGGTCATAACAGGTTCAAGGATCATAATAATTGCGGCATTTCCTGCGGTGGTATTTTTTTGGCCAATAAGCTGTAATACAAACCGTAAACTCGTTGCTATCACCACACTAGCAATAAACCACATCATAGTGGGTATCGTGATGCTACTTGGCCACTCTTCTAAAAAAAGTGACAAAACTAGTCCTGTAATTCC
Source organism: Providencia sp. M-27 (assembly GCF_011077905.1). Taxonomy (NCBI): domain Bacteria; kingdom Pseudomonadati; phylum Pseudomonadota; class Gammaproteobacteria; order Enterobacterales; family Morganellaceae; genus Providencia; species Providencia sp. M-27. The sequence goes on along the minus strand of NZ_JAALBT010000008.1, from coordinate 173,540 downwards.
AGTACAGGCAAGTTGAATGGTCGTTAACGGTAAAAGAGGAATTGTTCGAGTATATAAACTGGTATAACAAAAATAGATAGCCTGAACAATTGCGGCGCCAAGAAACCAAAGTTGGCTTGCTTTAAACTCAAGCTGAGCCTTGAATAGTGTTAAACATGCCAGCCCTAATACAGCGACAGGAAGTGCCTCCCAGAAATAACGTACAGGTTTATTTTTTAAAATCACCCATGCGACTAAGGGAACAAACAACATCGCCAGGCTCATGATAAAAGCCCCTTCGCCAATTGAGTCTGTTATCGCAACTGCGTGGATCCAAAGCACCATATTTAATGACATCCAACCGCCTGTCATTAATATTTTGGGTAATTGCTTCACCGCTATTCTATTTTTTTTCCCCCGACAAAAAGGGGCTAAAATGATGGCCGCGAATAAAAAACGGCTACCTAGGAAGGCAAATATTGGCATTCCCTGCACTGCTTCTCGGGAAAATACCCATCCCCAAGCTGCAATTATCGTGGTAAGCACCAAGAAAAATTCTGCCTTTCTTTGCGAATACATGTGTTCCTCTGGATAAATTAAAAAGACTCTCTGCTACATCATACTGGCTTTTTCATCTAAACCAATCACATTTATGGCCTTTATCTCCAACCGCTCCAAATAATAATGTTTCGTAAAAAATGATAAATATGACCTTAAATTAAGAGCCATTTCCTCTTAATAACGATAATTTTACTTCCAAGCCGCCTTTTTTCTTATTAAATAGATTAAGTCTTATTTCAAATACGATAAATGAGGAAGTTTGCATACAAGTTCATCAATTTTTCTTTTTACATGACCTGAGATAATCAAGGTAGGCAAACAAGTACCAGTCTTACTGATTGAAGTTGCATCTTCAACTTAATGGAAGGTCATAGCATGGTTATTCAAAAAACATTACCGATAGATAACGATACAATCAAAAAAATTAAGATTGCGATCAATAAGAGAAAATATGCGCATGCGGATGAGATAAGTTTGTTATGGCAACACGCATTACAATCGTCGTCAGTCTTCAGTTGGGGAAAAGTGATGCTGATTTCGATAATTAGTGGTTTGGTTGTGACAATAGCCACTTATTTATAGCATGGGGTTTTAAAAGAAGAAATCGAGCTGATAGCCCGATTTCTATTAAATATCTTCAATCTCTAATTTAGCTAATTACCAGTAACCTAAGAACTTCCACCAAACGCTACCAATAAAGAACCAGATGGCTAAGTTAACGACACTCATAACAAAACCGGTTTTCCACCACTCGCCTAATGTGGCATAGCCAGAACCAAAGATAATGGGTGCAGTACCTGTTCCGTAATGAGTCAATGACATCATTAATGATGACGAGAAAGCAAGCGTTAAAGCTAACAACATTGGCGGTGCACCAAGAGATAAGCCCGCGGCTAAAAATGCAGCATACATTGCGGTAATATGTGCGGTTGTACTAGCAAAGAAATAGTGAGAATAAACATAGATAAGAACAAGGATCAACATCCCCCATACCCAGCTAATTCCCATACTCGCAATGGCACCTTCGACTGAAACTGACATCCATTTAATTAGGCCTAATTTTCCTAAGAAAGATGCCATCATAACCAAAGCGGAGAACCAAACTACCGTATCCCAAGCCCCTTTATTTTTTAAGACATCATCCCAATTGATGACACCTGTTGCTAATAAAATACTTAAGCCAATAAATGCTGCTGTTGTTGCATTCACACTGTATGCGGGTCCAAAAATCATTGCAGGTACACCTGCCCACATCAGTAATAACAACCCAAAAACAGCTAATGTTAATTTTTCAGGTAATGAAACTGGCCCTAATTGCTGTAAACGTTCTTTGGCAAAATTAGGCGCATCCGGCGTAGAGGTGATTTCAGGCTTGTACATCAAATAAATGACCAGAGGCATTAAAATCAAGGAGATAATGGCAGGTACAAATGCTGCAATGGCCCACATTCCCCAAGTTAGCTCCCCTTTTTGCCCTAATTCACTTACAATCAGGCTGACTATCAGTGGGTTGGGGGCTGTTGCCGTAATAAACATTGCAGATGTAATCGGGTTAATATTGTAATTGACCAAAGCCAAGTAACGACCGATTTTCCCAGCAGTACCATCATCCGCCTTAGACCCGAAACTATCAGCGATAGAACGCATAATTGGGTGAATAATTCCCCCACCTCGTGCAGTATTACTTGGTGTCACAGGAGCCAATATTGTTTCTGCTATTGCCAATGAATAAGCAATACCCAATGTTTTTTTACCAAATAAAGAAATGACATAATAACCTATCCTTGCCCCTAAACCTGTTTTGTTCAAGCTCATGGAAACCATGATAGAAATACCAATTAACCAAATTAAGTCATTAGAAAAACCACTTAATGCATCCGCAATTGCACCTTTAGTTGATTCAGGATTAGTCACCCCGGTAACTGCAACTAATGAGATAGCGACAATAGAAACACCACCTATTGGTAAAGCCTTACCAATAATCGCAGCGATTGTGCCTACAAATAATGCTAAAAGATGCCACGCATTTGGATTAACACCTTCAGGAACAGGAATTAAAAACCAAATAATTAATGTTATTGCAACTGCGATTAACGTTGGAACAGGTTTTAAAGGTGTCAGCTTATTCATAGAGTTCATCCATACACGTTTAAAGATGGAAATACAGAGTAATTTCAGTTATATATTCTAATTTTATCTTTAGACTAACAATATATAGCTAAAAAACCTTGATATTTATCAGTACGTAGATTCTTTTATAAAAAAATGTAATTTATTTTGTAACTAAACGTAATATATTATTTCAGTAATTAACCTTTCATATTTTTCGCACAAAAAGGTAAGCCTACACTTATATTAATAAGGGTAAAAATAAAACTGGGCTTATTATTTGTTCTATTACTAGGCTAGCAATACATACACTCACATTTATCACATAATCTAATTTGTTTCTTAATATACTAAAATTTCAATTATTTTTATAGTTTACCCTCAATTTATGCTTGCTGAATCGAATTAATAAAATAAAACCAAGAAATATTCTAAATTATATTGAATATATAAAAAATTATAATAATGGCAATTTTTGCTTAAAAAACGAGCAATCCACTATTGAAGCAATACCTTCTACTTAATTATCATTAGTTATTATCTAATCTGATCATGCTAAAAAACACTTATAGTGATTATGCTTTTTCCCAATACAATTTTTATTCCTAATCTATAAATATGAGCAATAAAACACATCCAAATATGACTAAGAAGGAAATGAAATGTCCACTGAACAAATTTACTCCACAAATGCTCAACGTCCATGCATTGTGTTATGCACGACTAATAGCCATGAAAGTGCAATTAAAATTACCCAACATTTACTAGCCAATCGTTTAGCTGCATGTGTTTCTCTACTCCCTGAAATAACATCTGTTTATCTATGGCATGGTAATATCACGCAAGATAAGGAGATCTTACTCTTGATCAAAACAACCCAAGGGAATCAACTCAATTTGTTTAATGCAATAAAAGAAGTACACCCATATAAAACTCCAGAACTCATTCGCTTAGACCCAAGCCAAATTGAAGATAATTATCTACAATGGCTGATTAGCTCCGTTAAATAATAGGTATTAATCTGAATTTAATAACTATAACGTTATAAATTGTGAGCTAGAATCATTTTGTATAAATAAATTCAACTGGTCGGCTATGGTTTACCGTAAATTAATGCTATATAAATAAGTTCGCTTTATATTTATTTTCCCTCCTTAATATTTGGAGGTTTTTTTTGTCTAAAAATTAGCTAACACATATTCTGTCTAGCTAAAAAAGCGACTGATATAAATATCAATCGCTTTATACGTGAAATCTTCGTGGATAAACTAGTCCCTTAAGGGCTGATTTCTCACTGGCCTACCACCAGCGACATAATAATCTGCATCGCTTGTGGGCAACGGAGACCGATTTCGAATTTTATCGGCGATTTTCTCCGCGATCATGATAGTCGTTGCATTTAAATTCCCCGTAATAATCAGCGGCATAATTGATGCGTCGATAACTCGTAAATTTTCAATACCATGAACTCGCCCTGCACCATCCACTACCGCCATATCATCGTGCCCCATTTTACAGGTTCCACAGGGGTGAAAAGCGGTTTCTGCTCTCTCGCGGACAAATGTATCTAGCTCTTCATCAGTACTAATCTGTTTACCGGGGCTGATTTCTTCCCCACGATATGGGTCAAGTGCTGGCTGAGCCATAATTTCACGGGTAATACGAATAGCAGCACGAAACTCTTCCCAATCCTGCTCCGATGACATGTAATTAAATAAAATACTCGGATGCTGCCTTGGGTCTAAAGATTTCAAACGAACTCGCCCTCGGCTCGGCGAACGCATTGAACCTACATGGGCTTGAAAACCATGCTGATTAACGGCATTACTACCGTTATAGTTAATCGCCACAGGCAAAAAGTGAAATTGAATATTTGGCCAAGCAAATTTTTCACTGGTGCGGATAAACCCGCCGGCTTCAAATTGGTTGCTTGCGCCAATTCCTGTCCCTTTAAATAGCCATTCAGCGCCTATTTTGGGTTGATTTATCCATTTTAAGGCTGGATATAGTGAAACTGGTTGTTTGCATTCATATTGCAAATACATTTCAAGGTGATCTTGCAAGTTTTGCCCTACACCAGGTAAAACGTGCACAGCTGGAATATTGAACTCAGCCAAAACATCTTCAGGCCCAACTCCAGAACGCTGTAAAATTTGGGGAGATGCGATCGCGCCTGCACATAAAAGAACCTCTTTGCGCGCCTTCACTACCGTAGGCGTAGTGCTATTACCTTGATAATATTTAACACCAACCGCTTTTTTCCCTTCAAACTCAATGGTATCCGTAGTGGCATGCGTAAGAATAGTTAAATTGTGGCGCTTTTTCGCTTGGTCCAAATACCCTCTTGCTGTACTTGCTCGTCGCCCTTGAGGAGTGACTGTGCGATCCATCGGGCCAAAACCCTCTTGTTGGATCCCATTTAAATCATCTGTTTGTGGATACCCTGCTTGTACACCGGCTTCCACCATCGCATGAAATAGCACATTATTGCCATTCTTCGGTGTTGTCACACTGACTGGGCCATCTCCACCATGGTAATCATTAGGGCCAATATCACGCGTTTCTGCTTTTCTAAAATAAGGTAAGCAATCGAGATAACGCCAGTCTTCTAAGCCAGGTGCTTCAGCCCAGCCGTCAAAGTCTAGGGCATTCCCTCGGATATAACACATCCCATTAATTAATGATGAGCCTCCGAGCCCCTTCCCTCTACCACACTCCATTCGTCGGTTATTCATATGCGGTTCAGGATCAGTTTCATAAGCCCAATTATAACGTCGCCCCTGTAACGGGTAGGCTAATGCCGCTGGCATTTGTGTGCGAAAGTCGAACCGGTAGTCCGGTCCTCCTGCTTCAAGGAGCAGCACAGTAACATCTGGATCTTCTGTCAGGCGGGTAGCAAGAACGTTACCGGCTGAACCAGCACCGATAATAATATAGTCATAGACCATTGTTATCTCCTCTGTTTCAGTCAAATTAAAATGATGTGATTAAAAAACGGATGCAAATTCCCCCAATTCCACTTGAATAGATTTCACTTGTGTATAATTTTGCAATGTCATTACGCCATTTTCACGGCCAACACCGGAATGCTTATATCCCCCTACTGGCATTTGAGCGGGTGATTCACCCCATGTATTGATCCAGCAAATCCCAGCTTCTAATTGATGGATAACACGATGCGCACGCGTTAGATCCTGTGTCACAACCCCTGCAGCAAGCCCATATACACTGTTGTTTGCACGGGCAATCACTTCATCTTCCGATTGATAACTTAAAATACTCATGACAGGACCAAAAATTTCTTCCTGCGTGATTTGCATTTCATCATTGCAATCAGTAAATACCGTTGGTGCAACATACGCTCCCTGAGCGAAATCGCCATCCATCAAGCGTTCACCTCCGCACAATAATTTCGCACCTTGCTGTTTGCCTAACGCAATATAACGCAACACATTTTCCATATGAGCAAAACTGACTAATGGCCCAAAGTTAGTATTATCGTCAATGGGGGAACCTATTTTAATGCGCGCCACACGTTCAGTGATCTTGTCTTCAAACTGTGATTTGAGTGATTTCGGCACAAAAACCCGTGTTCCATTGGTACACACTTGGCCGGAACTATAAAAATTTGCCATCATGGCGATATCTGCAGCTTTATCTAAATCTGCATCATCAAAAATAATTAGCGGTGATTTACCGCCTAGTTCCATCGTCACCTCTTTTAAAGAAGAGGCTGACGCATTCGCCATCACTTTTTTACCCGTTGCGATCCCCCCAGTGAATGAAACTTTGGCAATATCAGGGTGCTCCGTTAACCATTGCCCCACTTCACCGCCTTGGCCTGTCACCACGTTAAACACCCCGGCTGGCACACCCGCTTCAGTATAAATTTCAGCTAACTTTAATGCGGTTAACGACGTGACTTCACTGGGTTTGAACACCATGGCATTACCCGCAGCTAGAGCAGGTGCTGATTTCCATAACGCAATTTGAATAGGGTAATTCCATGCGCCAATCCCTGCCACAACTCCCAGCGGTTCACGGCGGGTATAAGCAAATGCGCTGTCACGCAAAGGGATCTGCTGCCCTTCCAGCATAGGGATTAAACCTGCATAGTATTCAAGGACATCTGCCCCTGTGACGATATCCACATAACGAGTTTCAGAAAGCGGTTTGCCCGTATCAAGAGTTTCGATATAAGCCAACTCGTCGTTACGTTCCCGTAAAATATCCACCGCACGGCGCAAAATACGTGAGCGTTCCATCGCGGTCATTGCCGCCCAAACTTTCTGGCCTTGTTTGGCGCTTTCTACCGCCCATTGGATATCTTCAAGGGTCGCAGATTGCAGATTTGCGATAGTTTCGCCATTTGCAGGGTTGATTGCAGGAAATTGCCCGCATTCAGGTTGTGAACTGTCGACATAACCACCATGAATATAAAGCTTATGTATCGGTGGATGTTGCATATTATCTCCTCAGAATTGGTTATTAGGTTTCTAAAACCTCAGCACGTTGTAGTTGCATATCGATATATTCGTTAGTGATTTTGAGTGCATCCTTAACAGGGAATTGTTCATTACTCAAAGCACTACGTAGCCATAGGCCATCAATTAAAGCCGCCAGCCCCTTCGCTGCCATCCGCGCATCCGCCTTGTTTAACACCCGCCCAAACTCATAGCTTAAGTTTGAATACAAGCGCCGGTCATTAACCTGCTGTAAACGGTTTAAATTCGGTTGATGCATACTACTAGCCCAAAAGGCTAGCCACGTTTTCATCGCGGCCTCACTGGTTTGCGTTGGGTCGAAGTTGCCCTCAACAATTGCCTGAATTCGTAGTTTTGGCTCCGCTCCGGTCAACATCCGTAAACGTATTGCAACCGCAAACCCTAGTTGGTATTGAATATGGCGCATAGTGGCTTCAAGCAAGCCATTTTTATCACGGAAATAATGGCTAATGATCCCTGTAGAAACCCCGGCTTTACGGGCAATTAACACAAAACTAGCTTCCTGCATTCCAACTTCATTAATCACAGCCAATGTGGCTTGAATTAACTGTTGTTTACGTATCGACTGCATTCCTATCTTCGGCATGGTATTTGAACCTAAAAAATACATTGATCCCTTGTATTAAACGTTTTTTTGATTGAATGTTCAATCAATATTAACTATTGTTTACAACAATTCATTCACAATTAACATAAGAGAGAAGATAACAAAAACCAAATCTTGGCTAATAAATCAATCAATTAGCTTAGAAAGTAATTTTAACCTGTTAAATAAATAAAAATGTGGAATGTCCAATGACAACTCAAAATAGTCCAAAGAATAAGCAGAAGGATAAACTGAATTCTGTGGTTTTTTTTACTTCCGCCGGTCTTATTCTGGCGTTTTCTTTTTTCACCATCTTGATGACCGAAACAGCAAATCAGTGGATCGTTGCCGCCCTTGGCTGGGTATCTAAAACCTTTGGTTGGTATTACCTGCTAGCAGCAACGCTTTATATTGTTTTTGTCATTTTCGTTGCTACCTCACGCTTTGGTAATATCAAACTCGGCCCTGAACAATCTAAACCTGAATTTAGCGTACTCAGTTGGTCTGCGATGCTATTCGCCGCAGGAATTGGTATCGATTTAATGTTTTTCTCCGTCGCTGAGCCGGTCACCCAATATATGCTGCCGCCAACAGGCGAAGGCGAAACCTTAGAAGCAGCTCGTCAGGCGATGGTGTGGACACTGTTCCACTATGGCCTAACGGGCTGGTCTATGTATGCCTTAATGGGAATTGCACTGGGTTATTTCAGTTATCGCTATAACTTGCCGCTGACTATTCGCTCCGCACTTTATCCAATATTTGGTAAACGAATTGACGGCCCAATTGGCCATACTGTGGATATTGCTGCGGTATTAGGGACGATTTTTGGTATCGCAACAACGTTGGGGATTGGGGTTGTTCAGCTGAATTATGGCCTCAAAGTATTATTCGACTTACCTCAAGGGCTCCCCGTGCAAAGTGGGTTGATCCTGCTATCGGTGATTATGGCCGTGATCTCCGCCACATCAGGGGTAAATAAAGGCATTCGGGTGTTATCCGAGCTCAATGTGCTGTTAGCATTTGGTTTGATTTTATTTATCTTATTTGTCGGCGATACTGAGTTCTTACTCAATGCCTTAGTGCTGAATGTGGGGGACTATATCAACCGCTTTATGGGTATGACCCTCAATAGCTTTGCCTTTGACCGCCCAACGGATTGGATGAATAGCTGGACGCTGTTTTTCTGGGCATGGTGGGTAGCATGGTCACCATTTGTTGGGTTATTCCTTGCTCGTATTTCTCGCGGCCGGACTATTCGACAATTTGTGATTGGCACATTAATTATTCCATTTGTTTTCACACTATTATGGCTATCTATTTTTGGTAATAGTGCATTGTATGAAATCATTCACGGCAATAGTGAACTTGCAAAAACCGTCCTCGACGCCCCCGAAAAAGGCTTCTATTCACTACTTGAACTTTACCCCGGCTTTGGCCTAACCGCTTCTGTTGCAACCATTACTGGGCTGTTGTTCTATGTCACCTCTGCTGACTCCGGCTCATTAGTATTAGGCAATTTCACCTCAAAACTCAGTGATATTAACAATGACGCCCCTAATTGGTTGCGAATTTTCTGGTCTGTCGCAATTGGCTTACTTACCTTAGGGATGTTAATGACGGATGGCGTCGCTGCGTTACAAAATACGACGGTGATCATGGGCTTGCCCTTTAGTTTTGTTATCTTCTTTATTATGGCTGGGCTATATAAGTCATTAAAAGTTGAGGACTTTAGACGCGTTAGTTCGCTAAATACCAATGCCCCTGCACCACTATATGGTAACGGAACACTGAATTGGAAACAGCGTTTGGGACGAGTGATGAATTTCCCGGGAACGACTTATACCCAGCGGATGCTTGATTTGGTCTGCATTCCTGCCATGCAAGAAGTGGCAAAAGAGCTCAGTTTAAGGGGAGCAAAAGTGGAATTTAACACCTTACCACCCATTGCTGATGAGCGATTAGACCATTTAGAATTAACAGTCGACCTAGGTGAAGAACAAAGCTTTATTTACCAAGTGTGGCCACAGCGCTATTCAGTTCCCGGTTTTACCTATCGCGCACGTTCAGGGAAATCCCATTATTACCGCTTAGAAACCTTCTTATGGGAAGGCTCACAAGGGAATGATTTAATGGATTACACCAAAGAACAAGTGATTAGCGATATTCTAGACCAATATGAAAAACATATGAATTTCATTCATTTAAGCCGTGAAGCCCCCGGTGCAACCTTAACATTCCCTGAATCTGTCTAGTTTGAACTCTAAGGGGGCGATGCTCCCTTAGAGTCAACAGATGAACAACGCATCAATATGGGCGGCCCGCTTGCTCTAGCATTTTTTTCATTTGCTGGCGGTCATTCATCCAAGCCATTGAATTAGGGCACCCTGCTCCCGTCGGGTTAACATCACACACATTAAAATGTTTTGAAAACGCATTTTCATCTGCATTTCGCTGTTCTAACAAAGCTTGATAACTTTGTTCTTCTTGTGGAAGTTTCTTTTTGGGATCAAAGACAAACTTTTGTTGTGTCTGTAATTTTTTAATTCCTTGGTAGTCTTGACTAAACTCGCGATCAGCGGGTGACTTTTCTTTAAATGTAAAGTCGCTGGCAAAGCCATAAGAAGTGAAACAAAGAAAAATAACAACAATAACCTTTTTAAACATATCTATTTCCTGCTGTGTTCATAAGTAAATATTATATGTCAGCAGCAACACATGGTGTTGGATAATAATAAGTGAAATTTATAACACCTTAATATTCAAATAAATAATTTACATAGGTTATTAAATCAATTGATTGATACATCATTAAAACTGGCTTAATCCTGTTATATCACCCCTATAATGGATATTGGTGATAGCCCATTTTCTCTGAAATATTACGCCCCGCTGTTTTCAGTAATTGGACGTAGTCACCAATACGCTGCTCATCAAAACGAATCGTTGGGAACGAAATCGATAGCCCTGCAACCACATGGCCTAACCGGTCATACACTGGCACAGCAATACAGCGCAGACCTAGCTCTTGCTCTTCTCTGTCTTGCGCATAATGGCATTCACGAACTGTGGCTAATTCCACCAGCAGGTCTTCTAACGTTAAAATCGTTGTTGCCGTTTTTTGGCTAAAAGTTTCGTTTTTCAATGCTAAACGAATGGATCCTTCATCTTGCCAAGCGAGTAAAATCTTACCGATTGCTGTGCAATACAATGGGTTACGACGCCCAACCCGTGAATACATGCGTAAATTATAACTCGAGTCGATTTTATGGATATAAATAATGGCATCTTCATCTAAAGCGCCCAAATGCACCGCTTCATGGGTTAATTGGCCAATACGGCGCATTTCTGTATCTGCAATTTCAATTAAATCCACATACTCAAGGGATTTCGCTCCCAACTCGAATAATTTCAATGTTAGGGAATACTTATCCGCTTCACCTTCTTGATCCACATAGCCTAGCTGTTTCATCGTTTGCAGAAAACGAAATGTTGTGGCTTTTGACATCAATAAACGCTGTGAAAGCTCAGATACACCAATCTCTTTTTGCTCACCAAGGGCGCTAAGAATGCTAAATACCTTAACCACTGCTGAAACAGCATCCGTTTGAGTCGTTTTATCCATTACTTTTCCATCATCCTATAAATTGATATCGACATTACACCCTAGCGGATAGCATAAGTGGCTATCATGATAAAAACAAGAACGGTGATTTAATATTTTTAAAACAGCGTTTCATTTTTATTGAAGTTCTATTTGAAATGGGTTTTAATAGCATCATTAAGTCAGCAATAGTTTATTAAGTCGTAATCGCGCAGGTGGTGAAAATGAATATACATCCGCAAGTTGCCGTTATTGGCGAATGCATGGTTGAGTTGCAAAAATCGGGTGAACTTTATAAACAAACGTTTGGTGGGGATACACTCAATACCGCACTATACCTGTCTCGTTTAACAAAAGACCATGGCGTGACAACCCGTTACATCACCGGTTTAGGTAAAGACCCATTCAGCCAGCAAATGCTAAGCAGTTGGCAACAAGAAGGCATCAATACTGAAGAAGTCTTTATTTCGGACAAACATTTGCCTGGGATGTATTTAATCGAAACCTCCGCTGATGGCGAACGTCGCTTTTTCTATTGGCGAGATAATGCCGCGGCAAAATTTTGGCTTGATGCCGTCTGTTTTGATAGCAATAGCAAAGCCCACACACAGCAAGTACTTAATTCACAACAATTTATCTACTTAAGTGGCATTAGCTTAGCCATTTTACCTGACGCCTCACGTCAGTTGTTATTTGAAATGTTACAACATGCTAAACAACACGGCGCTAAAATTGTCTTCGATAATAACTATCGCCCTGCGCTTTGGCCTTCAAAACAAGCCGCTCAACAAGCTTATCAGCAAATTCTCACTTTAACCGACATCGCTTTTTTGACCTTTGATGACGAACAGTTGCTTTATGGTGACATTCATGAAAATGATGCAATTGCACGTACCCAACAATATGGCGTGAACGAAATAGTGATCAAGCGCGGTGCTGAGGCTTGCTTCGTCGTTATTGATAACGAACGTATTGAAGTCCCTGCGAATAAAATAAGCCATGTTGTTGATACCACTGCCGCAGGGGATTCCTTTAGTGCCGGCTACCTTGCTTGTCGCATCGTCGGTGGCAGCCCATGTGAAGCAGCAAAAACAGGTCATTTACTGGCTGGAACCGTCATCCAACACCGGGGAGCGATTATTCCATCCGAGGCCATGCCAACCACTGCTTTAGTAAAATGTTAAGAGGCTTTAACCATGAATCAATTACTTGAAAGAATTAAGAAACTCAATGTTGTTCCTGTTATCACCATTAATAATGCAGAGCATGGTGCGCCATTAGCAAAAGCTTTAGTGGAAAATGGCCTGCCATGTGCAGAGGTCACCTTCCGCACCGCTGCAGCGGTACAAGCGATTAAAAATATGCGCGCGGCCTACCCTGAATTACTGATTGCCGCAGGTACGGTATTAACCACAGCGCAAGTTGACCAAGCCATTGAAGCGGGTGTAGATTTTATCGTCAGCCCGGGCTTTAACCCGAAAATTGTGGCTTATTGCCAACAAAAGAACGTGATTATCATTCCTGGTGTGAATAACCCAAGTTTAGTAGAACAAGCCCTTGAATTTAACCTCACCACATTGAAATTCTTCCCAGCCGAAGCCTCTGGCGGAGTTGCCATGCTCAAAGCTCTCAGCGCGGTTTACCCGGTTAAATTTATGCCAACTGGCGGTATCGGTGTGAAAAACATTAAAGAATACACCTCATTACCTTCTGTATTAGTGTGCGGCGGTTCATGGATGGTGCCGAATGACCTTATCGACAGTGAAAACTGGCAAGAGCTCGGCAAACTCATTGCCGAAGCAGCGGCTATTTAATTAATAATAAAAATCTCGTTGTTGTTATTGCGCCCTTACTGGATGGTAAGGGCTTTTTGCTAATGGTTTAGATAGAATACATTCGAGTAAAATATTCGCTGATTTTATCATTATCTAACAATCTATCTTTGGTAAAATCTAAAGTATCAGAAACGACAATGTATTGCCTTAGAGGGATAGGTATATCTGATATTGTCGCATAAATCGTTGGCACTAAATGGCGAAAATAATCTCCCATTTTTGTTTCACCCTCATAGCCCACAGGAAAGTCTTCCCCTTGGTTATAGCCTTCAATGCCTTCAAATACAAATATTCCCTTTTGTGTTGCAAGATAAGCATCTGTCAGTTTATTACCTTCATCTAAACGATTTTTATAACTGGTAAAAACAGTTTCTTGGGAATAATGCTTGTATTTCCAATAGGAAAATAGATCAACTGAAAAATCACCATTTTTCTGTATGCTATTTTCATATTTAGCCGATTCACAATATATAAACTCACTTAAATCAACATATAACTCACTAATATTAGGTATGCTGATATACACTTTGGGTAACCATCCCCAGCAATTATTCAGCATAAATGCTAAATAACCGTTTTTATCCATTGCAACCCATGAATAAATATTCCCCCATTCAGGTCGCCAATCAGTAGTTAACATCAAAGCCTCTTATATCGTTCACAATACAATTAAATTTTTATAGGTATTGAATGAATTGGCCCTATACTTTAATTCAATGCATAAGGCCAAAATGAAACAGACTCTATATAGAAAGCTCAATAGTCATTAAATTATCAGAAACCTAACCAATAAAACGTTTTAACTGTAAACGCAACATCTCATTTTCGCGTTGGAGCATTTCATTTTGGTCCAATAGGCTCATCGCCATTGCGATGCCCGGCCAGTCAATTTCTAATTCATGGTAAAGACGCACGGCTCTTCTCACAATGACTACCGCTTGGTCATCAAACAACCACTCATTAGTCGTTTCAATGGGTTGAATTATCCCAAGGCCGACGATTTCCTGTAATTCATCTTCAGCAATACCAGTATGAACGCAAAAATCAATAACGGTTAATGATGTGAACTGTTCCATTATTTGCCTCCCCAATTTTTACGTGGGTCAAAACTCTGCTGAGTCTCCGCCAATTTCCGCCACAGTGCATCCGCTTCTGCATTACTGCTATTTGGCATCACGATTTTTATAATCGCGTACAGATCCCCTGCTGTACCTTTATGTTTCAGCCCTTTACCTTTAAGGCGTAATTTTTGGCCAGCTTGGCTATTAGCAGGAACGGTGATCACAATCGGGTCTTTTAATGTTGGAATGGTGACTTTAGTTCCGAGGGCTGCCTCCCATGGCGCAAGCGGCACGACCACTTCTAAATCATGGCCTTTGATATCAAATAATGGATGTGGTGCAATGCGGATGGTTATCCATAGATCGCCATTTTCACCGCCATTTTCCCCCGCTGTGCCTTGCCCTTTTAAGCGAATACGTTGCCCATCAATCACCCCTGCCGGGATAGTCACGTTAAGTGTTTTAGGGACTTCGTTTTCGATAAAACCAAAAGCGTTATAGACGGGTAAGTTATAGCTAATGGTACGTTTATGGGGTTCTTGGGTTTCTTCAAGGAAAACAGCCAGTTCAACCTCTAAATCCTGCCCGCGATGGCTGCGAGCCTGCCTTGTGCCACCCCGTGCACGTTGGGAAAACATCGATGAAAAAATGTAATCAAAGCCGCCTTCATCAAACCCTTGCTGGGAATAGGTGCGGCTTTGTTGGCCTTGGTTAGCTTGGTTAAAATAGGGGTCATTTCTGTGTTCCCACATTTCATCGTATTCTGCACGCTTTTCTTTGTCACCAAGTACCGCCCAAGCCTCCGCAATTTCTTTAAAGCGTGCTTCGGCATCGGGTTCTTTACTCACGTCAGGGTGATATTTTCGCGCTAAACGGCGATACGCGGTCTTAATGGTTTTTAAATCATCGGTGCGCTTAACACCCATGATGCTGTAATAATCCTTTAGTTCCATAGTCATATCTCGTTCACTTATCTGTTGAATAGAATTCTTATGGTATTTACCCTGTTGGGCTAAACATCACGACTACCTTGAATTTAACTTAGGACATTTACGCACTAATTGGAATAGCTAGGCCATGATAAAATTCCACAAAAAACAGGAAATTTACGCTATTTCAGGCTAAACCTATAAGAGGGTAGTTTGATTAATAGGGGAACTCTATGGATGCGCTTGCCAATCGCCTGAACTATAAAGTCAACTTTGCCATCTCTATTGAGGATTTTGTTCGATTGATTCGCCAATCACCATTTAAAGAAATGGTGACAACCGATAACCTTACTCAATTGGATGCAATGCTAAATAACGCGGACTTATTAGTTAGTGCATGGGATGAGGAACAGGTGGTCGGTTTTGTCCGCACGGTAACGGATTTTAGTTCTTGCTGTTATATCTGCGAACTGGCCGTTGATACTCAGTATCAAAAACACGGCATCGACCGCCAATTAATGCGCCTCGTCGCTGAAGAACTCCCCGCCGACTGCCAAATTTTATTTTTCTCCACCGACAGCAACCTCACCGAATATTTAAAACTGGGCTTCACCCAATCCCCAAGAGCATGGCACACCACGGCAGAGAATTTTTTGGTTAGATCGGCAGAGCTGGATGAATAATAGAAAGTAACATCGTTAAAAGCGTAGAAATATAGTAGAAAAAACAAATTTGAATAAGCCTTAAAATATCCCTATGCGGATGATCTAAATAATTCGTATTGTTGGTAGAAAGCCGGAGCAGACATAAGTCTAGAAATCAGTGATATATTTAAAGCATGAAAAACCTTAAATATCAACACATTAAGCAATTTATCCTATAATAAAAAAACAAATTTAAATAAGCTTTAAAAGTACTCGATACTGATGCTCTAAATAATTCGGTTTGTGGGTAGAAGACCAGAGAGGATATCTCGGGGAGCATACACAAGTATGTGACCCGAGTAGCCGAGCGCAGTCGACACCCCCACAATGCGAAGTATGACGAGCATCTATCTGAGGCGGCCGCGGAGACGTTTAATAGCCTGACTATGAAGCTGACTCACCCTCGACTCCCCAACCTCCAGCACCGCCCCAATCTCCTTCAGATTCAGCTCTTCTTGGTAATACAGCGTCAGCACCATTTTTTCGCGTTCTGGTAACTGATTTATTGCCGCCGCAATTTGGTCACGCAAGCTGGAATCTAACAACAGACTCAACGGGTTACCGCCATCGTCCTCATCCATTTGCGGCTCACAGCTTTCCCCATGAATTTCATGCCACTCATCATAAGAAAACAGTTGGCTATTATTGGTGTCCAGTAATGCTTGGCGATACTCCGCAAGGTCAATATCCAGCGCTTTGGCGATTTCCGGCTCAGTCGCACTTCGCCCTAACGATTGTTCCAACGCACCAATGGCTTTGGTCATTTCACGCGCTTGGCGGCGCACACTGCGCGGCACCCAGTCACGACTACGCAGTTCATCTAGCATCGAACCCCGAATTCTTTGCACCGCATAAGTGGCAAATGACGCCCCTTGGGTCACATCGAAACGTTCCAATGCATGTAGTAAACCGATGCCCCCCGCTTGAATTAAGTCGTCGATATCAACACTGGCGGGTAGTCTGACTTGCAGTTTCAGGGCTTCATGGCGTATTAGAGGGTAATAACGCTCCCATAGGCTATTTTTATTAATCACACCTTCGGCAGTATACAAATCACTCACAACCTGAATCACCCTTCAAGCTCTATAAAAGGTATTCATTATCTGTGTTGGTTTTGAATTCAATCCGTAGAGTAAGGCACTAAATATAGCTTTATTTGCCTTATCCTAAATAGGTAAAATTTGAATAACCACAACGTTAATGATTGTTTTAACACAATTTTTAGGGAGTTTTACTGGTAATACAAGTGAGAGAAGTTGTTTTATTGAAAGGTGATTTTGTCATTGAATTGCAGATTTTGGCTTTAGACTTTGCTATTGATTGTAGCTTTAGTTAGAAAACGTTAAATTTCCCTTAAAGAAAATGAAGTTATCAACAAGCTAGCTTAGCCTTAAATGTGAACATAGTATGGGACATGGATAATAATAGTGATAAAAATAATCCGTCCAATAAATTATATTTAAAGAATATAATTATCAAGCTAGTTCAACATTAATTAAATATTAAAATATTAAATTAAAAAATCAATAATTCAGTTAATTGATCATTTAATATTAACTCACTGATATGAAAAAATTTAGAATATATAAAAGTTTAAAACTTATTTTATTCAAAAAAACAAACCAATTCTTAGTTATTTATTTTTCCATACATTGTCATTCTAGCTTAATATTTCCCCATAAGCATGTTAATGCAGTAACCTCATAGAAATAAATCAAACTATTTTACATTTGACGAAATTGCTTAACAAATGTAATTTTAAATTTACTGATGCAACGGTGCATTAGTTTAATCACAAATTAAATTTGTAATTAAAGAGGTTAATTATGAAAATGATCAAACATAAACCAAGTACTAAACGCATAGATTTCTCTGTAATGTACAACGCTAAGTAATTTGATAAAAAGGAGGTTATAACCTCCTTTTATTAGGGGGTTATATTATATGGATTACTTCAAACTAGCAGCAAGCATTCCTTTGGAATATCTTATCATTCGGAATATATTACTTAGATATATTTCACAAGAGCAACTAACTATCAATGATAAAAAATTTCTTTATCCCTTAGAAAATTTTGATAAGAGTAAACTGTCCTTAACAGATAGAATTAGCCCTGATGACCAAATTAGATACTATCTAAGTGATAAGGTGTTTAGGAAAGTTGCAGAGTTAGCTAAAAAAATAGCCACATCGGAAATTAAAACAATCAATATTACAGCTAAATTCTCATCATACCCACTGATTAATTGTTTCATTCAAGCATTATATCGAATGAACATTTCTGTTAACCTGATTGTAGATTGTGCTAAAAATGAAGAAATATATTTAACTGAAAATGAAACCAAACTAATTAATGAATTAATAAAAGAAAAATTTGGTGATATTGACATTATTCAGCCCTATATTCTGATGATTATAAATTCTGGTGATATATACAGTGCAGATCACCTGATAGAACACTGTTTAGAGTACTTTGATAATTACGAAAAATCACAAGCACTTATAATCGGCACAATCAAAAACTGTATCAATAAACCTATTGAGGCAGAATATAACTACATTAAAAGTAAAGAGTCGGAAAACCCGTTAAGCATTATTAAGGCGAATTATACATTATCAATGCTATATCTTCGCCACCATAAATCGAATAAGCGTAATATCGAAAAAGGACGTCAATTCTTACAAGAAGCTTATAACATTATTCAGACAGGTAAGTTGGATTATTTAGAACAAGATAAAAAGAATTTTTTCACCGTGTTCAACCGAAATGGATATGGACTTATTCTTTTTAGAGAAGGAAATGCTGATGAAGCAATAAGGTTACTTAATTGGGGACTTCAACAGTTATCAGACAAACATAGTATGCACTACATGCATCGTTCCGTAATTATTTATAATATATGCCTGTGCTATAAACAATTAGGTAAATATGATGATGCGATAACATATCTCAATCAATTAATTGAAATTGATTATGCTTTTCCTGAATATCATCTTGAATTAGCAATATGTTTTTATGATAAAGGAAATATAACAAGCTATATAAAAAATATTCAAAGAGCATTATCTGTTAGTCCAATGCATAGCGATAGCCACTATCATATGAGCATAGCATTTTTATCATCTGAGGATTATATTTCAGCAGAAAAGCATGCTCGCCTTGCTTGGGAAATTTCAGGAGATAATCTTACAGCCTATAATTATGCTTATATTCTTTCATTAAATAGCAATTATAAAATCCTGGATCATCTTATGCAAAGAACAGGTATTTTTATGACCCCGGAATGGTTAATTTTACAAGCTGAAAAAATTGCTCAAAGTTCAGAGAAAGCTGCCTACAATTATCTCTTAAAATGCCAACATATTTTTCCAAACAATCCTTTAGTAAAGGAAAATATTAAAATGTTGAGTATGTAAGCATGACATACAAAATATATTTCTTTTATTTTTTCTTTCTTTTCCCGATGTGGATATCCAAAACACTACAACCCATCTATTGGGAACAGCAAGCGCAATTGAAGTTATTTTCAATTTCATACGTAATGATGGCGGTTGCGGGGGCGTGCTCACTACTTTATGCCAAAGGGCTATCCCGATTTGGTACTAAGACTGGTTTAATTGTGGGCTTTTTACTGTATGGATGTGGCCTTGTTCTTAGAGCCTATCCCACAGGGATGGCTATCGCCGTGACTTCAGGTTTGATGGCAGGGATGGGTGCGAGTATTATCGCTATTGCGCTAAAATCACTGATTTTTAATATTGATAAACAGGAACAAAATAAAGTCCTGCTGCACACTGATAATTTAAGCACAGTAGCACAAAGCCTTGGGGCTTTTATTGCTGGGGGGCTAGTCACAATTTTATCGATTATAGATCAATCCCCCTATCGTTCGGCTTTGTTAATTAGTGGAGGTATGGTACTAATCGCCATAATTGCCATCCCGTCATTAAAAATACCACTGAATAAAACACCATTAGCTAAGAATCCCCCCCAAAAAACCACTTCATTTTTCCCTTTTTTCAGTAAAGCAGATTTAATTTTATTTATTGCATTTATTATCAGTGGCGCCAGTTGGGCACTGATCTTACCCATTATTCCGGTGTATTTAAAAAACATGCACTTTTCAGATACAAATGTTGGCCTAGTGCTATCATTAGGTGTGATCACCGGGCTAGTACTCAAGAACCTTTTTATGTTTATTTTTTCTGACAAAGATAAACCTATCTCATTACTCGTTTTTTCTGGTTTATGTATGCTGATGCTCTATGGTATGTTTTGGTCAATAAAATTTAGTTCCCCGATTGTTTTCGCCATCTCGGTTATTGCCATGTATATGTTTAGAACCGTTTGCTCACTATTAATTAATTTGGTTGAGATGGAGATCGCCCGCAAAGGAAATGCCGAGCATATTTTTGGTTTAATACAAACCGCATTTTTGACAGGGGATATCTTTGGTGCAATTGCCCTACCCTATGCTTATGAGTCTGGTTTTCTGGTCAACACCCCTCTCGCTATTATTATTTTTATTCTGTTATCAAATATATTAATTTACAGCTGTGTCAAAATTAACACTAAAATACATGCAGACTTTAACTGAATGCTAAAGCAAGGTCTAAATAATTCGAGTTGTAGGAAGGCGGCAATCAAGGTTATCCCGATGAGCATACTAAAGTATGTGATTCGGGTGACCTTGTGAAGCCAACGCATCTACAACTTGAAGTATGACGACCGTTCGATAAAGAAAAGGCCAGTATCGCTGGCCTTCAGTATAATCAACCAATCACGAATTAACGTAACAGGCTTAAAACACCTTGTGGAACTTGGTTAGCTTGCGCTAATACAGCAGTACCTGCTTGTTGCAGGATCTGACCACGGCTCATGTTAGAAACTTCTGTTGCGAAGTCAGCATCTTCGATACGGCTGCGTGCTGCGCTCAGGTTGTTAACAGAGTTGTTCAGGTTGTTGATAGTTGATTGAAGACGGTTTTGAATCGCACCTAAAGAAGAGCGCAGACCGTCAACTGTTGATAATGCTTTATCTAAAGCTTCAAGTGGTTTCGCATTCGCTTTATCACCTGCAACAGGGGCAACTTCTGTAGTCCCTACATCAATTTTTGCTTTTGCGCCAGTAGCACCAGCGGTAACTGTAGCCTCGTTATAGGCAACGACACCTTTGTCATCTGTTGTTTTTACAACTAACTTAGTTGGATCAACATTTCCATTTGCGTCAATAGACTCTAAAACTTCATAGGACTTAATAGTGCCAGCTGCTACTTTCGCATCTATAGCCGTAGTATCTAATTCTTGAGTTTCAGCGTTGCCTGTTATTGTGACACTAACACTAGTAGCAGCCTTACCATAACCAGTAAAGTTCAGGTCAAATTTTTCTAAACCTAAAGTTTCACGGTCAATTCTCTTTAATTCGATGTCAATTTTTTCACCGTCATTAGCTCCTACTTGTACTGCCATTTTAGTATCTTGGCTAAGAACTTTAACTCCATTAAATTGTGTTTGTTCTGAAATACGATTAATTTCAGCTAAACGTTGATCCACTTCTTCTTGAATTGATTTTGTATCTGATTCAGAGTTAGAACCATTTTTCGCTTGAACCGTTAATTCACGAATACGTTGTAAGTTATCGTTGATTTCGTTAACTGCACCTTCCGCAGTTTGTGTGATAGAAATACCGTCGTTAGCATTACGTGCTGCTTGGGTTAAACCTTTAACGTTAGCCGTAAAACGGTTAGCAATCGCTTGGCCTGCCGCATCGTCTTTTGCGCTGTTGATACGTGAACCAGAAGATAAACGCTCAATCGCCGTACCTAAAACGCCTTGTGAACGGTTTAAGTTGTTCTGAGTGGTCAGAGACAAAATGTTAGTATTGATAACTTGTGCCATGATGTGATCCTTATTATTCAAATTAATGCGTTAAGCCAAAATGCTTAACTTGATGAATTTCGTCAGCAACTAGGTTATCGGCTACAAAAAAGTCCCCTTTAGGCTTTTTAATGAAAAATTTTATCTGTAAGGTTGGAAAAGGCTTTACAGCCCGCTTTTGTGCCATTATTTTTAACACTTTCATTTTTAACACATCCATTAATTTTTATTAATTTTCTTATTATTTAATTTCAATAGGGATAATTACCTACCTTTCCAGTGTCAGCTCCTCCCATCACTCTTTTTCAGAATAGTCTAAAATTTTGCTCCCCTTGGCCGATATCAGTCTAAATAGTTTTTATATTCAAGATTTATGTCGCTGACATAGCGTAGGAGAGAACATGGCAGGAATATCCACACTCGGTATCGGGTCAAACTTAGATTTAAACGTCCAAATGGACCAATTAGAAGCGATGGAGCGCCGTCGTTTAGAGCCACTGACCACGCAAAAAGCCAGTTATGATGCGCAAATTAGCGCCTTTGGCAAAATGCAATCGTCCTTAGAAAAACTAAAAAAAGCCGCCGAGGACTTAAAAAAATATGGTGATATCAGTACCACTAAAGTCAATGGTGAATATAAGGCCTTTGATGTAAAAACTGACGGCAAAGCGGTCGCGGGTGTGCATGATGTGTTAGTCACTCAGTTAGCAAAAGCGCAAACAATCGCTACCAAAGGCACGCCAAACAATAGCAACAAAGAATTACTGGGCAATGGTGCCCCTGAGCGAACCATTACTATCACCCAACCGTCACAAAAAGAAGATAAAGATAAAATCGTTATCAAACTGGATAACGAGCACACTTCACTGATTGAAATTGCCGATGCCATCAATAAAACCGATAAAGGCGTTTCCGCATCGGTCATTAAAGACAAAGACAATATTTACCACCTTGTCGTCACTTCTAAAAAAGAAGGTAGTGAAAACCGTATTAGCATCAATGTGGAAGGTGATGACAAACTGGCTGCTGTTCTTAATGTTGAGTCTGAAATTGATGCGGATGGTAAGGTCACCTTAAAAAATGCCGACACCAGTGGTATGGTGCAAAAAGTAGCCCCACAAACCGCCTTACTAGAAATTGATGATTTCAAATTAGAGTCACAAACCAATGAAGCCAAAGACCTGTTTCCCGGTTTAACCTTAACGCTGAAAAAAGAAAGCGAAGACGGTAAAGCCGACCACCTAATCGTTTCTGAAGATATCGAACCCGCCAAAGGTAAAATTAAAGCGTGGGTGGATGCCTATAACGAATTCCAAACATTAGCCAAAGAACTCACCAAATACACGCCAACGGAAAAAGGCACCGCGCCAGATAAAACCAATGGTCCACTGATTGGTGATTCCACTTTACGCATGATCCAGAGCACCCTGCGCACGCAAGTTCGGGCTCCTCAAGCAAGTGGGGACATCGACACTCTGAGCAAAATGGGGATTAAGCAAAAACTGGATGGCACCTTAGAAATTGATAATAAAGTGCTGGATAAAGTCCTCAAAGAAAACCCATCGAGCGTCAAAGTATTTTTTGCTGGTGACGGTAAAGAAACCGGTTTTGGTACTGAAAACTTTAACTACTTGAAAGACACCTTGGACAGCAAAGAAGGCACCCTGCACAACGCCACCGATGGTATCCAAAAGAAAAAGAAAAGCTTAGACAAACGTATTGAGCAGACCAATAAACAGATCGAAAACACCATGGATTTACACCGCCGTCAGTTCCAAAACTTGGACAAAATGATGACGTCACTGAACAGCACCAGTAATTCATTAGGCCGGTTATTAGGCTAATACTTTTAGGTTAAAAACATGTATCAACGACACGCACAGCAAGCCTATCAGCAGGTCGATTTGGAGAGTGAAATCACCAACGCGACCCCATACCAATTAATCCAAATCCTGTTTAAAGGGGCCCTTAGTGCCCTGAAACGCGGGGAGATTTTTATGCAGCAAGGTAAGGTGGCGGAAAAAGGTAAAGAAATCTCAAAAGCTATCGACATCATTGACACTGGGTTAAAGCAGTCGTTAAATTATGAAGCTGGCGGCGAACTTGCAGAAAATTTAGCAAGTTTGTATGAGTACATGACAATGCAGTTACTTCGCGCCAACCTCGAAAACAACGTGGCTTATGTCCAAGAAGTTTACCAGTTACTCTCCGATATCGCCTCTGCGTGGCAACAAATCGGTGCAAATGTG
Source organism: Providencia sp. M-27 (assembly GCF_011077905.1). Lineage (NCBI taxonomy): Bacteria > Pseudomonadati > Pseudomonadota > Gammaproteobacteria > Enterobacterales > Morganellaceae > Providencia > Providencia sp. M-27. The sequence goes on along the minus strand of NZ_JAALBT010000008.1, from coordinate 149,544 downwards.
GATGAAAGATAATCAGGTGGACAATAAAAATCCTATCGATTTACAAGAAATATACCGTAATGTCTTAGTATTAAGTGAAAATTTAGTTGCCTTAGCGCAATCCGGGGAATGGGAGACGTTGGTCTCCCGAGAGACAGAATATGTCCTTGCGGTGGAAAACCTCACCGAGTTAACGCAAGCGTTCGAACAACAGCAGCCCATCACTGAAGAGTTTATTCAGTTACTGCATAAAATTATCGAAAATGAACGTGTTACTAAAGAATATTTACAACAGCATTTAAACTTTTTAAGCAAAGAAATTAAGCAATTAGACCAAAAACGGGTACTCAATAATAGCTATGGCCAATTTGATGAGCCAGACACCCCGTTAGTCGTTCGCCCCATGGAATGAATTTAAGTGTCAGGCCAACAAACCTGACACCCTCTTCCCTTTCGGATTACAGCCTACTGTTGCTGTTTTAAACGTTGCTGCTTTTTCAGTTTTTTCAACAGCATATTGCGTTTTAACGGAGACAAATGGTCAAGAAACACTTTACCGTGTAGGTGGTCGATTTCATGTTGCATGACAATCGCTAAGAACTCGTCGCTATCCACTTCAAACGCTTTACCGTACCTATCGAACGCTTTCACTTTAACGCGCAGGAAACGCTCTACATCCGCGTAGATTTCCGGTACTGACAAGCAGCCTTCTTGGTAGCTGGTTTCCCCTTCACTTTCGACAATCTCAGGGTTAACAAATACCATCGGCTCATCACGGTTTTCTGAAATATCAATCACCATAATGGATTTAGTTTCAGCAATTTGCGTAGCAGCGAGGCCAATGCCGTTATCGGTGCTGTACATGGTATCTAACAAATCGTCGATTAAGGTTTGTACTGCAGCGAAATCTGTCACTGGGCTGCATTTAATGCGCAGTCGTTCATCTGGAATTTCAATAATTTCTCTTACTGCCATAATTTAAACCCTATAAATTCGATTGCTTTTATTCAAATATCAATAATTCAAAATACTTTAAACTACAGTGACGACATGCAATAACCACGGTTTTAAAGCCGTTAACTGCCGTCACAGCCCTGCCAGTGAAGTATGGCGAACAGACAAAATATTATCGTCTTTCTATTTCATCAACAACATGCAAAAAGTGGCATTATTAACCAGATAGATAATTTTATTTTAAACATCAATAAATTAGCGCTAGCCTACTTAACCTATCTACTTAAGCAACACAAGACACATAAAATTTTACAGAAAAATAACACGTTATTTGAAAAAAAACATCTAAAATAGAAAAAATGGTGCTTCTTTGTAGGCTTCCTGCCATTTTTAGCTTCACCCTCTGATGGGCATTCTTTGCTTATACTATTTTAACGTTTTACTATTTTTGCATTTTACAGTTTCCTCATCAGAATATATTTAGGCCACATTGAAGTTATTTTCAATTGAATTAATACATAAAAAATAATAAGCATTGCATTTTATAATTCATTCAAATAAGCAACCCTATATTCCATATGTAAAATAGATAGCACTGTATTTATTCCAGTAAAACACGAATATTCCGAACAAATATAATTTAAAAAATCGATTTTACCCGCCAGAGAAATGACCCTATTATAAATAAGTTGAGAAAAACAAATCCCCTCTTCACTCTTCTTTAGATAATAATTTAAATAATACGGAAATTAACACATGGAAAAGAAAGCATTAGCTCGTCACTTAGTGGCTATATTACTCAGCGATTTATCTTATAATGCAGCAGCCAACACTTCATTTTCAAAGCCCGCACCAACATTAAGTGATATCAACGCATATGACATCAAAAACAACGTTAAAAGCATTGTTGGTATTAATGAAAGAATCAATAATATTGATAACCAAATAGGCCAGATGGATTCAAGTTTTAATAATAGCATTAATAGATTAAAGAAAAATAATAACAATAGGCTTAAATCAGAAACTACGAATATACGAAACGAGTTAGCAAAGTTACGAGATACCGTAGATAATTCTATACTTGATTATTACAATGTAAACGCTGAAAAAATACAAAGTAACACTGATTTAATTAATGACCAAGTTACCTCAATAAACAAAGATAGAGAAAAAAAACACCATGCATTTGACTCAAAATTAAAAGAAGTTGAATTATATATGCAAGGTGCATTAATTGGTGTAAATGCAGCCGACCAAGTCACTGAACAATTAAATACTAACATTCAGGATCTCGATAAAAAAGTCGTTGGAAATACCTCGTCAATCAAGGCCCTAAAAAGTGATGCCGTAAAAACGCAAAAAGCGAACGAACTTAAATTCACAAAGTTAGAAAATAAATTTGACCATGGGGTCAGCCAGCTTGATAGCAAAATAGATAAGCGTGCCCAAGAAGCAAATGCGGGTATTGCATCCGTTGCTGCAATGAGCAATATCCCTTACGCAACAAATACCCGTTTTAGTGCTGGAGTTGGCGTGGGGAATTACAAAAATGGCTCAGCGATCGCTGCCGGGGCTCAATATCAACTAAAAGAAAATATCAACTTACGCAGTTCTGTTTCTTGGAATAATTCAGATGCTGCCGTTATCGGAGCGGGTGTCGCCTTCGGTTGGTAACTCTCTAACGCCTATTTTTCATATAACCTTATAAATAATTTATATAACATTAACCAATAGTACCAATGATATATTGGTACTATTTTTAATTGCCTTAATCGGCCAATATCTAAATTAACAATCTCTAAGTTAAAATTAACCTTGGTGATAAGTCACAATCGCGATTGGTGTTGAGTTAATAGTAACCCAAAGGTTAGACATGCCGATACGCGTGTTCGATGACTCACTCACTTTATTACAGCTGGTTTCAGACTGGCATTGAGTGAGAACTTCACTGGCAATTTGCGAGTTAAAACCCAGTTTTGTCAAATAGCCCATTTCATTTTCTAGCTTTTGTTGAAAGTTAGCAAAATCGGGTTTGGGTGAAGCATAATCCTCGACCCCAACAAGTGTAGTTGCAACTTGAATGAGTACACCGCCATCAAAAGTGAGTTGGTTTTCATAGCTCCAATCATTAAACGGCTTTTGTTGCCCAAAAGTGCAAACGGTTTTACTGCCGCTTACTTGGCAATCCCCCGCCTTAATAAAGCTGATGCTATCCATACTTTGACCCCAGTTTAAGCCAAATGGTGCGGTCGATGTATCATCACACCCAATCAACAACAGCGCAGCAGCCCCAGCTATCATCCATTTCATACTCTCACCTCACTCGCCAATTTACTTTATGCTACAGGGGGAAGGGGTTAAATTAAAGTAAAAAAACCGTCAACCAGTAACTCACTCACAAATTGATTTTCAAATTTCAAGTGATTTGTTTAACACGAGATTCACATATAATTAATCATTATCAATAAGATAAAGTTAAAACATATAATTCAGCGTATACTCATTGCCAGATTTCCGCTGGCTCTATACAATGCTCTGCTTTATACAGCCCCAGAGTCACGACAGTTACAGATAACCATCATATTATTAATCAGTTACCCCTCTAGCAATACCTAAAACCCCTAGAAGGCTCTCGAATAATAATATAGCTGAATCGTTACAACTTCACTTTATGATGAATTGATTTTGTAGCAGCTCGGTTTTTGTCACTGATGGTTTTGTCACTGATGAACAGGCTACAGATAATCATTTATTAACAGTATTATTAATAAATAACCATAACGTAAAGTATATATTGTGAAATTACTATTTTGTCTTTCTTTAACAACCGCCATTCTCTCTGGAGTATGGGCTTGGGTTGCAGATAGCTTAGGGTTAATCGGCTGGGCAGGCTTTTTAGGCTGTACGGCTTATTTCGCTTACCCTAAAAATGGGCTTAAAGGCCTAGGTGTGACCACATTAACTGTTTGTAGCGGCGTATTTTGGGGTTTAGTGATCCTTCATAGCGGTGACTACCTGCAACAATTACCTCACTTTGTAGGGTACTTTGTTACCGGTATAGTTGCCTTTTTGATGTGTATACAAGCGAAAAAACAGTGGCTTTCTTATATACCCGGTACGTTTGTCGGTACCTGTACTATTTTTGCCACGGAAGGTGCTTGGTTGGTGACTATTCAATCATTACTCATCGGTGTGTTATTTGGTTTTGCAATGAAGAAGAGTGGACTTTGGCTATTTGAAAAGTTCTCATCGGATAAAGGCTAAAAAAAACCGCCAATGTGGCGGTTTAAATAAATCAATGAAACCAAGGGAATTTCAAACGAATTCGATATTACATTAAATTTCCCCAGCGGCAAGATATAACATTTTGATTTAACTAATAATTAATCAGACAGCACTTTAAGTATTCTTACTTACACTTACAAATATAATAACGACAATATTGTTAATAAAATGATAATATCCTAAGATTAAACTCTATTTTATATTAACCAAGCTTATGTAACTGGTCAAATATCGACCCCTCCTATATTCATTAATTTAATTACATTATGTAATTCGGATTTTTCTGCATCCCGCATTTATCAAAAATATCTAAAACCCTACCTTTTAAATTTTAGTGTAATTCACTTTTAATAATCAATAATCTAGCTTGTTAATCTAAAAACACAGACAAAAAAGAATGATGGACTAGTAGAATTTGCATTATCAACCCATAAAATTATGGGGGCTTAAAAGTGTATTCTTATTTTTCTGTTATACTTAAACAAGAAATATCTTATGACCTGCAATTGAATCTAACGAAAGGAAGAAGATATGATTAAAAAAATTTGTTTTTTAGCATGTTCATTAGCTGTCGTATTCTCTTTAAGCGCATGCAATACCACCAAAGGTGTTGGTGAGGATATCGAAGCAGGTGGCAAAGCCATACAAAGAGCAGCCAAATGATGATTACCGCCATCCTTAAATATTAGCTACCTCGACTAAAACTGGTATATATACCAACCGGTGACTGTTTCACCGCTTGGTATATAAATTGAAGTACCAATAAATTCCTAAACCCGACTCTATTAAAACGTAGGACATTTTAATATTGGCTAACAGGATCACAACTTAATTATGTCTCTCTTTTACAATGGAAACTATCCAGCTAGGAGAGCATAATGAACCCGAAAAATAAAATTAATGTGTTAGACCACATTTCACCTGAAATGCAGTCTGTAATGCAATTTTATGCAGAAAACCCATCCCCTTCCCCTATTGACACCAGCTATTACGGAATGCGACAAGCGTATATAGAAGATAGAAAATATTGGAATGCAGAAGCACCAATGATGCACAATATTTACGATATTCAAGTACCAACTCAATATGGCAATATTTTGACTCGACTATTTCAGCCGATTAAATCCCCATCAGCCACCTTATTTTATCTCCATGGCGGTGGGTTTATTTTAGGTAATTTACAGACTCACGAACGTATTATGCGCTTACTGGCACTATATTCGGGCTGTACAGTTATTGGAGTTGATTATTCATTATCCCCTGAAGCTCGCTACCCCCAAGCCATTGAAGAAATATCCACCGTTTATCAGTATTATCAACAAAATGCCGCACAGCATAATATCAATATGCAACAAACTGGCTTTGCAGGTGACTCAGCTGGCGCAATGTTATCTCTTGCATCTGTCCTTTGGTTACGAGATAACACTATAGAAAATGCTAATATTAAATCCGTTTTATTGTGGTATGGGCTTTATGGCTTGCAGGATTCAATCAGCCGACAGCTATATGGTGGGGAATGGGATGGGTTACAAAAAGAAGATTTAGAAAATTATGATAATGCCTATCTCGGGGAAAATGGTGATAGAAGTGCCCCTTATTACTGCTTATTCAATAATAACTTAACCTACGGCATCCCACCTTGCTTTATTGCTAGTGCGGAATTTGACCCGCTATTAGATGATAGCTTGGCTTTATTCCGAACACTCGACGCTAACAATATGCCTTGTGAATATAAAATGTACCCAGGTACTTTACATGCCTTCTTACATTACTCACGCATGATGCAAATTTCAGATGAAGCAATTCGTGATGGCGCAAATTATTTTATCAAACAACTTTTATGATATTCATACAGTATTTATTGAAAATAGCACAGAGTTAAAACGAAAAAACCTCGCACTTGGCGAGGTTTTGAATTCTTAGCTTTTAGTTTATCGTTATTTTACGATAACGTTAGCTGCTGCTGGGCCTTTCGCACCATTTTCAATGGTGAATGTAACTTGTTGGCCTTCTGCTAAAGTTTTGAAGCTTTCGCTTTGAATTGCAGAGAAATGAACAAATACATCTTTGCTGCCATCTGCAGGTGTAATGAAGCCAAAACCTTTATCATCGTTAAACCATTTTACTGAACCAGTCATTGTATTAGACATAGAATTTCCTTTAATTTTTTAAAATTGCCATAAGGCATGTTGCGGTTTGTTTCTTGTGGTACTTATGGGAATTAATTAGAAGGAATTCGCAATGAAGTGGTATCTGAGATAACGCTTAATGGTGAACATCTTAAAACTGACTAACATAAATAGGCCTGTACTTCCAAACCAGTGAGCATATTAAGCCACACTTATAACCAAATGGCAAATATTATTTTTGCAATCCATTTGCCACACCAATACTTCACGCATTAATTGTAAATAATATAGATATCATTTAATCCAATAATATTATAAATATTAAGCAGTTAGTTATCTCACTATAATGTGCGTTGTCATGCTTAGTACCTATCAAAAACACCGTAATCCGGTCTTTCACCTCTCATTACAGCTCGCTGTTGTTCATGAACCGCTTCTCTATCGGCTTTTATTTGTTCCGATGAACGGGTGTCTTTATGTGGTTTAGGCCATGTTGATTTATTAGGTTCAAAGGAAGGCGTGAATGTACAGCCTGTAATTAAAAAAAGGCAAAATAGTGCGGTAATTAATTTCATAATGATTGCTTGTGTTTTTCTCGCATAAAATACTAAGTATATGTACTTATTTATCATACCAATACTTTTCAGTGTTCTAAATTATTATTTTGATATTTCGTTGATAAAATGAGTATTGATGACTCACAACAATATATAAAGTAGGATTTAAGATAACAAAAAAGCCGCATTACGCAGCTTGCAAATTTTGTAATCCATTATAGTTATAATTGACTGTTTTTCTCAGTTGGATCAAACGGAAGCCCGCCAGCAAATACAAATGATAACCCAACAATCACGAATGAAACCATAACAAAACACTTATCAATAATTTGTTTCATACTGTTCTTCCTATGCTTTAGTACCTAATTACAATATGCGAACTGATTATTATTGGCAATAAAAATGCCCCACCACTTCCCCAAAAGAGTAATAGCAAGGCAATCAATTTATCATATTCAAACTGATAGCTAAATCACACAGGCATAGACATAATCTCTTGATACGCTGCCACCAGCTTATTACGTACCTGAATTCCCATTTGCAAACTTAAACTCGCTTTTTGCATATCAACCATCACGTCATTCAAGGAAATATCTTGCTTTCCTAAAGTGAAGTTTTCAACTTGCTTCGCTGAATCATTACGCGTTTTATTAATTTGATTTACCGAAGCAACCAGATGGTCAGCAAATCCAACTGGCTCAATTGCTGGTTTAATTGGGTTAGTGGCTTGGGTTGCCACGACATTTAATTGTGAAATAACCCCTTCAATCGCTTGAACTGTCATTCGATTCTCTTCTTATTAATTACTGTGAATTTTTCACTAACCTATATTGGCCAGCTTACCCTATCACACCCTTTTTAACTTGAAGCCGATAAATAACACCAATTTTATAGGCTGATTCCGTCATTAGAACCCTCAAAAACAAGAAATAATAGCAAAGTGAAAAAGTGACGTTACGAAGAGGGAAATAACATTGTTTCACCAAAAGTATTTTCATCCGTCTAGTAGTCTGCCAAGCAGGGAATATTTATGAGTGCCGCATCTAAAGACACGGGGGAGGCCAAAAAGGGTTTTGCCTCTATAGTTGAAAGGATTAAAGCTGATCCTAAAATACCGTTAATGATTGCGGCAGCTGCGGCTGTTTCAATTATTGTCGCCCTTCTCCTCTGGTTACGCAGCCCTGACTACCGTGTACTTCTTAGCAATTTAAGTGCTAAAGATGGTGGCGATATTGTTGGCCAGCTAACTCAGATGAATGTGCCTTATCAAATTGCTGATAATGGTAGCGCTATTTTAGTTCCTGCAGATAAAGTGCATGAATTACGTTTAAAACTCGCTCAATCAGGTTTACCCAAAGGCGGCAATACCGGTTTTGAATTATTAGATAAAGAACAATTTGGTATCAGCCAATTTAGTGAGCAAATCAACTACCAACGCGCATTAGAGGGTGAACTCTCTCGAACTATTGAATCACTAAGCCCAGTACAAAGTGCTCGGGTGCATTTAGCCATTCCTAAACCAACATTATTTGTACGAGAGCAAAAGCTACCAACCGCTTCAGTGACGGTTGGCTTATTACCGGGAAGAATGCTTGATGAGGGACAAATTAGCGCCATTGTCCATATGGTATCGAGTAGCGTAACAGGCCTAACAGCCAGTAATGTCATTATTGTTGACCAAGCGGGTCGCTTACTCACCAATAACGATAATAGCCAGCAATCGGCGAACAGCGCACAAATTAAAATGACCAAAGAGATGGAATCCCATCTTAAACAGCGCATCGAAGATATTCTATCCCCTCTCGTAGGGCGCGCTAATATCCACGCACAAGTCACCGCACAAATGGATTTCTCAAAAGTTGAACAAACTTCAGAGGAATATAAACCCAACCAAACACCAGATAGCGCCGCTATTCGTTCCCGCCAAAACAGCCAAAGTATGCAAAATAACAATGGCGGAACAGGTGGAGTGCCTGGTGCGCTTTCTAATCAACCCGTTAGTGCGCCAAATGCACCAATTGAAACCAATAAAGACAATAAAGATGGCACTCAAACTGCAAATAACCGTAATAGCGTTTCGAACTCACAAAGCGATGAAACGACGAATTACGAGGTAGATCGCAAAATTAGTCATACCCAACGGCAAATTGGTGTCGTCGATAGGCTCTCGGTCGCAGTTATTGTCAATTACCATTCACAAGACAGTGAAAATGGCCCAGAAATGAAACCATTACCGCCAGAGATGCTGCAACAAATTGAAGCATTAACACGCGAAGCAATGGGTTTTTCCACTGCACGAGGTGATTCTCTCAATATTACGAATTCATTGTTTACCAATGAGACACCTATTGAAGAAGTGCCTTCGTTACTTGAAAGCCCACAATTTATTGCCCAGCTTCTGGATTACGGAAAAATACTGCTTATTGCCATTATTGCTTGGTTTATGTGGCGTTTTGGTATCAAACCACAATGGGTTAAATACCGTAAGACACAGCAAGCCCAAGCCGAAGCTGAGGTTTTTGTTGCCACGCAACTGAAAACTCCGCTCGTGGTTGATGAAGCGATTGATGAAGAAATGGATGAGCAAACACGCCGTCGCCTGACTCGTCAACGTGTTAGTGCTGAAATCCAAAGCCAACGCATACGTGAAATGGCAGAAAAAGACCCACAAATCGTGGCAATGGTTATCCGTCAGTGGTTAGGAAAATCCCAATGAGTTTAAGTGGAACAGAAAAAAGTGCCGTGATGTTAATGACGCTCGGTGAAGATCAGGCTGCAGAAGTCTTTAAGCACCTGAATCCTAAAGAAGTTCAACAATTGAGTATGGCAGTGTCAAACATGCGCCAAATCTCAAATAACGAACTGGCAGAAGTATTAACGGAATTTGAAGAGTCAGCGATCCAATTCGCGGCTCTCAATATCAACACGAATGACTATCTGCGCTCTGTATTGGTGAAAGCACTTGGCGAAGAACGCGCTGCAAGCTTACTTGAGGATATCTTTGAAAAACAAGAAACAACCTCGGGGATCGAAAGCCTCAACTATATGGAGCCCCAAACCGTTGCCGATATTATCCGTGATGAACATCCGCAAATTATCGCGACTATTTTGGTTCACTTAAAACGCAATCTTGCAGCGGATGTCCTCGAATTATTCGAAGAGCGCCAACGCAACGATATTATGTTACGTATCGCCACCTTCGGTGGTGTCCAACCTGCTGCATTAGCGGAATTAACCGAGGTATTGAACAACTTACTGGATGGCCAAAACCTCAAACGCAGCAAAATGGGTGGCGTGAGAACTGCGGCAGAAATCATCAACTTGATGAAAAGCCAGCAAGAAGAAAGCGTTATCGATGCAATGCGTGATTACGATGGTGAACTGGCTCAACGCATTATTGACGAAATGTTCCTATTCGAAAACCTTATCGAGGTGGACAACCGCAGCATTCAACGTATTTTGCAGGATGTTTCGACAGACTCACTGGTTATTGCCCTCAAAGGCAGCAACCAAGCTCTGCGCGACCACTTCCTCAACAATATGGCCGCTCGTGCTGCAGAAATCGTGCGCGACGATTTGGAATCGCGCTCTCCTGTACGTATGTCTCAAGTGGAAAACGAACAAAAAGCCATTTTGCTTATCGTTCGCCGTTTAGTCGAAAAAGGCGAAATCGCTATAGGTGGTGGAGACGATGTCTATGTCTAAGTCAACAATTCCAAATGACCAATGGCAACCTTGGCAACTGCGTGAGCTTAATCAATGGGACCTCAACTCAGGTATCCCCGCACTAAGCGATGTCCCTGAGCCTGATGCGCCAAAAGTCCCGTGCCTTGAGCCAAAAGAAGTGTTAGAGCAAATTAACTTGCTCGATAACATAAAAGAAGATGCTCAGCGCACTGGTTTCCAACAAGGGCATGAAAAAGGCCAGCAAGAAGGTTACCAAGCAGGCTTTGAGCAAGGCTTGCGAGCTGGAGAAGAACAAGGGCGTGAGCAAGCGCTCGCTATGCAACAACCCGTGATTGAAACATGGCAAAAATTGCTGTCTGAATTTAATTATTCACTCGATACCTTTGATACGGTGGTAACCACAAAGCTACTACAGATAGCTTTAACCGCAGCGAAGCAAGTGTTAGGACAATCTACCGTTTGTGATGGCACTGCTTTGCTGGAAGAAATCAGCCACTTACTGCAGCAAAAGCCAATTTTTGCAGGGCAGCCTGAACTGCACGTCAACCCAAATCATTTTGAATTGATTGAACAGCATCTCGGTTCCCTGCTCAACTTAAATGGTTGGCGCTTAGTGGCAGATCCTAAATTGCATCTCGGTGGTTGCCGTGTCGTCGCAGAAGACGGTGAAATTGATATGACAGTAGCGACACGCTGGCAAGAGTTGTGCCGTTTATATGCACCGGAGAGCTTTTCATGACTGCACGATTGGGACGCTGGATTGCCTCGTTGGACGATTTAGAGTCGCGGATGAAAGGGATCCCGATGGTGCGTCGTTATGGCCGCCTCACAAAAATCACCGGCTTAGTGATGGAAGCCGAAGGCATTAAAATGCCTTTAGGGGCAACTTGTTTTATTGAGCGCTCAATTAATGGCGGCTCAGACGAGGTAGTCTGTGAAGTCGTCGGTTTTAACGGCCCAAGAATGCTACTTATGCCATTAGCTGACCTCGAAGGGATCGCTCCTGGTGCGCGTGTTTATGCACAATCAACCGGAGATGACGGGCAAACCAGCCGCTTACTCCCCATTGGTAATGAATTATTAGGCAGAGTGCTTGATGCCCAAGGCAACCCATTAGACGGAAAAGGCCCATTAGAGGTAAAAACACGCGCCCCCTTAATTACCCCACCAATTAACCCATTGGAGCGAACACCTATTAGCAGTGTATTGGATGTCGGTGTTCGGGCAATCAATGCGTTATTAACAGTTGGCCGAGGCCAACGTATGGGCCTATTCGCTGGCTCTGGTGTAGGTAAAAGTGTATTACTCGGCATGATGGCACGCTTTACTCAAGCCGATATTATCGTGGTTGGGTTGATCGGTGAACGTGGTCGTGAAGTTAAAGATTTCATTGAAAATATTTTAGGTGCTGATGGCTTAAAACGTGCTGTTGTCGTTGCTGCACCCGCCGATGTGTCCCCTCTATTGCGCATGCAAGGCGCCTCTTATGCCACTCGTATCGCAGAATATTTTCGCGATAAAGGCTTAAGTGTGTTGCTGATTATGGACTCACTTACCCGGTACAGTATGGCACAACGTGAAATTGCTTTAGCCGTCGGTGAACCGCCAGCAACTAAAGGCTACCCACCTTCTGTTTTCGCCAAATTACCTGCTTTAGTTGAGCGTGCGGGGAATGGGAAAAATGGTGGGTCAATTACGGCCTTCTATACCGTTTTAACTGAGGGAGATGACCAACAAGACCCGATCGCCGACTCGGCTCGTGCGATTTTGGATGGTCATATTGTCCTTTCACGATCACTGGCTGAGTCAGGGCACTACCCTGCGATTGATATCGAGGCATCCATTAGCCGAGCAATGACGGAGCTCATTCCTAAAGAGCATTACCGAAAAATTCAACGTTTCAAACAGTTAACCTCCAGTTACCAACGTAACCGAGACTTAATTAACGTGGGTGCGTACGCCATGGGCAGTGACCCCATGTTAGATACGGCAATTCAATATTATCCGCGAATGTCGACTTTTTTACAGCAGGATATTGATGAGCGATGTGACTATCAAACCGCATGTGATCAGCTCACTCAAGTAGTTCCCAACGAATAACGAGGGGATAAATGGCCAAAAATAATGCCTTAACAACATTACTCACCTTAGCCGTCGAAGCCTCAGAAGAAGCGGCTAAGGTGTTAGCTCAAGTGCGCCAAACCCATACACAAATGGCGCAGCAACTGAATATGTTGGAAAACTACCAATCCGAGTATCGTCAAAAACTCAACCAAACCTTACATACGGGTATGGAATCGGATAAGTGGCAGAATTATCAGCAATTTTTGGTCACATTGGAACTGACCATCGAACAACAGCAACAGCAACTAAATTTATGGGAACAACGCGTTAGCGAAGCTAACCGTCATTGGCAAGAAAAACAACAGCGTGTCAATGCGTTCGACACATTAATTCAACGTGCTGAACATACTGAATACCAACGTCAAAACCGCTTAGAACAAAAACAAATGGACGAGTTTGCTCAGCGAGCGACTTTACGGAGACCTCAATAAATGGACATCAATGCCCTGAATGTGCCAGCCGCATCATCGACTAAAAATGGCAATATACAACAAAATGAATCGCGCGCTGATGAAAATCAAGCCCCTGCACTCCCCTTTCAAGCCATGCTTGATAACCAGCAACCGATTGAAAAACAAAATGCCGCCAATCAACCAGTCAATGAAGAAGCGCTTAACAAAGACATTGTTGACAACAAACTGGCAATAGCGAGTAAAGAAACTGTTGAACAAACCCAAGTTGGGCAAAAAAATGCTGAAAACACAATTGAACAACTGAACTTTAGCCGTAACTTGCGTGCCGATAGCGTGCAAACTGCACTTAATACAGAGTTATTGACAGGCAAAGATACCAACAAACAAGCATGGCTAAATAACTTGAAACAGTCATTAACTGGCCAAGTGCAAACGGTGGCGAGTACGGCAATCAAAACTGAATCCCATCCAGTTTTAGGCGCATTTACTCAAAAAATGCAGCATCTAACGGATAATACAAATGGCATCATTAATGAAGATGATGGCAAACACCTTGAAAGCTCACAGCAACAAATCGCAGGCGAAGAAGACAGCCCTGAACTTGGGGTATTTATTAAGAATGAAAAAGAAGAACGCCGTGATCAGTCTCTTTTTCCCCTTGATAACCAACGCGATATACGTGGCAAAAATTTAACTGCTGATTTTATGCCATTGAATAAAAAAGTGAGTGATAAAGACCCAGTATTAAACCTACAAAATGTTTCCAGCGAGGCCCTAAACCAAACCACGAAAAGCGCATTTACACTACAAACTGAAACTGGCGCTTTTACCACCACATCCTCACAGCACACAACAACTATGCCAGTTAGTATGATGCCAACGGCAACTACCACACAGGCCGCTACAATGAATGCGCCCACGGCAACACCAACTATGCATTTAGCTAGCCAATTAGGCAGCGAAGCGTGGCAGCAGCAATTAAGCCAACATATGTTATTTTTCTCTCGCCAAGGGGTATCTCAGGCACAGATTCGTTTGCACCCAGAAGAGTTAGGCTCGCTCAATGTGCATTTACGTATCGAAGATAACCAAGCCGTGATGCACTTTGTCTCCCCGCATAGTCATGTGCGAGCCGCAATGGAGTCCATGATGCCTGTGCTACGTAGCGCACTACAAGAAAGTGGCATTCACCTAGCTCAAGGCTCTGTCGGTCAAGATAATTTGAACCATCAGTCAGATAACCCGCAACAAAGTACCCACCAACACGATGGACAAATTCAAGCAACACATCCATCCATGGGAGCTGTTGGTATTAGCGAAGCGAATACAACTGTTTCACCAATAACAACAGCATCACGACAAGGTGGCATTAACACTTTTGCGTAAAAAATAAACAAATTGCGGTAATTTCCTAGCTAAAGCGCCGAGTTACCGCCTTTTTGTTTCGTTTTTCACTCCTTTAACTCTTGGCAACCAAGCCATAATGCTAGAGATCATAACGTAAAAACCCATCTGGGTTTAGCACCCAAGAAACAGGAATTCAGCTAAATGTCGTCGAGCAAAAAATCAAACAGTTCCAACAAAGGGTTGATTATTCTATTTGCCCTTCTTGCCCTTGCTGGTGCAGGGTTTGGGGGTTATACCTGGTGGACGACACAACAAGGCGCACAAACGGATAGTGAAGAAGAAAAGCGCCCGAATATGCCACAGCCTATTTTTATGGAATTAGAGCCATTTACCGTCAATTTAACCGGTGCTGCTGATACGCCTGATCGCGTGCTCTATATCCATGTGACTTTACGACTCGCGAATGAAAAATCGCGTAAACAGCTTCATGAATACCTCCCTGAAGTACGTAGCCGTTTGTTACTGCTGCTTTCAGAGCAAAAAGCAAAAAATATCGAGACACATGAAGGTAAGTTGCAGTTAATGAAAGATATTAAGCAAACCCTCACCCCTACCCTGATCCCGGGGGATACCGATCAGGATATTTCTGATGTGTTATTCACTACTTTTATTCTGCGGTAATATTCATGAGCGATAATATTTTATCTCAGGCCGAAATTGATGCGCTGCTTAATGACGATACGCCATCAAGCAGTACGCCTGTACCAGAGACGCAAGGGAAAGATAATGTTCGCCCTTACGACCCGAATACTCAACGTCGAGTTATTCGAGAACGAATGCAGTCTCTCGAAATCATCAATGAACGTTTTGCTCGCCAATTCCGTATGGGTTTGTTCAATATGTTACGTCGCAGCCCAGATATTACGGTGGGTGGGATTAAAATCGAACCTTATCACGAATTTGCACGTAATTTACCTGTCCCAACTAACTTAAACTTAATTCATATGCCGCCATTACGGGGCACAGCATTGTTTACCTTTGAGCCTGCGTTAGTTTATATCGCTGTCGACAATCTGTTTGGTGGAGATGGCCGTTTTCCTGTACGACAAGAAGGTAAAGAGTTTACCAAAACTGAGCAACGTATTATCAATCGCATGCTCAAGCTCGCTTTAGGGGCATATCGCGATGCTTGGAAACCCATTGCTGATATTGAAGTGGAATATGTGCGTTCTGAAATCCAAGTCAAATTCACTAATATCACGACGTCCCCAAATGACATCGTAGTCACCACACCGTTTTTAGTGGAGATAGGCAATACCGTTGGTGAATTCAGTATTTGTATTCCGATCGCTATGATTGAGCCATTGCGTGAGCGCTTAATTAACCCACCAATGGAACAAGGTCACCAAGAAAACGAAACGTGGGTAACCAACCTTGTTACCCAAGTAAAACGCTCCGAACTTGAATTGGTCGCCAACTTTGTTGACATTCCAATGCGAATTTCTCGCTTACTGCAACTGCAAAAAGGGGATGTGCTCCCAATTGAGAAGCCTGACCGCCTCATCGTTAATGTTGATGGTGTTCCCGTATTAACCAGTCAATACGGTACTCAAAATGGCCAGTATGCATTGCGTGTAGAACATTTGATTAACCCTGTATTAAACACTCTAGATGAGGAAAGTACCAATGAGTGAGGCGAAGAACTCTCCTGATGCATCAACCAATCACGACAGTGAAGACCTATGGGCTGAAGCGCTGGAACAGCAAAAAAAAGCGGAATCCGCCTCAGCTGGTGCACAGGCTTTTGATAACTTTGATGGACAAAACCCATTAAACCAATTGTCCGACATCGATATGATCATGGACATCCCAGTGCGCCTGTCAGTAGAGCTGGGCCGCACTAAAATGACCATAAAAAAATTACTGAGCTTATCCCAAGGTTCTGTGGTGTCTCTGGATGGCTTAGCGGGTGAACCATTGGATATTTTAATCAATGGCTATTTGATCGCACAGGGTGAAGTGGTCGTGGTTTCAGACAATTACGGTATTCGTATTACTGACATCATTACGCCTTCCGAACGTATGCGCCGTTTAAGTCGTTAAATAACAACATGAGTCGATAATAATGGCAATATCCAATCAAGCTGAGCAGGCACCGACATCTGTGCCTTTTTTATCAACAACCGTTTCCTCCAGTGAACCTAATGCACCGGCTATTGACCACAATGATAGCTTGACGCAAATATCGGGCGCTTTAGGGGGGATCATTTTATTGATATTAGCAGGGGCTTGGTTGGTGAAAAAATTAGGATTTGCCCCAAAAAAAATGGGCAAAGAGCAAATCGTAAAAATCAAAAGTCGCTGCTCACTAGGTAATAAAGAACGCGTTGTGGTTGTCGAGGTGAACAATGAGTGTTTGGTATTAGGTGTCACCTCACAAAATATCAGCCTCTTACACCAATATCCGTCAGAGCCTGAAAACACAATGGTATTGCCAGTTGAACCACTCACATTTCAGTCTTTATTAAAGAAAAAACAAGAGGCTGCAAAATTTGCGGCTTCAGTTACATCTATACATAAGTAATCGGAAACGCTCATGTTATCTTTTAAATCTCTATTTACGATTACTGCCCTCTTGTTTTTATTGCCAAATTCCGCCTCTGCGGCACTGCCTGCCATTATTAGCCACTCAATGGCAGATGGCGGTCAAACTTGGTCTTTACCCGTTCAAACGCTATTATTTTTAACCTTACTAGGCTTTATTCCCGCCTTATTGTTAATGATGACCAGTTTTACCCGCATCATTATTGTTTTAGGTTTATTGCGTAACGCACTCGGAACGCCCTCCGCTCCTCCGAATCAAGTCTTACTAGGCTTGGCACTATTTTTGACCTTTTTTGTGATGTCACCCGTTGCCGACCAAGTTTACCGCGAAGCCTACCAGCCGTTTAGCGAAGACAAAATTAGCCTCGAAACGGCTTTAGAGAAAGGAACCGCCCCATTAAGAACCTTCATGTTAGGACAAACGCGCGAATCTGACTTAGCCCTGTTTGCAAGGATAGCGAAAGTGGGTGAAATTCAAGAAGCGAAAGATGTTCCGTTACGTATTTTAGTACCCGCTTTTATTACCAGCGAACTCAAAACCGCATTCCAAATTGGCTTTACCATTTTTATTCCATTTTTAATCATCGACTTAGTGGTGGCTAGTGTCTTGATGGCATTAGGGATGATGATGGTTCCCCCCGCAACAGTTTCATTGCCATTCAAATTAATGCTGTTTGTATTAGTCGATGGCTGGCAATTATTGCTTGGCTCATTATCGCAAAGCTTTTTTAATTAGGATTATTTTACTCGGAGTAGTCATGACACCTGAATCAGTGATGGCGATGGGAACAGAGGCGATGAAAATCGCACTGATGCTAGCGGCTCCCTTGTTATTAGCCGCTTTAGCCGCGGGTTTAATTATCAGCTTACTGCAAGCCGCCACACAAGTGAATGAAATGACATTGTCTTTTATTCCTAAAATTTTGTCGGTCATTTCCGTGATCATTATTGCGGGTCCCTGGATGCTGAATTTGCTCATTGACTATATGCGGTCTTTGCTTAGCAGCTTACCCTTTATTATTGGTTAACAATGCTAACCATTACCAGTGAAACACTCACACTGTGGCTAAGCCAAGGTTTCTACCCTTTCATACGCCTTTTGGCGCTGCTTGGTACAGCGCCCTTTTTTAATGAAAAACAGGCAATTACCAAAGTTCGCGTCGCATTAGCTTTTTTTGTCGTCTTGATTGTTTCCCCCCAACTTCCGGTCGTCAATATCCCATTGTTTTCTGCTATGGGGCTATGGGTTATCGTGCAACAAATGGTGATTGGTGTTGCGATGGGGCTCACAATGCAAATGGCATTTGCTGCCGTACGTCATGCAGGGGAAGTGATTGGTTTACAAATGGGGTTATCGTTCGCCACCTTTTTTGACCCAACAGGTGGACCCAATATGCCGATTTTAGGTCGCATATTTAACGTCATCACCCTTTTATTGTTTCTCGCTTTCGATGGGCACTTGTGGCTTATTTATATCGTGGTCAATTCATTTGAACTGCTCCCAATTCAAACCGCACCATTAAATCGCGATAGTTTTTGGGTATTTGCTCAATTTGCTAACACTATATTTATTAATGGGTTAATGTTAGCTTTGCCGTTTATCACCTTATTTTTAATTCTAAACCTTGCTCTGGGTATCCTAAACCGCATGACCCCGCAGTTGTCGGTGTTTGTCGTGGGGTTCCCCCTCACCTTAACTATCGGTATCAGTATGTTAGGAGTGATTATCTCTATCCTCCCCCGCTACACCGAGCGGCTTATCCACCAAGCTTTCGAGCAGTTATCGTTGATGTTTAATTTGTTTGTTTGAGTATCGATACTTAATCAATTAATTAGTAAAACCATTTGGTCATTCTGATTCTTAAAGTAAATATATAAAAACTTATTTCGAATTCAAAACTCATTGACTTTTCCTTTTATTAAATCGACATATAAAACCCAATACTTGTTTCAGGCATTATCATAAAAAGCCGCCTGCGTGGCGGTAATCATACCCATTACTTGTTTCGTTTCTAAGCTGTCAATTGACAGTTATCTATCTACTTAATTAATACGGTACGGAGAGAAATCTAAGATGAATTGTTTTTAACGTAAAGATTAAAAGTTAATATGGGATGACTAATTAAAAGTAAATAAAGTTTATCTTAAAGGGCGATTACAGGGTTTTTAATACCACATGCAGCTGCATACTTTACAATGCTTTTAATACTCGCATTATTCACATTACTCTCCAACCTTGTGATAGTTGATGGATTAACCCCTATAATTTCAGCGATTTAAACTTTTGTTAACCCAGCTGACTCTCGCCACGCCTTAAGCATTGCCTGCAATTTTTCAGTTCTAATTTCTTCTTCATAAGCAACTTGGTATTCTGGATCTTTCATCCATTCATCATGTAGCTCTTTATGTGTTTTCATCGTTTAGTAGCTCCAATATAGTTTCCTGTCTTTATCGCAACACAATTTCTAAGCCGCCTGTGTGGCGGTGAACACTGGGGCGAAGTACGTCATCCTCACGACGATCTTCTAAGCCGCCTGTATGGCGGTGAACGAATATAGTATTGAGTAACTACGGCTTCGATTTTTCTAAGCCGCCTGTGTGGCGGTGAACCATCGGAATCATCTTCATTGACGATGCGCATATTTCTAAGCCGCCTGTGTGGCGGTGAACATGACGCCATGACGGTTGGCGAAATCCTGTTATTTTCTAAGCCGCCTGTGTGGCGGTGAACTGCTTCTAAATCTTCCAGTGTTCCCCATAGCTTTTCTAAGCCGCCTGTGTGGCGGTGAACTACCCGTCCACTAAGCATCCTGAACCGCATGTTTTCTAAGCCGCCTGTGTGGCGGTGAACAAGCCGTGGACAAGCTCGGCGTTATGGTCTGTTTTCTAAGCCGCCTGTGTGGCGGTGAACTTGATTAATTAACGCTTCATTATCATTAAATCTTTCTAAGCCGCCTGTGTGGCGGTGAACAATGCACTTTAAAACAAAAAACAAGTAATAACAATCAGTTAAGGGTATTTATCGAAAAATACCCTTTTATTTATTGATAATTATAACTTACTGATTTATTAACCAATTTTAAAAGAGCAAAAAACAAAGGTCAAAAATGTGGAACCGTTGCTAAACAAACTGAGTCATTAGTTGCTTGACTAAGACCATAGCAACTAAACACCCCAACTTGCTTTTGTGTAGCGTCTATCCTTTTAATAAACAAAGGAAAAGACCGGCTTTCAGCTTGCTTATCTCTGGCATGTAAGCTTTCAACCCAAATAAATGGCAAGCGATTAGCCGCCTTTGGCTTACTCGCAGACAACGTCTTTAAGCACTGTTCTAATGGTTGTCCTGATTTTTCAGACCATAATCGCGCTTTTTGCTGCATATCGGCTTCAATTCGACTCTGACCTTTTACATGCTTTCGAATATAGCTTACTTGGACATGCTGTTCAGGTACGGTTTGAATCGATTTAATATGCACGTAATCCATTAACCGTGCTAACCACTTTTGCACATTTAACAGCTCAAGTTCAGCTGGTGTTTTCGCATGTAAACGGATTTTTTTGCCTAAGCGAAAGCCTACGCTGCCATATTCAGGGAAGGCAACTGCAATCGTGCTATGCCCCTGAGACGTCTTATTATCCGCCAGCGCAATATGAATTTGCTGATAAACTTTTTGCCAGAGGAAATCCAGTGGAACTGTTGAGTCAGGCAATAAAGTGACTTCCTGATAATAATTCATAGCCCACCTTATTTGTCGCTTTCACCAAACACGCCACCGCGTACTAAAACCGCCATTACATAGTGTTCATCTTCAATGCGTGGTAGTTTTTCACCCCGCGCCCATTTATCAAAATGGGTATAAAAATCCTGCTTATCTTTTGGTGTCCGATAAGCCGTTCCAAGGTTAGTCACAGCACCGTAAGGTTCGATCGCGATAGCCCCTGCGCCGCTTTCACTACCATACGCGGGATACCATGTATCAATAGAACGCAAAGCATTACCAATTTTTTGTGAATGCATCGCTGCATGTCCATTTACATGATATAAGATTTTGCTTTTATCCCCTTTGCCTTTATCCATCACCAATTCTTCGCTCGGGTACACTTCTTGTGCTTTACCTAATTGAGAATAGGTAGTAATTTCTAATAGTAAAGCGCCTTGGGGATGTGCTAAGGCCGCCGCAATCTTTTCAGCTAACTGAGTGATTTTTTCATCTTTCGCATCAAATTGATGAATACTGTATTGTGTCGCATCAAACACCCATTCCATTGATTGGCCTTTATTAAGGACTTTAACTACTACCTCGATTTGTTCAGCCCCCACACGGTTGCGCCATAAAAAGCGCCCATTGGCAATATTTTGGGCATAACGGCGGCCTAGTTCTTGGAAGCCTTGTTTTTCAATGTAATCTTTAGCCGCTTGCGCATAGCTTTGTTTGAACAATGCGTTATTACAAGCCGATGGCGTTTCAACGCCTCCAAGCACTTTTAAGGTGAACTGATGAACCAAAGTGTCTTGCTCAGTCCCTAATGCACAGGCATCCACTGTTTGTAAATTGGCTTTCTCCACTTCTGAATTTAATTTTAAAGGGTCACTTTTCACCGCGCCTTTTAAGCGGTTTGAAATCGTCCCTCGTACAGATTTTTCCTGTAACGACAATGGTGAAAATTGCGATTTATTATCCCAACATGTACCGTAAAAATAGCCATCTGATGGAACCAATTTTTTTTCAAATGCTAAAACCGATGCAACATCATTATTCTTCGCCATTATTACTCTCCACTCGAAATAAAGTTAGCTGCCACTTGTTGGCATAAATACAGGTTTTGGGACTCAACAAACTTAAATCCCCACAAAATTTCATGAATGTTATTCACGCGACTCGCTAATACAAACTCCCCTAACGTAACGACGCTTTCAGCAAACCGATGTGGCACTTCTGAGTCTCGCTGGTTTTTTGCTTGTCCTAACGGGGAGATACCTTGATATCCAGTTGCTATTGGAACAATCCAGCCTGCCGTTTTACGCTGAGTTCGCCATTCAAATGACGTCTTGTTCCCATTTTCTTTTCCAGTATCAACACAATAGTTTTCCACGACCACATGATCCAACAGAGCATCTATGGCATCTTGCCCATTATTCATTGCGCCAATCATTAAGTCGCGACGCTCAATCAATGCATAGCCAGGCATGACGCTATTGAGTAACTTTTGTCTATATTTCCCATTCGCATCTTCCGATGGCAAAATATGCACCGATGGCTTCCCTAATGACAGAATATCGCCCCCAGCGAGTTTCATGGTCATCACTAAATCATGGATAACATCTAGTAGCGGTGAATATTCAGGAAGACCTTCAATCACCTTATTGTTTTTAATGCCATATTTAATCAACAAAGAAACGTCTAAGTGGCAACGGGCTTCTTCGATAAATGCAGAGCGCGAGCCATCACTATTTAATGGGTTGCCTGTTCCCACAATGGAACTAACATAATCATTGGCCCCACGATAAGTTTGTAAGTCACAGTCATGGCTAATGATGGCGATGGAATCGAGAATAATATTTAGCGAGCCATCGTCACCCAGTTTGCGCTCTAGGGCATGCATAAAACCTAACCAAGCCGTCATGGCTGGAAAACCAATGGTATAAGGGCTAGATAACGCATTTGCATTGTGAATTTTTAAATGCGGCAGTTTAAGTATATAAGTGGAACTCATCGTAATAGCTCCTTATTAATGGCAATAACGTCCGCGATAGCCGCAAGTTCATCATCCCCTAAACTTATCGCTTTTTTCCCCAGTACTTTTTTGTAATGCCGCATAAATTGCTGGGCAATAAGGAGGATCACCTCCTCTAACCATTCATCTGAGTTATTGCGCCGCTGTTGGTCTGGAAACAACCAAGTTTGTTGTACTTTAGCGAGTTCGGCTGGTAATTGAATGCCATATTGTTCAAATTCGCGCCGTACTTCCCACATGGTTAACATAACGTAATCGAGATATTCTTGAATTCGTCTATCCCGATATTCAATAAAACGGCTGCCACGCAGCTCTTTGGGTAGTGAAATCAAGCCATGAAATGCCTCTAAGCTTTCTTTTACTTGCCAAGGATTTAACGTGTTTGAAAAGAAATCATGAGTGGGTAGACGTAGCTTTCGTTGCGCTATTTTAGGCGGAAGTGAGGGTAACAAATGCGCTTTACCTGCATTTTGATTATTGAGCACGGAAATATTTTGTGGCTTAGTTCCCCCGTAACCAATGGTTGTAAGACCATAAATTTCTTGATAGCCAATGTCGCTAAATTCCCCTTTACGTTTTAAGTCTCGCAGTGCTTTAGTCTGTTCAGAAAATCGAATAGCATCAATGCGTTTACGCAGTTCGAAAACTAAGCCTGATGGGGTTAATGGTGATAATAAGTGATATTCGCTATCCTCTAGCCAAACAGGAAAATAAACTTGTTTGATTTTTGAACTCGTCGCTACCGTATCATCTGACACAACCATAGCCAGAAAACCGTCCCGCAGGGCTTGATAGTTTTCATCGCCTTGTTTAAGCAGGTCTTTTGCTAATGACGTTTCATCCTCAATATGCGCCAATAATGTTTTGTTATCTTGCAACTCAAGGGTAAGGAATTTATACACGTCAAGCGCTGCTGCATTACCTAACGCGTCCGTCTCAACAACAACATTCCCTGTTCGCAAAAAACCGTCATTTGCCTGAGCAGAACTGGCCAGTATTGCAGTGACATAACCATTTTTGTTCTTTCGAGAACTTGGGTGGCTAAAGGTGCAAGGGTGAGTGGATAACGATATTTGCCCTGCCCGCTTTGCCGCATTCGGCAACCACTGTGACAAT
This sequence comes from Providencia sp. M-27, assembly GCF_011077905.1. Classification (NCBI taxonomy): domain Bacteria; kingdom Pseudomonadati; phylum Pseudomonadota; class Gammaproteobacteria; order Enterobacterales; family Morganellaceae; genus Providencia; species Providencia sp. M-27. The sequence continues at coordinate 125,613 of NZ_JAALBT010000008.1, read as the reverse complement.
GAAAAAGCCGCATCACATTCCTGCTGCAATTGCAGAAGTTCATTATCACTCATCGACGCCTTTACATTTTTTTTAAGCCATCCCTCTTTGCGCTCCGCAAAAAAGGCCTCTATTGCTGGATCTAACATAGTAAATGGTCCTTATGACTGAATTTTTTACTCGGAAACATTAAGTGTGCTGAGTCCCATTTGGTCGTTATAATAAAAATGAACTCCACTTTTTTCGCGTGGTGAGAAACTGATTTCGCCATAACGTCGAGAAAGTTGTTCCGCTGACTGGTATTCATTTTCACGGCTTTCTAAGGATTGCTGATAATCACGCACTAGCCATAATCTCTGTTTTAGTGGCTCGGCCAGTGGCTGAAAACCTATCCCATATTTACCATCAACTTTTACCCAACCACTGTCTTTATCATATTCACAAAAATACGGGTTATTTTTTGCTGATAAAATCAACGATAAACACATTGTTGGTTCACTTTTTCTAAATGAAAAAAACTGCTGAGAAAGAGCTGTTAGCCCCCAAGCCCCACAGGTATATCCCCAAAGCGTGTTAGGTGTATTTAACGGAGTTTCTATTGTTTGAGAAAGCAGGCGTGAATGCGTTGTTGTTTTGGGTTTAAAATCGGTAATATCGCCCATCAATCGCTCGATTGATGCGTGTTCTAAACAAGCCAAACTGTTTTTTTGCTGACGTTTCCAATTCGGGATTTGTTGAATTCTAGGGATCGCATCGACAGAATTTTGCAATTGCGGCTCATCCACCAGCTCACGCAGGTCATGGGTGAATAGCCGTAGGTTTAGATTGCCATTTTCATAGCCCGGTTTATAAAAAACATCTTGTGGTTTTTCTTCAATAAAGCCTTTCCAGTTATATTGCAACAAGGCAATATTGGGGCTGCTAATTTCCCCCTCTCGGTGCCGATGCACTCGCCCAGCCATTTGGATAATAGAGCGATAAGAAGATGGTTCAATTACAGCCCAATCAAAGTCGTGGTCGCGTCCGACTTCCTCAACAGGTGTTGCTACTAGAATAAAAATAAGCTGTTTCGCGTTACCTTGCTGATGAACATGGTCGATATGTTGACGAATGACGGGGTTTTGGAAAGCCTCCGGGGGCTCCCCTATTTTTTCTTTGCGCTTCAATACCGCATCAAGGTGTTTTTCTTGTTCATGACGTAGCAGCAGCACTTGCTGACTATGGTAAGCCATCGTGCGAATTTCTACTCCTTCCGGCCATTCGCTCGCTAATAAATAATGGGTTAATACAACGCAAACGGGGATATTGGCAACACGTACAACACCAAAGGAGACTTGCAGTTGGGTTTGCTTTTCAGTGCAGAAATGCATTTGGTGCAGGCCTAAGATCCCCTGCTGAATATGAGAAAAATATTGCGTTTGTCGATCAGAGCCTTGTTCTTTTTGCATCGGCACAATAAACGCTTTGCGACGCGCTGCCTGTGATTGCAGCACTTTAATGCGTTTTTCAATAAAAGTATGGTGGTATTGACGGTAATGATTAAGAGTAATGTCATCATCTACAGCCGTGATGGTTGCAATTTGGCATGAACGCAAACATTTATCTTTCTTCCCGTCATATTGCCCCTCATCCACCCATACGCACCCCACTTGCAGTGATTTTTGTTGGCTAAGTGCATGTATTCGCCAACCTAATTGGTAAGCCTTAAAATAGAAAAGTGCTAATGTTGGGGGAATAGTAGCAGATGAAATCATCACCTTACGGCCCAAGGCCCCAGCTAGATAGACTAAACGCCCAATCGCTTTCGAGTCATCCCCCGTAAAATCATCAATCTCATCAATCACTAAGTCAGATGACATTAACCGCAGGTAAGGGAGGATATAACGCCCACCTCGCGTGGTTTCTGTGGCACCCATTATATGGTCTATGGTGCAGGCTAAGATCGGCGCGTACAGCAACGCTCTGTCTTTTGACCTTGTTAATACCGTAGAGAGCTCTTCTTCCGGTAAACTGCCTTGCCAGTTTAGTTCTAACCTTTCATCATCAAAAAGGCTTTCTTGGGACTCAGAGCCTGACTCCACTGACAGAGGCTGTTCTTCAATGTTATTTTGTTGTTCTTGATGGAGTTCTAATACCGCTTTTGAACCAATCAGCACAGCAAGGTTATCATCTTCGACGCCTAATCGGTCTCGATATTCATCCCCTGTTTGTAGGGTCAGTGTTCGCAGCCCTAACGCTAAAATAAACCGCAAACTTTGTTTATCTTCCGCTAGCGCCTGCATAATTTTGGCATTAGCGATTGTCTTACCACAGCCGGTACTCGCCATATTAACAATAAAATACCCTTGCGTTTTATCTTGTTGTTCTTCTCGATATTGATTAATGGCGTTAACTGCATCTTCCTGCCAGCTAAATTTCCCTGTGGCATGTTTATTGTGTTTAAGTTCGTTGATGTCACTTGCGACAGGCGGCTCAGTTGCGAAGAATGGTAAGTATTCCGTGACGTTAGCCGCAATATTAGCCACATTCACTAAGTGTTCATCGAGCCGTTGCTTATATTCAGTGTGCCCATGCAAACGTTGGGTATTGGCATATAATGGAATATCTGACTGCCATGTCGGGTCAGCCTCTTTTGATGAATAATTATGATCCCCTAACATCAAACATAAGCGCGCCTGTTCCGCAACCAACCGCCAGCAGCCATTCTCTAACGCTTCGTTTAACAGAGGAAGTTGATGCTTAAGGTGTTCTGCCGCCTGACTGAGTGCTTGTTGCCATACTTTTGACTCGCTCAATAAGCCATATGGGAATTCAAAACATTGATGAATACGCTGTGAATAATCAGCTTCATTATAGTAATTTTGGTAGCCCCACTGTTTATCCACTGTCTCTAACAGTTCTGCTAACGAATCATAGGCTTTATCTGCATAGAATAAACGTTCTTTATCATTCGCTAAAAACGGTAATCTATGATGAGAAACAATCAACCACACCAATAACGAGGCCGCATCAGGTAATTGGCTGAGTGGTGTTTCACAATGATTATTTTCCTTTACCCACGTTTGTAATTGCAGCTCATGCCATGAGGAGTTAACTAGTGCATCAAGCCAGCTTTCGTCTTGTTGCGGATCACCTTGGCTTTTTACCAATGCACTGAATAATAATGAAGAAACCCATTCATGACGTAGCGGATCCCCTTTAAAATGGTTTTTACTGTGCGGGTTTAATTTGTCTTGAAATAACTGAGAGGCTTTTCCCCAGTCATGAAGCAAGGCAGCTAAACGCGTTAATGCATTGATTAACGGCAGATATTTCCAATTATTTTCACGTTCACTAGCCAATAAGGACTTTTCTGTTCGGTTAACCGGAACATACCCCTGCGAGTTAAATTTATTTTTGTTGCCAACCACCCAAAGTAACTGGCTGCGCGAACGAGAACGTATCCAATGGCAGCTTACCGCCGTATTACGGCTGGCACTACGACGCAACAATTTTTGAACCATTTGCAAACCCTCTTGTGTGATCAAGGTTTGCCATGTGTTATCACCAATTCGGTTAGCAAATGCATCTAACACTCGCCGAGTTCGTTTTAATGCATGCTTTTCACATTGAGAAACAAAGGTAACCATCATAGGGACGTCACCTGTTGTGGATTTTTTGTTGCTAGTAAAGCCAGTGACTTGACGGTATCGAACATAAAATCAAGGGATTGATGGTCAACAAAGGATTGCAAAATTTGCTGGCGAAACTCTTGCTCACTCGCCCCTTCTTTACCGCAAATAAATGCCCACGGCAAAACAATGGCATCTTTAATTAAATCAGCAATATCAAAGACTAAAGCCCCATGACGAGTTTTACCGTGCATTACCGCAAAGCCATGAGGAATACCTAATACCCAAAGGCAACTCGCCGCCAATCCATAAGCCAAATAATTACCATGATTTAAAAAGTCATTAGCCTTGTCGGTGGCTTGGTGCTGACGCGTAAAATTCTTTTGCCCCGTATTATTCGCTGCATACTTATACAAGGTTTTAGTCAGTTGGGCTTCGGTGAGTAATAATTCTTGTGTATCTTGGGCTGCGTCAGTGCGTTGGTGAAAGATGTTTAATGCGGATTGGATAGTGCTGTCGTTATAGGTAAAACCTTCATTTTGTAGCTCACGTGAGCTTTGCCATACTTGTTGTAAGTACTTGATGCGTGACCGCTGTAATTTTTTAGCCACCGCTAAACGTTTTTCATCATCAAACCAAAAAGATAACCAGCCTTGTAGGTATTCTGTTGGCCGATACTCCCCTTGTGGCGTTAGCCATTCAACTTCGGTGGACATATACAGTGGCGTTCCCCCACCACCACAGAAGCCAACGAGTACCCCTGCTTGGGATAGCATTCGCATCGCCGCCTGAGTGACGGAGGTTCCTGTTCCCAGTAATAAAACTGTAGTATTCGCAATCGGGATATTGAAATAGAGGTTTTCGTTTTTGGCTTCGGTAAAATAGAGCACTCGACCGTCTTTTTGCATCACTCGGCAATGTTCCAAGTAATACATATTGGCACGTTTTGAATGCAAAATAGTTTTTAAGTCACTCGGCGAGAAATCATCCATAAACGCTAAATTTCGTCCTTAAATAATAAGATTTTTGAATCAATTAATCCTATTAGAATAAGCTTTAACTTACGAAACAAGCCTTAACCCATGACTAAAGTCCAATTTGCGAAGAGTTTCACAAAATGGTGAGTAAAAAATACCTCTTTGATAACTTTTTTATGCGGTTTATGGCAGTGACCTCGACAACTACACACATCTATTCAGGGAAGACAGAAAATTCAGGCTCAAGGGCGGCTTTCGCTGTAACCAACGCTTATATCATATTGATGCTGTGGTATAGGGTTAGTCAATGTCGAGTAAGAATAATTGATATATATTTTGATGCTGATGTACTACGACAGTAAGGGAATGTGGTCTTAAATCATTTATCAGTAATATTTAAGTTGAATAACTTACAATCATAATTATTATAATAGCTATGCTCTTACTTATAAAATTTAAGTGTGAAAATTAGAAGATGAATATATTAAGAAAGATAAATAGATATAGAAATGAAAAAACAAAAAAAATCAAGTTTAAACTGAACCTATGGTTTATGAAGCTTTTTTATAAAAAACAAAACATTGATGTAAATGATTGCAATAACGTATGCATTTTCATGCACGCAAAGGCTATAGGAGATGCTATTATTACATCAGGTCTAATTGAAAAAATTAGGTCTAGTGGTAAAAAAGTATACGTTATTGCTCCAGAAGAATTAAGTTTTTTATTTTCTGATATTATCGGGAATGATGGTTTTTATTCTTTTGATAAAAAGAAAATACCTGAACTAGTGAGTGAATTAAAAAAAGTTAATATTGATCTAGTTATTGATATTTTTGATTTTGACCATTCTATACGCCATAGGTTAAAAACCTTATTTCTATTAAACCCTGCAAAATCAATTGGTTTCGATCAGCCTAAAGCAAGTATATACGATATAAATCTACACAGTGACGGTGGGTCTCATTTGACTGACCGAATGAGAAAGGTTCTAGACTATTTAAAGCTAGATACTAAAAATTATCAATACAAATTATCTTTTGATAGTGTCAAATTTTCGTCTGCTCATGACTATGCTAATTCAATAAAAGAAAATAAAAAACTAATCATACTTAATCCTTATGCATCACAAAGTGAACGTTCTTTTTCAATGCAACAAATAAATGAAATAATCGAGTATCTAAACTCTCTAAACGATTATAAAACAGTTGTTTTTAATTTAGGTCATAATATTAACTGTGAATCATTAGAAAATGTGGTGTTAAATCCATATAGTGATGCAGGAAACTCTTTCGCACTAGTTGAAAATGCTGATGTGGTTGTTTCTGTAGATACCGCGATTGTTCACTTAGCAAGTGCTTTTAATATAAAACAATATTGTGTCTATAATAATAAACGTAATGTTTTAAATCAGAATTGTAATATTATTTTTGGTGCTAATAGCCCGAATGCAATTCAACTAACGACTAGTGATAATCTTGGTCTTGCGATAGGTGATCCTATGAGTAAATTTGATGTTAATCGCTTAATTAATGCTATGCGTAAAGATTTAAATTAATACTGCTAATTAACCCCATAAAATAGAGCCGTTGTAACAATCGGCTTATTATCATATCAAGTTTTTTTACTGACACAAGATCATTACCCCCCATTTTTCTTAATGTTCTCCAAGTCTTACGTACATGTACTCTGCAATATCAAGAAATAAGTAGACCCGTTCTACATCCCTATCAGTATTCTAACTTGTGCGTTTTTATGTTTATAGGCCCCGTCCAGTGTTATTTTTTACAATATTCAATTTTTAGAAGTACTTTCTTTAAAAATAGATCTTTCAATCTATAATATTGATAATTTCTTATTTTTTTCCGAAGTCGACTTCTGTATTTTTCTCTCGATTCTATTAATGGTAGGCGCTCTTGCTCAATTAAAGAAATACTTTTAGTTTCATCATCATAAGGTATGACTGACGGTATAAAACAATATATATTAGCACAGTTGAAATATCTAAAATACCACCACATATCAGCTTCGTACTTAATTGGGGTTTGGAATGATATGAGTCTTTTGGCTGCTTTTTTGTTGATAATGTATGCATGAGAGCGAATAGCTTGATAAACTTTGAAAATATTGTTATCTAGTTTTTGATTTTTTATGTAACTATCAACGCATGATAATAAATAAATGTTTGGCTTAGTTAATTTATCTATTTTTTTTATTTTAGATACTACATATTCGATGTTATGAGGTAGTGTGGCATCATCTTCTAGTACTAATGCCTGCTCAATGTTTTCATCTGCCATTTTTTTATAAATTGACAAATGGCTTAAAACAAATCCAATTTCACCTTTTGAAAGCATACAATTTGGATAGTCATAAGTAATCTCTTTAAGCTCAGTGTCTGATAGATCTTTCCCGTTTATCGCATTGATAAATTCATATTTCAATTTAGTTTTATCGAGCTGAATTTGTATTTTCATTCGACGTTCAGAACTTTCTTTCAGATTGATAATAAAAACAATCATTTGTATACCTACATATGTGAGGTTTAAACTGCTATACTTAATGAATTATAGCCTAGAAAATATGGTACTTACACGCTAATGGCTATGACTAAATCGATACTGGCTACGACTTTCAAGTTGCATGCCTAACTCTTTCACTTTTCTATCAGTACTTAAAAAATCATAGGCTACTACTTAACCATTGTGAAACATTAGGGAATTCATACTATCAAATAGTAAAGTCATCTAACAGCAAAAAGCTACCGTTATGGTGGCTTATCATCTATTTCAAAATACATATTGATGTTCAAGTGAAATTAGATATCTAGTTTAGCTTTGTTACAAAAAGAAAACCCTAAGGAAAATTTAAAAGCGAAGTGCCCCCCAATAGTTGGACAACCAATTACTACCGCGCTTTTTATGCCAAAATACAGTCAATACAATGAACAATTAGCAATACCAATAGAATTTTTTAAATCTGAGACTCGAGCAGCATTATGGACTACAACGCAAAAGCTGATTCAAATCTGTTTGGGGGGTATAAAAAATCAAATAAGATATCAGCCAAAATTAACCTTCATTAATTTTGAGTTCGCTTCTAGAGATGGTATCTACATCTGACTTTCTAAGCTGCCTGTATGGCAGTGAACTTTCAGCAGAGCAAGCGATTCAAATTCAAATTTTTCTAAGCTGCCTGTATGGCAGTGAACAGAGCGGATTAAAACTGGCTGTAAACTTGTAATTTCTAAGCTGCCTGTGTGGCAGTGAACGAATTTTGAACGTAAAAAAACCGCAATTAAGCTTTCTAAGCTGCCTGTGTGGCAGTGAACATGTTCGGCGGTAAACATAACGACATGATGATTTTCTAAGCTGCCTGTGTGGCAGTGAACCTAACATTTCAAAAGTTCGGTGCGCAGCAGATTTTCTAAGCTGCCTGTGTGGCAGTGAACACTACAAACTAACATCAAACATAAGGATAATGATTTCTAAGCTGCCTGTGTGGCAGTGAACGGCATAAACAAAATTTAGGGGGTAGTATTGGTTTTCTAAGCTGCCTGTGTGGCAGTGAACTATAACTTTTGTAGATTAAAACAAATAAAAACAACGTGCTAACTTTAAAAAATGAAAAATAGCTTTATTTTCAGTACTGGTTGCAACTTATTGTTTAGTGAATGAATTTTTAAAGAGCAAAAATCAAAGGTCAAATTAGGGTAAAACAAACGCAAATTTATGCAATATGAAAAACACAAATAGTGAACTCAAACTTTGAAGTAGTGACTAAAAAAACCAAACAAAAAAACCGCGCTTGGATCACTCCACAGCGCGGTGAGTAAAAATAATATTAAATAATTAACGGCTACCGAAAAGTGACATGCTATTTAAGTCTTTAAAAATACTTTGTGAAGCTTCAAACATCGCTTTTTCTTTATAATAATCTGTGGTGGTGCCAGTCCAGTTAGTTTCTAACAACTCACTTTTACGGGCTGCGTTTTGAATTGAGCGCGTGTCAGCTAAAAAATTCAATTTATCAATTTCTTGTAATTGTAAACCTTGCTTAGCTTCAATATTGGAAATTTGATCTAATGCAGATTTAATGGCACGGTTCGCGTCACCTAACTCAGATTGCGCTTGGTCTAAATCTGCTTGAGGTGCGCCTTGCAGTGGTTTTTTCAGTGACTCAATACCCGTATTCAGCGCTTTGAAAATATTGACAACCCCGTTACTGTCCGTATCAAACACTTGCGCGCCAGTGAAATAAGTCGTCATCTCACGGTCACTCGCCACATTCTGCATAATCGCTTTGTCGCCACCGTGATACAACACATCACCGTTAGCATCGATTTCAAATGGTGGTTTATCTGATTTAAAACCCGCGAAAATATATCGGCCATTGCCATCAGTCGAATTGCCCAACGCCACTAACTGCTCTTTCAGCCCCGTGAGTTGCTCTGCCAAGGTATTACGGTCTTTATCGCTTAAACTACCTTGGTTTGATGCCTGAATAATTGTGGTATCGATTTGTGTCGTCACATCTGTCATCTGAGTCAAAATGCTCATCTGCAACGTCATTCCTGTTTTAGCAAATCCACGACTGGCAACATACTGTTGATTACGGTCTTCTGATTGGTTAATCCGCACCGCTTGCGAAGACGCTTGCGGGTCATCAGAAGGCTTGCTTACACGTTTACCAGACGCTAATTGGCTTCCTGCATCCATCCAACGCGCTTGAGCGCTGTTCATGTCCTGCAAGCGTTGGTGATAAATCATATTAGTACTTAAACGCATCGCTAAATCCTTATTCTATCGCTAATATTTAGAATGCACGCATCAATGCGTTAAATAAATCATCCACTGTTTTTAGCACTTGCGCATTGGCATTGAAAAACTGTTGGATTTTCTGCATCTGAATACTTTCTTCATTCATATTCACGCCAGAGATAGCTTGCTCTTGTTCATAGAAGCTTTCTGTCATTTTGTTCTGTGTTTCAGAATCAATTTGCGCTTGCTTGGTTTTGCTGCCCACATCATTAACTAACGTTGCATAGAAATCAGAAAACGTGGAGCTACCATCAATGAGTTTTTCGTCTTGCAGTTTAACCAGTTGTTTAATGTTTTCATTATCACCTGGGCCGCTGTCTTTACTTCCAGCAGCTGCGAAATCAGATGCATTGCTTACCAAGACCTGCATACCGTTGATCACACCACTCACTGGCTTCACCAGAAATGAGTCGCCTTTAGACATACCCGTGCTATTGCTGATTTTGATTTCTAAACCATCAAATTTCAGTGTACCCGCAGTATTGGAATCTACAGGAACTTTAATGCCTTCGGGTAAACGTGTGACATTCCATTCATTGCCGTCAAAACGCATTTCGTAGTTATTGCCTGTCACTTTAGACACATCGCTATAACTGAGATCAAAATCTGCTTTGCCACTATTATGGGTGTTACTAACAACGCTGCCTTTACCCATTTCAAAGAAGTCTTTACCAGTGTTACCGTTGGCATCATAACCTTTGCTATGAACTTCATTGAATTTAGTCGCGAAAACCAATGCTAACTTATTGAGTTTTTGATAAGCAGGGTCCATGACTTCTTGACGAGAACGCAAGATACCACTGAGCTCCCCACCACGGAATGATTCATCAGGGATTTCACGCGCTTGGCCATTCGCCCCCACAAAACCTATACTAAAACGGCTATCATCTTTAGAAGACGGAACCGCTTCCAGGCGATTCGCTTTCTCACCAGTGACTAACGGCAAGCCATTGGCAAACGTCACGTTATAGTTTCCGTTTTGCTCAATAACCTTCACACCAACCAATGAGTTAACTTCATTGACTAAACGGTCACGCACATCTAATAAATCGTTTGGCTCTGAGCCACTTACTGAACGGATCCGCGAAATTTGCTGGTTTAAACCGGCAATTTTTTCAGCGTAGATATTGATATCTTTGACTTTATTTTCTATCTGATGATTCGTATCGCGTTCCATTTCCTGCAGACGACGATCTGCTTCTTTAAACTGGCTCAATAATGCATTTGAGTTGCCTAAAAAAACGTCAATCAATGTCTTGTCACTGGCATCACTGCTGGCCGCGTCTAACGCAGTAAAAAAGCTGCCAATATTACTCGAGATATCTTCGATATCATTAGTAAGCAAATCATCAACTTTATTACAGTTCTTAACGTACGCCTCATAGTCGCCGCTACGCGCGCGGGATTGGCTGTACTGCGCATTGACAAATTCATCAAACTCACGGCGAACATGGCTGAAATAAGTGCCGTTACCAAAATAGCCATTAGGTGTCATCGTACCGGGATTCTCCCCGAAAACAGCACTTTGGCGATGATAGTAACCTACACCTGCGTTGGCTAAGTTGTTAGAAATCACACTTAACCCGCCTTGTGCAGCGTTCACACCACTGAGCGCATTATTCATTACATTGTTCAGCATAAGCTTTTCCTGTTCTGGATGCTTATCGCCGCCATTGGCTGACACAATAAAAGCGATAGCAACGCAAAGTATTTAGAGCATATTTGGTTATCGGAAATTCAGCGTATTTATTTAGCCCAAACTCGCAATAATTCCGTATTTTTAGAAAATATCGTTCAAATCGATGGTGTAAGCCTGAACCGCCCTTGACGTCGAGAGGCTACTTGTCGGTTGATGGCCGCGTATTTGATTAATCAAAGTGATAAGCTTGTCCGAGTAACCGGGGTCTGTGGCATATCCAGCTTGATGTAAACGGCGTGCGGCAATCTCTGGTGTCGGTGCTTTTTTGACATCTTTATAACGCGGGTTTTCGGTCAATAGGTTGATATAATCGGCAATCGCCTCTTCATAAGAGCCATAAACGCGGAAATCATCACGCATTTTGATGGTTTTGCCGTTAATCACTTCTGTTGTCATAATATTCGTGACAGGCCCTTCCCAGTTTTTTCCCGCTTTTATCCCAAATAGGTTATGGCTGGTTTTTCCATCTGATTTCAGAATTTCGCGCTGCCCCCATCCACTTTCTAATGCCGCTTGTGCCAATACCAGAAAATGTGAAATACCACTGTTTTGGCTTGCCGCTTTTGCGGGTTCAATTAAGCGGCTAATAAAATTACTGCTATTAAGTGATAAGGCTTTGATTTTTTGGAATGGCGCCGATAGAGCATCGCCCATTGGTGCAAAGTGGCGCATCATTTGTTCCATATTAAATGGTGGTAATGATTGTGCTGTTTTTTCATCTAACGCTAGTAAGCTGTTGGATGTTGGCTCGCTTGAAGTATGTTGGTCTCGAGTGAGCTGTTGGTACATCATTTCCCCAAAACCTAAGCCTTTTTGCGATAGATCTTGGGCGATTTGCTGGTCATACATACTGGTAAGCATGCGCGTTTGGTCGCTGGAAAATAAACCATCTTGCGGAAGTGCGTCACGCATACTTTTTAGCATCAATTGAACGAATGTTGCCTCAAGTTGCTGCGTGACGTGGCGCAGCCCTTGCTCCGAATTTTTATTCAGTTCACCTTTTAACTGCCCCAGTGACTGTAAATCAAATGCGGCACCTTGCAATAGCTGCATGTCACTCATTAGATGATCTCCAGTTTCGCACGTAAACAGCCTGCACTTTCCATCGCTTGCAGTATCGACATCAAGTCGTTTGGCGTTGCACCGAGTGTATTCAGCGCTTGAATGACTTGGTTTAATTGCACACTGGCGTTGACTTTTTGCAATGCTCCGCCCCTATCTTGTACTCCGACACTGGTGTTTCGTGTCACCACGGTTTGCCCACCCGCAAATGGGGTGTCCGGCTGGCTCACTTGAGTTTGCCTTTCTACCGTGACCGCTAAACTACCGTGTGCAACAGCACAGCTATCTAGTGTGACACTGCGGTTAATCACCACAGAGCCGGTGCGTGAATTGAGGATCACTTTCGCTTCAGCCACTGGCGCACGCACATTCAGTTCTTGCACTCGTGCTAAAAAGCGCACTTGGTCGCGATTATTGGCAGGAACCAGTAATTGCACTGTCCGAGAATCTAACGCAGACGCGGTTCCCATACCGCCCATTCGGTTAATTGCATCCGCAATATCTTGTGCCAATGTGAAGCTATCTTCGTTTAATTGCAGGTTAATCGCACCACTTTGCCCGAAACTGCTCGGCAACTCACGTTCGATAGTTGCTCCACCGGTAATACGACCGCCATTGAGTTGATTGACCTTAATACTACTGCCGCCGCCACTGGCACCCGCACCACCCACTAAGATGTTACCCTGAGCCATCGCATAAATTTGCCCATCAACCCCTTTTAAGGGAGTCATCAACAACGTACCGCCACGTAAGCTTTTCGCGTTACCCATTGAGGAAACGACAATATCCACGGATTGCCCTGTACGTGCAAAAGGAGGCAATTTGGCGGTGACCATGACCGCAGCTACATTTTTCAATTGCATATTGGTACCCGGTGGCACCGTGATGCCCATTTGCGACAGCATGTTATTCAAGCTTTGGGTCGTAAACGGCGTTTGCATGGTTTGGTCACCTGTCCCATCAAGACCCACAACTAAACCATAGCCAATCAACGCGTTATCTCGCACGCCTTGAACGGTAGTTAAATCTTTAATACGCTCACTGTGTGCTGAAAAAGCGAAGCAAAAAAATAGTGATAGCAAAATTAATACGTTGTTTTTCATTAAATTATCTCGGCTGTTTTCTCGCTAATGTTTAATTAATAAGGCGAAACATTTAAGAAAAAGCGTTGTAGCCATCCCATGTTTTGCGATTCGTTAATATAGCCGTCACCCACATATTCAATGCGTGCATCAGCGACTTGTGTCGAGCTCACATGATTGTCTGAGCCGATAGTGCGCGGGTTAACCACTCCTGAGAAACGAATCGACTCCGTTCCCTGGTTTATCGCAATACGTTTCTCACCAACCACATGTAAGTTACCGTTCGCCAATAATTGGTCTACAGTGACAGTGATGGTGCCTTTAAAGGTGTTGTTGGCATTGGCACCGCCTTTGCCGCTAAAGTCACTGTTACCTTTAATATCTAATTCTGTGTTTTTACCGCCAATCCACCCTTGCATGAAACCCGGTAAGATCGCAGCTAAGAAACCTGTTTTCCCACTACGATTGGCATTCGCTGAGGAGTTTTTGCTCGCACTCACGTTTTCTTGCAAGTTAATGGTCAAAATATCGCCAACATTACGAGGACGCCTGTCTTCAAACAATGGTTGATAACCATAGTAAGCGGGTTGAGCGCTTTGAAATATCGAGCCATTCGGTGCAGGTGCTGTCGGTGCTGTTGGGATTGCCGTGGTTTGGGTGTCCACTAATGGACGCGATTTGATTTGTGCACAACCGCTGGTAACTAAGACCAAAATGGCAAGTAACCCTGCCTGTTTAGGTGTTATGAAACGTGTTAGCAACGCTGCTTTTTGCTGTTGAGAAATCGTGCCGCTTTCAATCATCATGTTACTCTTTTGCTGCTGTGTACGTTTTATCATCACGAAGAGGTCCCTCTCATTAATAACTCATCACTATCGCAATGAGTTATTTCTACGTATTTTTACCCATTACAATTGCGTTAATCGCTGTAACATTTGGTCAGAAGCGGATACCGCCTTACTGTTGATTTCATAAGCACGTTGAGTTTGGATCATGTTGACCAACTCTTCTGCCACATTGACGTTAGAGGTTTCTAACATGTGTTGATAAAGTAAACCTGCGCCATTGGTACCCGGTGCACTTTCATTTGGTGCGCCCGAACTGGCGGTTTCCATATACAGGTTTTCCCCCATACTTTCCAAACCAGCATCATTAATGAAGGTGGTTAATGTAATTTGGCCAACTTGCTGCGGTTGAGTATCCCCATACACAGTGACAGATACAGTGCCATCTCGCGCAATCGTCAAACTGTTAGCGTTATCGGGGATCATAATCGCTGGGACAATTTGGTAGCCACTGGATGTCACTAATTGGCCATCTTGATTACGTTGTAATGCCCCATCTCGCGTATAGGCATCTGTACCATCTGGCATTTGCACATGGATAAAACCTTGGCCTTTAATCGCGATATCTGTCGTTGTTCCAGTTTTATTTAATGCACCTTGGGCGTGAATACGCATAGTGGCAACAGGGCGTGACCCCGTTCCCATTTGTAAACCCGATGGTAACGAAGTTTGTTCTGAACTCATGGCACCCGGCTGGCGAATATTTTGGTACATTAAATCTTCAAAAACAGCGCGTTGGCGCTTGAAGCCATTGGTACTAACGTTGGCTAAGTTATTCGAAATAACATCAAGGTTAGTTTGTTGGGCATCAAGCCCTGTTTTAGCAATCCATAATGAGCGGATCATAATAATTCCTTACTGTATTTAGCTAACAGCGAGCAGTTGGTTCGCCCGTTGTGCATTTTCATCAGCACTGCGGACAACTTTCATTTGCATTTCAAAGTGCCTTGCATTAGCAATCATCGAAACCATAGCTTCTGCCGCATTGACATTACTGCCTTCAATCACCCCCGCAGTGACAATTCCGCGTTCACTTTGTGGCAAAACATTGCCATTTGCCGCTTGCCCTTGTGGTGATAAATGAAACAAGCCATCTTCGCCACGGAGCAAGTCTTGAGGCTGTGCTTCAACCACTTTCAAACGCCCAATTTGCCCTAACATCGTTGGTGGGTCAGTGGCTAAAAGCGCGGTAACTGTCCCGTCTGCACCAATGGTTAATTCTGCATTTGGCGGAACGTTAATTGGCCCACCATCACCTTGTAAGCGACGTTCGCCAATGACAAGTTCACCTTCACTAGACACTTGAATATTACCGTTACGGGTATAAGCTTCTGTGCCATCTGCTAACTCAACAGCCAAAAAGTGCTTATCATTCAACGCAACATCAGTTTGTTTACCCGTATAATTGAGCGGCCCTTGGCTCATATCAGCACCGGGAGTAGAAGCCACCACCAGTGTTCTGGTTTGCTCGCTGTCACCATTTATCGGTACGGCACGCATTGCGGACAATTGCGCTTTAAAGCCTGCGGTTGACACATTGGCAATGTTATTTGAAACAATCGCTTGGTTTTCCAGCGCATGACGCGCTCCTCCCATCGCGGTATAAATGACGTGATCCATGGCCACCCTCTTGTTTTATCGTAAATTAACTAGCGTCTGTAACATCTGATCTTGTGTCTTGATGGTTTGCGCGTTTGATTGGTAATTACGCTGCATCACAATCATGCTAATTAACTCTTGGCTCATATCCACGTTAGAAGACTCCAACGCACCGCTGGTTAATTTACCGAACTGGCCGACACCCGGAACGCCGTCCATCGGGTTACCTGACGCATTAGAAGAGGCCCAAACGTTGCCACCTTGGGAGACCAGACCATTTGGGTTTGCGAAAGCGGATAATGCCACTTGACCAACCACACGTTTTTGTTGGTTAGAATAGTTAGCGGTAATCAAACCGTTATCTTCGATTTTAAAGGTGGTGTATTCACCGGCTGGATAACCGTCAACATCAATCGCACTAACGGAAGACTCGCTGACTTTTTGTTGGCGAGTCTTACTTAAATCAACGTTTAATATTCCATTATCAGCGCCATTTAACCCGTTATACGCGAAAGCAAATGTGGCTTTATCTGCGTCTTTTAACTTACCATTACCATCAAACTCTAGTTCACCCAGTTTTTTAGCTTCAGTTTCGTTAGCGTCTTTCGCATAAGCGGTCCATTTGTTATCTGACTCTTTAACAAAGTACACTGAAATTTCATGGGTATTACCCTGACTATCGAAAGCGGTCATTGTGGTGCTAAAGTTATACGTTGCTGAATCATCAGGCTTTGTGATGTCAAATTTCTTATCTTTAACTTTATCTTCAGAATTAAGGTTTATCGTCAGTTTCGCTAACTCAGATTTTTTCGCATCCATCATATCCGTTGGGATATTCAAGCCTTCAGGTACACCACCACTTTGGATGGTAACATTGCCTTTTTCATCAACACTCGCGGGGTAACCTGTGACTACCATCCCTTGGTTATTGACTAAATTACCGCTTTTATCGCGTAAGAATTGACCATCACGGCTGTAGTAAGTATCACCGTTTTGGTCTTGTACGCGGAAAAAACCATTACCTGAGATGGCAACGTCTGTCGCTCTATCCGTGCGCGTGATTGGGCCATCTTTAAAATTTTGGGTCACTGCGGCCACATTGACACCTAAGCCAACACCTGAGCCTGCAAACATATCGGCAAATGAGGTCGTCGCGCCTTTAAAACCATTTGTTGCGGAGTTGGCAATATTATTACCAATTGAATCAAGCCCCGCTGAGGCTGCATTTAAGCCACTGACTGCTTGTGAAAAAGACATATTTTCTCCATGAGTATTGGGGGTAAATTAAGAAGATGGATAAACTTTGAAAATGCTGCTCAGCGGGACACTTTGCCCAATGCCAACATCAAGTAATGGTGCGTCAGAGCCTGGGGTCACACCGTTAACACGGGTATACCCCAGTTTGGTCACTTCGATTTCAGCCCCTGAACTGACGGCTTTCACATCAAAGTAATATTTTCCTGTTGTATCCGTGACCAAGTTGCCGTTGTTATCACGACCATCCCACGCCATATCATAGATATCGGGTTTAACTTCCGTATCATAGGTAATGGTTCGCACAACCATTCGGTTTTTATCGCGAATAGTAATTTCAACGTTGTCCGCCAATTTCGGTAAAAAGAACCCAAACGGCGAGGAAATATATTCAGATTGCGGCTCTTCACCGCCCTCTTCACCTGCAATAGCACCTTTGTTACTAAGCCCAAACATTGAAGGGCTATTTGGGCTGATGCCCTCGTCAGGAAGCGGGTTTGATGGCTTAGTCACATTGCTGTCTTCGCCTGTGCTCTCTTTCTTGAGTGGTGCTAAAATGATTTCATTGCGCGGAATAAGCACACCTTTTCCGACAAGCTGAGTGGCTTGTAATGACTGACCTGAACCAATTTGTTGGGAAATGCCACTCACGCTATCGCTGAGTTTATTCATGCTTTCAAGCGTGGCAATTTGTGCCAATTGACTGGTTAAATCCGTATTTTCCATTGGTTTTGTTGGGTCTTGGTTTTGCATCTGCGTGACAATCATTTTTAAAAAAGTGTCGCGCATATCGTCACTTTGACTTTTCTTTGGCACATTGCTCGCAGCCGGCTCAGGGCCAGCTATCGAATTGTCCAAAGAGTCGTACATTGTGGCTGCAATTCCCATGAAAACGCTCCCTTACTGGCCTATTGTGAGTGTCTTTTGCAGCAAGGTTTTTGCTGTATTCATCACTTCTAAGTTGGCTTGATAGCTACGGGAGGCTGAAATGGTATTGATCATTTCACCAACCATGTCGACATTCGGCATTTGCACATAGCCTTTTTCATTCGCTGACGGGTGACCGGGCTTATATTCCATACGGGGTGGCGTAGGGTCTTCTATCAGCTCACTCACACGCACGCCTCCCACTTCGTGGCGCCCTTGTGGTGCCATTTGAAAAACGACTTGTTTTGCACGATATGGTTGACCATCAGGCCCTGCAATACTTTCTGCGTTTGCCATATTGCTCGCACTGACATTCAAGCGTTGAGATTGCGCGGTCAATGCAGATGCAGAGATATCAAAAATACTCAGTAAAGCCATGAAGATTACCCTTGCTGTAAGACAGCCAGCATACTTTTGACGCGGCTATTGATGAATGTAAGGTCGGCCTGATATTTCAGGGTGTTATCTGCGAATTGGCTGCGTTCAATATCCATATCTACCGTATTACCATCCATTGAGGTTTGGTAAGGAACACGATATTTCAGGTCAATATTTGGCGCTTTGCCCCCTCGCCCTTCGATATGTCCTTTCGACGTAACAGCGAGCGTCACGCCTTTTCCCCCTACCACACCTTTATCCATGGCTTGTTGAAGTTGACGATTAAAGTCAATATCACGTGCTTGGTAGCCGGGGGTGTCGGCATTAGCAATGTTTGAAGCTAATACGGTCTGCCTTGCTTCGCGTATTGACAAAGCCTGTTGCTGGAAAGCAAACGTGGCGTTTAATTTATCAATCATAGTGGGCCTCAATGGAAATAACGCGATCCTTGAATTTGAGCGTTCGTGAGTAAAAATTAAAATTCGACCCGCATATCTTAGCGGCCTACTAAAAAATCTAATGGCGAGATAAAGGCAAAATAATTGACCTATTTGGCTCATTCATTATTACGGAGCTGCGTAAACTGCAATCGTGAAAAAGTTTGTTTGTTGGGGGGAATACAACGGGATGTATTACGCTAAAAAAATGCCATTATATATGGTAATCAGTTTGTTAGGGCTTACTCCAGCGCTTTCTGAAGCGTCGTTACCCCAAGATATCAACCATTATTTTCGCCAAATTCATGGCAAGAAAACGCACATTTCAATAGAAATTAAAACCCCAATTGAGCGTTGGCCAACTTGTGAGTACCCTCAAATCAACCCACCTATTGGTGGACGCAATATGGGTAATGTTTCCCTCCCAGTACAATGTGGCAAGAAAAAACAGTTTATTCAGCTAACGGTGAATGTTACAGGCCAGTATTACGTAGCCACACGTAATATAACCAGAGGGGAATCTATACAGTTTGTTGATATCGGAACTAAAAAGGGCTTATTACATAAGCTACCAGCAGGCGCAAGCACCGATAAAATCGCACTTCGCGGAGCGATCGCCCTGCGCAATATTCCAGCCGGACAAACATTCACAAAATCAATGACAAGACAACCATGGGCAATAAAAGCGGGGCAAACGGTATTTGTGTTCGCCAATGGTGATAATTTCTCAGTGAAATACGAAGGCAGAGCGATTAATAACGCCACTGCCGGCCAAAATACCCGAGTGCGCTTGTTAAATGGGCAAGTTGTGAATGGGGAAGCGCTCGAAAATGGCAGTGTTCAAGTGGCATTAAAATAAAAACAACCCCACTTGTACTCTAAATAATTCAAGTGGCAGCTAGGCAACAAGTGAAGATAGACCGATGAGCATACATGAGTATGTGATCCGGCGAGCTGAGCGCAGTCAACAACACTGCAGATTGAAGTATCACGAGTATATACTCTAAATAATTCGAGTTGCAGCTAGGCGACAAGAGAAGAGAGACCGATGAGCATACATGAGTATGTGATCCGGCGAGCTGAGCGCAGTCAACAACACTGCAGATTGAAGTATCACGAGTATTTACTCTAAATAATTCAAGTGGCAGCTAGGCGACAAGTAAAGATAGACCGATGAGCATACACAAGTATGTGATTCGGCTATCTGAGCGCAGTTAACAACGCTGCAACTTGAAGTATGACGAGTAATGCAATATTTTGTAACACTATACACACTAAAGATTCATCAATATAAGCCGATAACTCACATATGAAAAAAATCGGGAATAGGAAAACACATTATGGCTATTGAGCAAACATCTGCAATTTCTGCGTTGACTCAGGTGACAAACCGCGATCCACAAGATGCGGCTGCCCCGATGCGGGACAAAAAAGTGCCCACTAATGAAGTCGTTAAAGAAAGTTCTTTTGCTCCTAGTGAGCTACAAAAAAAATTATTGCAACCACAAGCAAGTGATATTAATAGTGCTAAAGTTGAACAAATTAAACAAGCAATCAAAGATGGCACCCTAACTATGGATGCTGAAAAAATTGCTGATGGCATTTTGCGCGATGCTCATGAATGCATGTTATCAATGAAATAAATAACCACTATGACTGACGAATTACTGATATTACTTGAGCAACAACTCGCCCATTTGCAATCATTACAAATAGTGATGAAAAATGAAGAGCTATTACTAGGTTATCACCGTGTGCCGCCTTCGCCTTTTCAGGAAACCACTGAACAAAAACGGTTTTTAGTTGCTGCGATCGGCCATGGTGAAACAAACCGCCTAGCGTTAGAAGCACAATCTGAGATCAGTGCACCTTATGAAGGCAATGATGCACTAGCAGGTGTATGGGAAGCCATTAAAAGCTTAACAACTGAGCTAAAAGAGCTGAATTACCGTAATCACCAAATGCTACAATTGCATATTGAGTTCAACGCTCAACGCCTCAATTTTGTGAAAAAACATAATAACCAATCCACTTATGGTGCGGATGGTTTAGAGTCAAAAAGCCCTGCATTAGGTAAGAAAATTTCGATCTAAGGTGTGTTTTATCCTGTCCAAAACACACCCGTCTTATCTAGTATTCATTTCATATCCCGCTCATAAAGGGTAAATACAGACAAAATCTCTGTAACAACCTCTTTTTATCATCCCCCCTCAATGATAAGTTAAGTAAATTTAACTATTTCATCTGAGATAACGTTTATCAATTAGACTATATCTCTTAAATACCACGGGGATAGATATGTTTAGGGCACCACCCATAAATGTAAACTCACACATTATAGATATTAGTATCGAACGTTTTTTTAACTATCGAACCATATTCAAAACAACAGATATGAACGAATTGCATGGCATTTACTGTTGGAATGAAGAAATTTCCACTAAGTTTATGTACTTGATTGGTATAATTGAAATCACGTTAAGAAACAAAATCCATAATACTCTTAGCCATTTTTATTTTACAAATCAATTAACTGTATGTAATAAAAAATTATCTGGTAATGCTCAGTCTTGTAATTGGTATGATTATCTAGGTCTGACACGCAGTAATAAACTTTTCAACGCTATTGATTCTGCGAAAAAGAAAAATGGCAAATATATTCAACCACCCCCTGCTCCACATAAAATAATTTCAACTCTAGAGAATGGAAAATGGGCGCATATTTTAAAAATTAATAAAACCAGCAATGGTGAAATTATTCCATGGGAACAAATATTTCCTAAAATTTTTCAGTATTACCCGTACTCTATCCATCAAAAGTCACATCCTAAAGATATAAAAAATCGACATAGAATCATTCAACGGCTGCTGCAAACAAATAAACTGCGCAATAGATGTGCTCATTTTGAACCTATATGGAAATTTGGTAACTTAGTTAATGAGTTTGATAACTCGATAATCAAAAGTGCCCCTGATGATATCACTTCAACGTTAAGCCGACTAAAGTTAGAGTATCGTCATTTAATCGACCTACTTGGGTGGCTATCTAGCGATATGCAATCCTACTACCTACATAGCTTTACTCATAAAGATTTAGTTCAGCTTATCCACATAGATGGATTAACCGCATTTAAACTCGCATCAGGTACAAAAAAGATAGCTTTGAGTAAAATCGGACGAAAGCACAATTTGAAAAAAGTCCTGCGTGATGGGCAATCTGTGTTGCTAACAGATAAAGGCAAAATTGTAGGGCGTTTTTTAGCCAGTTAAGTACAAAGAGGCCGCTCTTACTAGAGCGGCCTCTTTGTACTTTCTTTGCGTTTTGACGAGCATTCAAATACACGCCTTCGGTATAAGAACAATTTAGCTTCAAAACGACTACAGACTTATACTACATAACTCCTCAGATAGAAGCAAGATGATTAACTGCCACTAATCATCGACGTCATTCTTATCTTACGGTGGTCCGTCATTTCTAAATTCGACATAACCACCAGCTGCGGCAGGCTGCGACGCAAGAAACGCGATAAAATCAAACGCAAACCATGGTTGACTAATAATACCGTTGGTGCCCCCATCGCCTCTTGGTGTGCCACGGCTTGCTCCGCTTGAGTTTGAATAAACTGTGCCAAATTCGGCTCTAACCCACCGCCGTTCTTCGCGGCTTGCAGTAAGATCTGCTCAAGGCTAGCCTCTAAACCAATTACTTGAATTTCTTCTGCATGACCAAACCACTGCTGTGTGATTGCTCGGCCTAATGCAATGCGCACTTGAGATGTTAAGTAATCGGTATCTTTATTTTCCCCGTTTTCCCCGGCCATTTCGGCCAAGGTTTCAATGATGGTGCGCATATCGCGGATCACCACATCTTCCATTAATAAATTTTGTAGTACACGGTGCAAAATCGTTAACGAAATCGTATCTGGGATCAAGTCATCTGCCAGTTTTGGCATCTCTTTTTTCACACGGTCATACAGCATCTGTGCTTCTTGGCGGCCAAATAAGGTGCTGGAGTTTTGCAGTAAAATTTGATTAAAGTGAGTTGCCACCGCAGTACTCGCTGATACCACCGTATACCCTTGAATTTGTGCTTGTTCACGTAAATCATCATCAATCCAGATTGCGGGTAAACCAAACGCAGGCTCTTTAGTGATATCCCCCTGTAGCGTCCCCGCGGCATTGCCTGGG
Source organism: Providencia sp. M-27 (assembly GCF_011077905.1). Classification (NCBI taxonomy): domain Bacteria; kingdom Pseudomonadati; phylum Pseudomonadota; class Gammaproteobacteria; order Enterobacterales; family Morganellaceae; genus Providencia; species Providencia sp. M-27. The sequence goes on along the minus strand of NZ_JAALBT010000008.1, from coordinate 102,755 downwards.
TCAATAGCCAGACTACGACCAGGCTGTGCTTCACCACGTCCAACTTCCGCGCCCTTAATCAGAATTCGGTATTCACATGGGGAAAGTGCTAAGTTATCGCAGATATGCACCACCGGTGGTAAATACCCCACTTCTTGAGCAAATTTCTTACGTAAACCACGCAATCGCCCTAATAACTCGCCTTGCTGTTCATTATCGACTAATGGGATCAACCGATAACCCACTTCCATCGCCAATAAATCTTCTAATTGCACGTCATCCCACGTGGCTTCAACCACTTTATTGGCTTCTTGGAAATGCTGCGATTGGCTATTATCTCCCGTGGCACTTTCCGGTTTCTGGGATTTACGCACTAAATACCAACCAAGGGCAGCCAATGCTGCGGTAAACAGCAAAAAGACAAAGTTAGGCATGCCCGGGATCAAACCGATTAAACCGAGAACTCCTGCACTCAACCACATCACGCGAGGGTTATTGAATAGCTGGGTGACCATCTGTTCACCCACATCTTCATCGGTTGCGACACGAGTGACAATAACCCCTGCCGCTGTTGATATAATCAAAGCAGGTATTTGCGCCACAAGCCCATCACCGATAGTCAGCAAGGTATATGTACTCGTCGCATTCCCCAAAGACATATTGTGTTGAGCAACACCAACAATCAGCCCACCCACTACGTTGATCACCATAATCATGATCCCCGCAATAGCATCCCCACGGACAAACTTACTCGCACCGTCCATTGAGCCATAAAAATCAGCTTCTTGTGTAACCTCTGTGCGACGCTTTTTGGCTTCATCATCACTGATGATACCCGCGTTGAGGTCCGCATCAATCGCCATTTGCTTGCCTGGCATTCCATCAAGAACAAAACGTGCACCCACTTCAGCAATACGTCCGGCTCCTTTTGTGATAACCATAAAGTTAATCAATACGAGGATAATAAACACCACTATACCAATTGCAAAATTCCCCCCCACCAAAAAATGGCCGAATGCTTCGACGACTCGCCCGGCAGCATCTGGTCCTGTATGGCCTTCCATTAGGATGATCCGGGTAGAAGCGATATTCAAAGAGAGTCGCAGTAAAGTTGCAAACAGTAATATGGTTGGAAAAGCGGCAAAATCCAACGTACGCTTGGTAAACATCGCCACTAATAACACCATAATGGAAAGCGCAATATTAAAGGTAAACAGTAAATCCAATAAAAATGCCGGTAATGGCAATACCATCATCGACAAAATCAATAAGATAAGAACCGGCCCGGCCAGTATTTGCCACTGCGTTCCCTGTAAATTTTTCGGCAATTTTAATAATGAAGCCAAATTAGCCATCGCGATTGTTATCTCCAGCAAAGTCCAGCGTCGGTGGCACTGGTAAATTTTTCGGTTTTTTTGGTCTGAGCCCACCTTCACGGCGCCAACGACGCAGTTGGTAAACCCATGCTAAAACTTCTGCAACCGCTGCATATAATGCAACAGGAATGCTTTGCCCTATCTCTGCGTGGCGATATAGCGCACGAGCAAGCGGCGGTGCTTCTAACTGTAATATTCGGTGCTCTTCACCAATTTCTTTGATGCGCTGAGCCAATACGCCTGCCCCTTTCGCTAATACTTTTGGTGCCCCCATTTTTTTGTCATCATATTTTAGGGCAACCGCATAGTGTGTCGGGTTAGTGACAATAACATCCGCACTTGGGACATCCGCCATCATTCGGTTACGCGCAATCGCACGCTGCTGTTGACGGATTTTAGCTTTAATTTGAGGGTCGCCCTCTTGCTGCTTGAATTCATCTTTGATTTCTTGGCGACTCATGCGCAATTTTTTCAAATGGGAGCGAAACTGATAAAAAACATCAAAAGCCACCATAGGAATAAGCAAAAACACAATTAAATACCCTGCAAAAATGACTTTCTGCAATGCATTACTTAGCGCCGTAACGGGTGATTCCATGACTAAATGCAGTAATGAGGGCCAACTTTGCCAAAGAAAAATAAATGCCCCTAACCCCACAAATAACGATTTCAAAATCGCTTTAAATAACTCCGATAACGCATTCATAGAAAAAATACGTTTTAGCCCTTTGATTGGATTTAACTTTTTCAAATCAAATTTAATCAACTTGCTATTGAAAACGAGTCCCCCCACTAACGATGACGCAGAAATACCCACTAACGCTAACCCGCCGATGACGGGTAATAAAGCAAATAACGCCTCACTCACAACGCGCCCTAAGTAACTGAGCATCAAACCTGTATTTTGCAAGTAATGGCTATCAAATATAAAACCCTGCCGAGCAATTTGCCGTAGCTGTGTCGCCAGATGCCCACCACTTAGCCATAGCAAGCTCACGCCAGCTAACATCATCATTAGCGAGCTAAGTTCTTTTGAACGAACGATTTGCCCATCATCTTTGGCTTTTTGCTTTTTATGGGGTGTGGGTTCTTCTGTTTTTTCTACATCACTCTCGTCGGACACCGCGGTTCCAAAATTTAATGAAAATACGAGTTATCGCTATAGCATGACAGAGTGTAAAAAAATCAATGGTGGAAAATAGACGCAGTTCAAGGGGGTTATTTGCCTATTGAGCAATAAGGCGGCAATTTTGCGAAGGGTTTCGCAAACATGAGCGCCCACTGAAGATAATCCTATATTTCGTATTAATAAAGAATAAAATCCCTATATGAGCAATAAGCATGCTAAATTACATGCGTATGAACACGTGTAATTAAGGAAATCCCATGAATACCACGGCTCAAAGAATGAAAAAAACCGTCAGTGTCACGGTGGCGCCTGAACTCTACGAACAAGCTAGGCAGGCAAAACTTAACCTATCTGCAATACTAACGTGTGCCTTGCAGGCTGAATTAAAACGCCTAGAAGCGCAGAAATGGAAAAATGAAAATAGAGAAGGTTTTAATGAGTTAAATAGGATCAATGAAGAACATGGATTACTCTCAGATAAATACAAGGATTTTTAATGCAATATTGCCTCTATCAAAATCGAAATAATGCTATCAAATACCCATATTTACTGGATATTCAAAGTAATATTATTGATATATTGAATACTCGCTTAGTCATCCCGTTATTCGATAGTAGGCTTGTTAAAAAACCATTACCTGTACGCTTAAATCCACAATTATCTATCAACGGGCAGGTTTTCATTTTAATGACTCACCAAATGGCTTGCGTCCCTTATTCATTATTAGGGAAAGAAATCGTTGACTTAAGTAGCCAACGAGACACCATTAAACACGCAATTGACTTACTTATTGATGGCTTTTAACGACAAAAGGTTATTATGGATACTTGCCACCTTGTTGCCCCAAATATCACTTTAGAAGATGCCCCAAAAGAAGCCTCACGTATGCTTAATTGGCTAAAACAGCAAGGTATTATCGACCCTGATTTTCAAGGTATCGAGTATGGTGAAGTGATTTATCGTCCTACCCCCGCTCACAAAGAACCCATTTTGTACGTAATTAATGATGAGATCGTGCCGACTCAGTTACCTGAAGGTACTTTGAAAAACTATTTATCTATCGTTACCGAACGCACTGTATTCCATGCAGGGGGAAATGGTCTCGGTATTTACTGCCCACAGTGTGCAAATGAACAAAGCGAACAGAGTCACGCATGGGGTGATGCGGTATCCGACTGGTATGAAGGAAAACCAGAAAATCTCGCTTGTTTATGTTGCGATTTTCATGCTCCTCTATCAAAGTGGCGGTTTGATCCACAATGGGCATTCGGCAATCTAGGTTTCAGTTTTCATAATTGGGATATACGCGATGATTTTGTTGACCAATTTGAGCAAGTTCTTGGCAGCCAAATTATCACGGTTTATCAACATGATTAGCAATTAAATTACCCACATCAATACTAATTGGCATACCTATTATTATTTAGATGAGAAATCTAATGTAATCCGCATTCCCACCGCTTCTGCATACTTTAATAATGTGCCTAATTTCGGGTCGAACTGCGCTTTTTCCAAGCGCGACACGTTTTGCTTTTGTGTTTGCATTTTCTCCGCAATTTGCATCTGGGTTAAGTTATTGGCTAAACGCGCTTTTTTTAGTTGATTGATTAACGCTTGCCTCACCTGTAACTCAGAATAACATTCGTCGCTATCCTCTTCATTTTCTTGAACTGTTTCAGCTTGTTCTTTCATTACCAAAGTCGAAATTAAATCGTTATTTATCATTGCAATTTCCTCCTTGTCGCTCAAGTACAAGAAAACTACCCTAACCCTATGTAATTAGAGTAGTTTAATTAAAAACCATGTTGGCAATTAGAAGCCTAGTTCATCGAGTAAATCATCAACCTGAGACTGTGATGCCATCACATTAACGCCTTCTTTATTGATCTGCGGGCCATTAAGCAGACCTTCATTTTGCGTTTTCGCACGCATTTCAGGTGGCGTGTTTTCCATTAACAGTGCTAGCAGTTGTTTCTCTGCTTCTTCAACTACTTCCATCATTTTTTTGATGACTTGCCCTGTTAAATCTTGGAAATCTTGCGCCATCATGATCTCCAACAGCTCTGCTTTAGTCGTTTCGCTGTCTTGGATCACTTGTCCTAAAAAGGCTTCTGTTGACTCACGCAATTGCGTAGGAACCGTATCTCCAGCGGTTTCTTGCCATTGTTGCTGCAGCTCCTGCGCATTCTTATTCATGTCCACTTGCAGTGGTTTGATGACATCAATGCCATTTAAGGTTTTCTCTGCCGCTTGCGCTGTCATTTGTGCGATATAACGCAGCCTGTCTTTACCGTCTGGAATACTGGCCACCGCCTGTTGAACGCTTTTTTCTAGACCCAATTCGCGCATACTCTCACGCAGGGTTCTCATTAGCGTACCAATGCGCGTAATGACTTGTTTTAAATCATCATTACCATTGCGAATACCTTCCATACCCACTTGTTCAGTCATGAAAATCTCCTTTGGCGCGCACTGTTATTGCAGACCCATTTTTTCAAATACTTTATTCAGTTTTTCTTCTAAGATAGCGGCAGTGAACGGCTTAACGACATAACCACTCGCACCCGCTTGCGCTGCAGCAATAATATTTTCTTTTTTCGCTTCGGCTGTCACCATTAATACGGGGATATGCTTCAAAGCATCATCACCACGAATGGTTTTAAGCAACTCAAGGCCATCCATGTTTGGCATATTCCAGTCAGCCACGACAAAATCAATGCTACCTGTACGGATTTTCTCTAATGCATCAACACCGTCTTCCGCTTCTTCTATTTTGTTAAATCCGAGCTCTTTTAATAAGTTACGGACGATACGTCGCATTGTAGAAAAATCATCGACAACCAAAAAACTAAGATCTTTAGCGGCCATAACCACTCCTTCAAAATACAATTGTGAGTTCCTGCCTCGGTTTAAACCGTGACAGAAGAAAGTCTTGCTAAAACACTTGGGGCAATCTTGAGGATATCTTGCACTTCATCCGCAGCCCCCATTTCAATCGCCGCACGAGGCATACCAAACACAACACAACTACTTTCGTTTTGTGCGTAAGTAATTGCTCCCTGCTTACGTAAATTTAATAGCCCTTTTGCACCATCCATCCCCATTCCTGTCAATAAGATCCCAATACATTTTCGCCCAACACATTGAGCAACCGAATCGAACAGCACATCAACAGAAGGACGGTGGCGGTTAACAGGTTCGCTTTGTTGTAAAATGACTTGAAATCCCTTGCCTTTATCAGCAATCAACATATGCGAATCGCCCGGTGCAATATAGGCATGGCCTTTTTGTAATAACTCGTTGTGCTCGGCTTCTTTTACGGTCAAAACACAGAGTTTATTTAAGCGATCAGCAAAAGAGCGTGTAAAACCCGCAGGCATATGCTGAGTAATCACTACCGGAGGACATTCATGAGGTAACATTTCCAGAAATTGACGTATCGCCTCCGTGCCTCCAGTCGATGCGCCAACCGCAATCACACGGCTATTGCAAACATAAGGAGAGAGCGCTTTGGCTTGAGACGCTGGTTCACTGATCTTTTTTTCTGGACGAGCAAAGCGGCTCCGTTGCGTAATTTTAGACATTGCTGCCGCACGGATTTTTTCACCAATAATATCGCGATAACTCATCATCGTTTCACGAATACCAATTTGGGGTTTTGTGACAAAATCCACGGCACCTAATTCCAACGCTTTTAACGTCACCTCTGAACCTTTCGACGTTAATGTTGAAACCATTACCACAGGCATTGGATGCAAACGCATTAATTTTTCTAAGAAATCAATACCATCCATTCGTGGCATTTCCACATCTAACGTGATCACGTCCGGTTCATGCTGTTTAATTAAGTCACGTGCGACATAAGGGTCTGGTGCAGTATCGACCACAACCATGTCTTCATGACTATTAATAATTTCACGCATTAATTGGCGCATCAGTGCTGAGTCATCCACACATAGCACTTTAATTTTTTTCATTACCCCCTCCTCGCAGCTTGTAAGCTGTAGACGGTTTGCCCTTTAATAACGAAACTTTGCGATAGCTGTGATAAATTTTCGGAGTGCCCAATAAATAGCAAGCCATCTGGCTTAAGCAATGTGGCAAAGCGCTCTAACATTTTGATTTGCATTTCTTTATCAAAATAAATCATGACATTACGACAAAAAATCGCATCAAATCGGTGCTGCATTTGCCAATCATGATCACTCAAATTTAAATAACGAAATTCAATCATTTGGCGTAATGCAGGCTTGACTCTCGCATAGCCATCAAACTCGCCAACGCCTTTCATAAAATAACGTTGTCTCTGTAATGCTGTTAAAGACTTCAGCTCTTCTATGCGATACACACCTTGTTTCGCTTTTTCTAGCACTTCCGTGTCAATGTCACTGGCAATCACTTTGGCATTGATGGCGTTTGGCCCAAGAACATCGCTCAGTGTCATTGCTATCGAATACGGCTCTTCTCCTGTTGAAGATGCGGCACACCAAATATTAATGGCGCTATTTTTACGAGTGCGAACAAAGTCTGCTAACGTCACAAAATGATGTGGCTCACGAAAAAATGCCGTTAAATTTGTCGTCAAAGCATTCACAAAAGCTTGCCATTCTGCATGGTGAGGCTCACGCTCTAACATTCGTAAATAATCTGAAAAATTGTCGATATTACAATCACGTAACCGCTTTAATAGCCGGTTATAGACCATATTTTTTTTATTCATGGTGAGGACAATGCCTGATTTTTTATGAATAAATCGACAAACCCGACCAAACTCATCATCAGTCAGTGGTTCTACCTGTGGTACAAAAAGCATCGTACTTGTCGTCCTATTCAATAAAAACCCAGAGGCAGCCAGTTATTTGGCTGCCTTTTAGGATGGATAACCTAAGGAAAAATAACCTGTTACGGTTATCCACCGAAAATTCAGAAACGAATTTTCACAATACTTAACGCCGATTACGATTTAAATGGCTTTCGGGTAATTCAAAGAATGCAACGGTATCGACTAAGTTGTTTGCTTGGTCTTCTAGTGCCGCTGTCGCACTGGTCGATTGTTCAACTAATGCCGCATTCTGTTGTGTCACTAAATCCATTTGGCTTACTGCTGTGGCGACTTGCTCAATACCACGGCTTTGCTCATTGGAAGCAGATGCAATATTACCCATTAATTCAGTAACTTGGTTAACAGCTGCAACCAATTCACTCATGGTTGCACCCGCCTCATTAACCAGTTGAGAGCCTTGGCTCACTCTGCCAACAGACTCATCAATCAATGTTTTAATTTCTTTTGCTGCTTCCGCGCTGCGCTGAGCCAATGCCCTGACCTCACCGGCAACCACAGAAAAACCACGCCCTTGTTCACCCGCTCGAGCGGCTTCAACGGCGGCATTCAATGCTAAGATATTGGTTTGGAAAGCGATGCCATCAATCACACTAATAATGGCGCTAATTTTTTGTGAGCTATTGGAAATCGAGGTCATGGTGTCAATCACATCTTCAGTGATCTCTCCACCTTTCGTTGCGGTTTTTGATGCACTCACCGCCAGTTCACTCGCTTGGCGTGCGTTATCCGCATTCTGCTTAACAGTTGCTGTCAACTCTTCCATACTCGCCGCAGTTTCTTCTAGTGATGCCGCTTGCTGTTCAGTACGTGATGATAAGTTATTATTTCCTAAAGCAATCTCATGGATCCCTGTATACATTTGATCAGTATTCGAGCGCAATGCTGTCACTGAAGTCACTAAAGACTCCTGCATGTCTTTTAACTTACCAAACACTTCACCAATTTCATCACCGGTTGTGACTTCAATTTTTTGATTTAGTTTGCCATCCGCCACTAGTGCAAAGTGATCTCCCATACTTTTTAGCGGGTTAATGACTTTACGTTTCATCCAATAGTGAGCAAATGCGATAACAGCGATGATGATGACGATCACTGAGGCGAATGAACTCCACGCAAACGTGTTATACATTCTTGCTGCTGCAAGAGATTCATCGTTTTCCGCATTCAGTAATTCAAGGTACTCCTCGACAACTTGCTCTAACTGATCCTGGTTTTCTTGGGCAGGAAGTTCAATATAGGCGGCAATGTCGTTGTTATCTAAATGTGTTTTTAATGCTTTGAGTGTCAACACAAATGCTTTATACCGGCTCTCAAGTGCTGCGAGATTTTCTTTTTCACTCAAAAGAGGTTGGTTTTTAAACCTGATGTAGTCTTTCTCAGCTTCTTCGAGTAATTTATCAAAAGTCACTCTCGTTTCTTCAATCAATGGTTCGTTACCACCCACTTTATGCAGTAAAGCAATTTGCGTCAGGCTATTGCGTGCTTGCATCAGGTGTTTACTGGTTTCTTCAAGCATCGCCCGCTTATCAGACCCCAAATCAATACGCTCTAAAGATTTTAATTCACTTACAACAATCCCAACAGAAACCCCGCTAGACACAATCTGCATCCCACAAAATAAAATGAGAAGTAGATACAAACTCACCGAAATTCGGATATTTTTACCAAACATAGAAATCCCCACTTGTGCCAGCTAAGAGAACTGAACCTCTGAAACATTGCCTTGTTTTCTAATGCACAGAAACGCTGCAAAACCGAGGCTTTGCAGCGAAAAACTGAGCTTAACCCTTAGAAAGTTTCCCAATTGTCATCATCTTTATGTTCTTTCGATGACAGTTTTGTCAGATCCGGTGTTTTAACGATATTTGAAACCGTTCTTGCTGCCGGCTGAATATTGCGTATTTCACTTTGTTTTAATGGTGGTAAACGGAAGATAGAGATCAGTTGCGACAGTTTCGCCACTTGTTCTTCCAAGACATTAGCTGCCACCGCAGATTGTTCAACCAACGACGCATTTTGCTGTGTAACTTTGTCCATTTCTGCAACAGCGATACTGACTTGTGCAATCCCTTTGCTTTGCTCATCGGATGCGGTCGCAATGTGCGTCATAATGTCAGTCACCCGTGTGACAGACTCGACAATCTTGGTCATCGTTTCACCTGCATCTTCTGCTTGGCGAGCACCTGTCCCTGTTCTTGACACTGAATCTTCAATTAACGTTTTAATCTCTTTAGCGGCATCAGCACTACGCTGTGCTAAGTTACGCACCTCATCAGCGACGACGGCAAAACCACGTCCGTGCTCACCGGCCCGTGCCGCTTCGACAGCCGCATTGAGCGCTAAGATATTAGTTTGGAAAGCGATGCTATCGATAACTGCGGTGATATCAGAGATTTTCTGTGAGCTATCCGCAATATTTAGCATGGTACTGACGACATTCGATACCACTTTGCCGCCTTCTTTCGCTATCACTGAAGCTTGGTTTGCAAATTCACTGGCTTGGTGAGCATATTCGGTATTTTGTTTTACGGTTGCAGTCAACTCACTCATACTGGCGGAGGTTTCTTCTAAGCAAGCGACTTGTTGCTCAGTTCGTGCCGACAAGTCATTGTTACCTGCAGCAATTTCAGTTGTACCTTGGTAAATAGTTTCGCTACCATCTAGCACACCACGAACGGTATTAATCAGTTCCTGCTGCATATGTTGAACGCCATTGGCCAACTCACCAATTTCATTATTGGCAATCGTGGTCACGTTAGGTGTTAAATCGCCTGACGCAAAGACTTTAATACGTTCAATTAAGATATTGAGTGGCTCAATAATACCTTTACGAACATAGCGATAACTGAAGAAACCAATTAAGGCGAGTAAGATAGATAACGTCACCAACATATATAACGATTGGCGATAGTTATTATCTGCATTGACGACTTCGGCCTGGAAATCAGCAAAAATGTCCGCAAAATACGCATTAAATTGCTCTTCAAATTTCACTTGGTGCCCTGAGGTTCTGTGTGCATAAAAACCTTCAAGATCGCCTTTTTCCGCAAATTCACCTAACTTGATTAATGCGTCTCGATAGGTTTCATAGGTGCTAAACAGTTTTTCAAATTTGGCTTTATCATAATCTGAACTTTGCATCAGCTTGTTATAGCGGACATAAGCATCATCAGCAGCTTTAAAGTTACGTTTAGCGGCTTTAATCAAGTCTTCTGTCGTTGCATCGTCTTGAATTTTACGACCTTCAAGTAAATAGGCATTGATAGAGCGGTTTAAGTTTGCCCGAGCTTGTAACAAATTGACCCAGCTTTCTGTTAATACTTGTCTTTGGCGTTGTAATGAATTCAAATAACTGATGCTGTCGCTGTTATCGCCCAGTTTGGTAAACATCAACCCACTGGACACCAGTTGCAGCAAAATAAAGATAAAAATGACGGACAAAAGTCCCGATACGATTTTAATTCGACTGTACATGACGTTTTACTAACATAATTTTGTTGTATTTTGGATATCGGTAATCCAACCAAAAACTTTAGTTAATGACTTATTATTATTTGAACAATTATTGGGGCTGAGAGTTACTCAGCCATGCTGTCAATCAGCGCCATTTCATCGCTAGTTAATAATTTTTCGATATCGACTAAAATCAACATACGGTGATTTAATGTTCCGAGTCCTGTCAAATATTGAGTCGATAATGTCACGGCAAAATCAGGCGGTGGCGCAATTTGTTCTTCATTCAAAACCAGCACATCTGAGACGCCATCGACCACAATACCGACGACACGATCTTTTAAATTCACGACAATAACGACCGTGTTATCGTTATACACCACGTTTTCATGGGAGAATTTCACCCGTAAATCAATAATCGGAATGATGACCCCACGTAAGTTAGTCACTCCTTTGATAAAATCAGGGGTATTCGCGATACGAGTTACTTGTTCGTAGCCACGAATTTCCTGCACTTTTAAGATCTCAATGCCATATTCTTCTTCACCCAAGGTGAAAATAAGGTAGCCTTCGCCGTTTTTTTCTTCTTCGTGTTTATTTAAATCATCATCTAACATAGACATGGTGTATGGCCTCTATTTAGTGCACGACAGGTTGAGAAACCTGCTGTTTCTTTTTAATCAAAATGCTGTTATTCATTTTTTGTAGCTCAGCCACATCTAAAATCAATGCAACAGAACCATCGCCCATAATCGTTGCTGCAGAAATACCGGGGATCTTGCGATAATTACTTTCAATATTTTTTACGACGACTTGTTGTTGCCCAACTAATTTATCGACTAACAACGCAAAACGGTGGCCTGCATTTTGAATAATCAGCACAATACTGTTATCTAGATTTCGCTCGGCTTCTTCGATGGAAAATACTTGGTGTAATTCAACAAGTGGTAAATATTCACCGCGCACAAGCAACATTTTTTCCTCGCCAGCTAAGCGATAAATATCCTCTTGGCGAGGTTGCAAGGTGCTGATAATGGCACTCAATGGGACGATGAAAACATCCTCCGCGACTTTCACAGACATACCATCCAAAATGGCTAGAGTGAGCGGTAATAAGATGCGGATAATAGTCCCTTTGCCTTCGGTAAAACCGATTTGAATACGGCCGCCCATGTCTTGGATATTTCGTTTAACCACATCCATTCCAACGCCACGTCCAGAAACATCCGTTACGACTTCTGCCGTTGAAAAACCCGGAGCCATAATCAGCATCGCAACTTCATCATTGCTCATACCATCATGCACACTCATGCCTTGTGATTTCGCTTTCGCCAAAATACGTTCACGGTTTAGCCCAGCACCGTCATCACGAACTTCAATGCAAATATTGCCACTTTGGTGTGCTGCCGCTAAGGTCAATGTGCCAGCTTCTGGCTTACCATTTGCCACACGAACTTCAGGCTTTTCAATCCCATGGTCGAGGCTATTACGAACAAGGTGATTCAGGGGGTCGACGATGCGCTCAATCAAACTCTTATCCAGCTCAGTTGAGCTTCCTTCGACTTTCAGTTCGATTTTTTTACCTAATTTGGAAGCTATATCGCGTACCATGCGAGGAAAACGGCTAAACACGTAATCCATTGGCATCATGCGAATTGACATAACGGATTCTTGCAAAGCGCGGGAATTACGCTCTAACTGTACGATTGAGCTTAACAAATCACTGTATTCGTTCTGATCGACATGTTGACTATGTTGGGTCAACATGGATTGAATAATCACCAATTCCCCCACTAAGTTGATCAACTGGTCAACTTTCTCTACGGCCACACGAATGCTGCTCGAATCCCCTTTCGGTTTAGCGACTGCCGTTTTTTTAGCTGGGGTAGCTGGCACGGGTACGGTAGGTTTTACCGAGGTTTGTGGCGTATCTTGCGATTCTGCGACGTCACTTACCTCTGTTTCAATTTCACTTGCTTCAACTTTATCGTCATTTAATAACGTTTCTTCTTTCGAAAAAGCGCAGCAATCTGCAAAGGAAATGGCTTCATGGTTAATTTGCGATTCATCCACCACAAAACATAGCACTCCACTAATATCATCAATATCCGTATTAGTGCCCACCCATGCTTGCAAACTATTTGCTGTTTTTTCAGTGTGATATAAATGCCCAAATAAACTGAGTTCATCCGCCAGTAAATCAACTTCATTTTCTTTGAGCTGATTTAACGAGATCATAAAGTAGTGTGAATATTCACCTTGCTCCGTGGAAGTTTCTTTAACAACCGTATTCTCAACTTTAGGCTCAGGTAGCGCAGCATCTATCTCAGCAACCTCTTCTGCTCTATTTTCAACCCGGCTAAGCACCTCACAAATGCGTTTGAAAGTGTCTTCATCTGGCAAAGAATCATTTTTATAGGCATCTAACTGTGATGCCATAACATCCTTAGCATCGAGAAAGACATCAATTATGTCAGGTGTGAGCGTTAACTCATCATGACGCGCCTTGTCTAAAAGATTTTCCAATGTATGAGTCGTATTCTGCAACTGAGTGAAACCAAAGGTTGCAGCCCCTCCTTTGATTGAATGGGCACTGCGGAAGATGGCATTTAGTTGCTCGCTATCCGGGTCAAAAGGATCAAGATCAAGTAAATGTTGTTCCATATCCCTGAGCAACTCATCAGCTTCATCGAAAAATGTTTGATAAAACTCGGTAATATCCATGGTTTTTATCCAATTTCGCTTAAGTTTCACTTAACGCTGACTGCCGAACAACCCGGCAGACAACTAAACAAGTTATGTAATAAATTCAAATAACAGCAATTCATCACGGTATTTTCACCGCAGCAACAACACCCACGGCCGTTTCTGACATGGGCTTTTGCGGTTTATTGAGCACATCATTAATCGGCTTCGCGCCATCGTATTCACGGAGAATTTGTTTAGTTTCTTCATCATTCAACACAATGATGCTTATCCGACGGTTGATCGGGGCAAAGCCATCTTCTTTATCTAAATGAATGGCTGAAGCCATCCCCACAACGCGTAAGACTTTGTTTTCATCCATTCCACCGCGGATCAACTCGCGGCGCGAAGCATTTGCACGATCTGATGATAATTCCCAGTTGCTATAATTAGCCCCGTTGGCATAAGCCAGATCATCGGTATGCCCAGAGACACTAATTCGGTTTGGTACATCATTAAGAAGTGGCGCTATTGCACGCAAAATGTCGCGCATATAGGGTTCAACCGCTGCCGAACCCACTTTAAACATCGGTCGATTTTCACTATCAACAATTTGAATACGTAGCCCATCATTAATCATGTCAATCAGTAAATGGGGCTTTAATTCGTTCAAACGCGGATCTTTTAAAATAGCCTGCTCAAGAGACTCTTTTAATTTCTCAAAACGATAATTTGCATTACCATCAATAATATTATTAGGTTCAGGCATCACATCCCCATCACGAAAAATAGGGTCTTTCCCCCCACCAGGGATCGGATTTGTGGCATCGCCACTTTTACTTCCTGGGTTGATAGCTGTACTTAAGGGGGTGCGAAAATATTCAGCAATTTGTGTTAACTCTTGAGGACTTGAAATTGAGATCAGCCACATCACTAAAAAAAACGCCATCATCGCTGTCATAAAATCGGCATAAGCGATTTTCCATGAACCACCATGCCCGTTTTGCTGATGCGAACTGCGCTTTTTAACTCGAATAACATGAGGTGTATTGGCTGCCATCCGTTAGTTACTCCTCTGTTGTTTCTTGTGAGCGAGCACCTACTTTCACTTCTCGAACTTTATCCTCGAGTTCAACAAATGAAGGCCTATCTGCGCTGAATAACACCTTGCGGCCAAATTCAACCGCTATTTGAGGAGCGTAGCCTTGCAATGCTGAGAGGAAAGTCACTTTAATGCATTCCATCATTTTCAGTTGTTCACTACTACGCAACCTAATCAGTGCAGCTAAAGGTAAAATAAAGCCATAAGCCACTAAAATACCTAGAAATGTCCCGACCATTGCATGGGCAATTAAAGCCCCCAACTCACCCGCAGGGCGATCCGCTGAGCCCAAGGCATTAACAACCCCCAGAACAGCCGCAACGATCCCAAAAGCTGGCATAGAGTCACCGACCATATTTAAACCTGAAGCTGGCACTTCATTTTCTTGACGAAAGGTTTCTAACTCTTCATCCATTAAAGCTTCAATTTCATGGCTTTGTAAGTTACTACTCACCATCAGACGTAAGTAATCCACGATAAACATCATGGTGGACTCATCTTTTAAAATACGGGGATATTGGGAAAAAATTTCACTTTCACTTGGATTATCAATGTCTTTTTCAAGTGCTAGCAGCCCTTGTTGGCGTGATTTATTCAGTAATTGAAATAACAGCGCCATTAAGTCCATTGACATTGTTTTATTGTAGGAGGAACGACGGAAGAGTTTTGGTAATACTTTGCACAAGGCGACGATGGATTTGCCACTGTTACCAACAACAAAGGCACCTAAACCTGCACCTAAAATAATGACAAATTCAGCGGGTTGATAAAGCGCACCTAAATGGCCACCGACCATTAAGTATCCGCCAATAACCGCAACTGTAACAATGATATACCCGATGAGTATTAACACAATATTCCCTTTCACTCCGTTGGTTAACAGATGGCAGTCAAAGGGAATATTAGGAGTGACAGGCAAAACCTTTGCCTGTTAACCAAATCAATCCAATTACATTACCGCTTTAGTAATGCCATCCTGTCGATATACCGTAATATCGGCTAGATGCTCGGAAAGTTTACGTTTTTTTATTGCCCGTGATGGCGGTTGGCATAAACTGCAAGTGAAGCTATTTTCAGGAATATGTGCGTAGGTAATAAAAGAACCATGGCAACAACTACATTGTGAACTTTGTAACATACCACTTTCCACAAAACGGACTAGGGTCCAAGCACGTGTTAAAGCCAACAAAGGCTCTTCACCGGGTTCTGGTATACACTGTTCAAGATATAATCTATATGCTCGTAATATGGCATCAACACCGCGACATTGGCCACTTTTAAGTAAAAATTGATAAGCATTATAGAACATGGATGAATGAATATTCTGTTCCCACGTCATAAACCAATCTGTGGAGAAAGGCAACATCCCTTTTGGTGGAGGGCAACCTCTCAGCTCTTTATATAAACGAACTAAACGGCCACGACTGATTTGAGTTTCACTTTCTAACATTTGAAGGCGAGCGCCTAAAGAGATCAATTCCATGGCTAGTCGAATATCATTCGCTTCTTGGACAATACTTTTTTCAGCTGAGGTACTCATCTTTTTCTCGCTATTTCGGTGTCGCCCTCATTATGCGTTTGCAATAATCGGGTCGAAAGTAAAATACCTGTATGAATTTGTTGTAATTCATCAACTCTTGAATCACGGGTTAGCTTTTCAATTGTGTCACTATTATCAAATCTAAACTGGCAGATTAGCTGGTTTGTCTCTGCTAATTTGACTAATTGAGGAAGTGTAAGGTCTGCTAAAGTATTTGCCATTGCATCAGAGATACCTAGACGAAACATCGCAGAGGCTTTCTCTTGAGAGATGAGTTTTTGGGCTAATAGCAAATATGAGAGGTTAATATCGTATATATGCTTCAGAAAATCTGTCGTCGAGCTCATTTTTTTTCCTTTCCGAATATTATCAACATCTGTGCGATCTGTGTGCAAAAAGAACAAATATGAATTTGAAAGTATTGTGTAATCAAATTATTAAATTTAAAAAGTAATTAAATTGGGTAAATGTAATTCCATTATTTTCCCATGTCATCCATTCAAAAATACCCAATTTGGAGTATAAATACACTAATTTCCAAACCTAAATTAAATATATTTCCTGAATACCTACAACAATAAGGAGTGACCAAAAAATTAGCGATTTCCATAAGAATCAGAAATTACTGATGTCATTATTAGTCGCCAATTATTATGCACCACTAAATTAACTATTCAAGGTACTTATGTTTCTTTTTGTACCAATGAGATGATTACCCATCAATTCATTAAATAATATTCATTATTTCTTTATCTTCTATCACCTTATCCTAAATATCAAAAACATTTTCAGTCACCCTAAGCAAAATGACAGGATTTTAATCAAAGCAACAACTCTTTAGATGCGATAACTAAGCAAAAAAAACCAAGCACAACATCAAAAACAAAATATTGATCCAAATCAATTTTTAGCATTAAGAAACTGAGTTGCACATAAGTGCATTAAGCCGTTATCGGCATTATTGGAATAAAACTTAATCATTAATTTTCAATAAGTTTAATCTATACTCCAACCATCGTTCAAAATTATTCAATCGTAGTTATCATAAAAACACTCATTATATTGTCATACATATTAAGTGTTCGCTTCTATTTTCATTAGATTCATTAAACAATGATTTTAATACCACCATATGACAATATTAATAAAATTTATAAAATTCACATCATTGACCAGTAATAAAAATCTATTTAGCTTAAATGCATCTGTTAGATCATTTTACTTATTTGGTAATTTAAGTAATTATCTTGTTATTAGTTCATTAAAGTAATTTTTTTGATTAATTAATATTTACTTTTTTATCTAAAATAACTGAAGTCTCATTTTTTTTAATAAAAAGATCAACCTACGCCAACCTGCCACTTTTGAGTCGAGAGCAAAAAATGAAGGTTTCAATTGAGAACATTCCGCTTTCCATATGTTTTTTATATCTCTTTTAAAATATTTGATCGGCACTTAAAATAGAAAGAACTAAAGATATTATTACTTGCCTTCATGCCTATCGTTTTTAGCTATTTTCACGTAACACCTCAAATTTAATTAACGTTAGTTATAGTAACCATTGATTACTATATACTTTTATTTTAACAAAATACCCTAAACAGCAATCAAACTTAAGTAAAATCGCTTAATCGAATAATGAAAAATTAAAAATTAAATTACTTTTAGTTAAAATAATTCAGTGAGGAACCTGCTTATAAAAGAAGCTAATTTATTACAATTTTTATGGTCAAAAAATTTTTTCAATTTGCGATAGCCCTCACACTTGTTTTCTTTATTTCTCAATAATTTCCGAATAAAACGATTCTCACATTGGTATATTTATGTTAAGAAGATCACATTAATCATTTCCAATGACGACCAGTGAATAAAATACAGGGCCAATAGACATAGAAATAAAGGAAGAAATGACTAGTTAAGTGAAGTGAAGTGAAGTGATAAACTTGTTTTCCTCATACGCCAATGCAACACTTAACACACTGGAATATAATTTGAAGGAAAAACATGTTCACTTATCAAGCAGCAGTTGAATTTATTGAGGAAGAAAATATTTATGAAATCAATTTTAGCGATTTTCCTGACCTACAGGGTGTTAGCTATTGTAAAGAAGACGTTGAGTTAGAAGCCCAAGAAATTTTGCTAGCCACTTTTGCGGAACATATTGAGCTCAGGAAACCAATTCCACTCGCAACGCAAACAAAAAGTGATGCAACCTTTACTGTTTATTTACCTATAATCTGCTGCTTAAAAATTGCTTTGCATAACGCTATTCTCAACTCTGCAATACAACGTGTCGATCTCGCTCGCAGGTTGAACATCAACGCACAACAAATAGAACGCTTACTAGATATTCATTACGCATCCAAAATTGACCTTTTAGAACAAGCCTTATATCTATTAGGCGTCGAAGCTTCAATCACTGTGACGCAAAAATTGCTTGATAACAGCTAAGCTAGCCATAATTCAAAGCCAATATAATGAAAATCTCATGGAAAAAACTGGGATCCCTTTACTGATTTCTTACGTATACTAATAAGTGCTAATGTAATAGCAGAGACTTGAGTTAAATTTAGCCCCTAACATCTCAAACTCTGCAGTTACAATAATTCTTGTTTATTCAGTGCATTACAGAATAATAGTACCCTATTTCAAACCGCCTCTTTTTAACTGCTCAAAACTCAATCAAATTTTACGTTCCCAACCAAAATCAACTCTCCTTTCAAATAGCCTCTCAGTTTTTTAGTTCCGCGCTCTAATAGCCTGTGATTTTATCCTGCCATTGAGTGCTAAAAAATTAAGCGATACTTTATATTCCGTTCCTAAACTAGCTAATTTTTCACAATAATAGTGAGGTAGTAACGCAAAAAGACTAATCAATATTTGACAGGTATTTACCCATTCTATAATCCTTAAAATAATTCATTTCAAATTAAAACCTCAATGAGGTACAATTAATTAGTTTTTAGATAGGGTATATGTATGAAGAAAGAAAATAGCTTAATCTCAAATATAAAAAATAGCGAGCAACCATACTGGCCTACACTAAAATTAATGTTAAGCTCATTAATTGTTTTTAATTTTTATTTAAATTTAGTTGATAAAAACAAATATTCATTGATTATTAATGCTTTTGACTTAACATTAATACCTATGTTTGTATTTATAGTCGCATTTATAACAAAAAATACAACATGGAAAGAGTTACAATCTCACCTTCTTCCTGCTTTTATAATTTACTTTACGTTTCAAACAATCGATATGCTCCCACTCTATTTTACCGGTGAGTTAACGTTAAAAACATATCTATTTTCTCCTCAGTACGGAGTTTGGTTTTTTTTAGCAACACCTATATGGCAAGCTATCTTTTTATTACTACCAAAAAGCGTTAAATCAAACAAATTCAAGCTATCTACAATCTTAGCTATATCACTATTAATTTCATTAATAACAAAAACTTACCTTATGCCGATCTCAGGTTTTTTCTCGGTTATTTTATACTTTCCTTTTTTTGTAATAGCTTACTTCATTAACAATGAAAATATATCTTCGCTAAGAAAAACTCCTATTATTTCTATTTTCTGCATAACAACCTTAACTATTTTATTCCTTAATTATCGAGAGACTTTCTTTGAATCAGTATTCAACACAATTAGTCCATATTTATTCCTCGTCTCATTTTCCGTCTATATTTTAAACTTTACAATAAGCCTAATATTAGGTTTGAGCATTATTTACTTTGCTTTATCAACCCATAAATATGCAAAAGTATCAAACAATGCCTTAGGTGTTTATTTGATTCATCCTATTATTTGCTTTGTTATATTACAAACTTTAAATTATTTAGGCATAGAACTTAGCTTGCCCCTAATAATAACAGCGACTCTAGTCACAATTAGTTTAGCACTTTTATTAGCGTCAAACTCAATTATTCATTGGTTTATTGAGCCAGTATTTCGCTCTAATAAATTGAAATAATAAATTCATGAAGGATGTAATAGCACCCTCTTAAATGTCAAATATATTATTGGCATAGATAATGTGAACAGAACCTTTACAAAACTTGTAACCCATTTAATATTCATTTGATAGTATCCCATTGAATTCATCACAATGGAGTGTTTTATGCGCAAATATATTGCACCTTTAGCGGTAATCTCAATCACACTATCTACGTTCGCTATGGCCAGCTCTATACAAACCTCATCAGAATCTGTACAGGTAAAAGATGGTGTTATTAGTGCCCCTGAAGTCACCATTAAGTTAAACGGAACACAATCAGACAAAGGGTCACAGGAAAAGATTATCGTAGAAGCTGATTCTATCGAAATTGTCGATGGGGAACTGCGAGCAAAGGGCGCTAAATTATATGAACAGAATAAGGAAATAGAATAAGTAACTTATTGCCTGGGCAACGACAGCTCAGGCAATAAAAAACCCGCCGGAGTATTTTTTTATTCCAACTTCGTATTCTTCTTTATACTCATTCCTTGTTGCAACACATAGCCACTTATCTGTGGATTTGCCATTTTCACTTCTATGTGCCCTTATTTGTTCTAGAATTTTCCCTTGCCTCTATCAGCTATGCAAGAAAGGGGCGATTAGAAAAGTATTGAGATGGTTCTGCGATATGCATACTTAGCACCAGATCACTTAAGCAATTGCAAGTAAATCCTAAAAAATTGTTCGACCTAATGAGCCATAGCAAATGGATTTACCGCCGTATCGGTTCGGTTTGGATTGGCTATCAAGATAAAATCCAGCAAGACTTACTTGAGCATAAAGTTTCTGTAGTAAAAAATCGCACTGGTGAAGATAAGCAAGTGTCACAAGTTCGTGTTACTGCCAAAGGTTTATCTAAATTAGCAAAACTGTTAAGCGTGGAGGTAATGGCATGAGCGCATTAACCGTTCAAAATTTACCGCCTGTTCAACATAACGGGTTTCGTGTAATCACCACCGAACTCTTAGCTAACGTTTATGAAACTGAAATTAATAATATTCAGCAAAATTTTAAACGTAATAAAAAACGCTTTATCGAAGGCAAGCATTACTTCAAGGTTGTCAGTGACGCACTCAATAATTTGCGACTGACAGTGAGTCAGTTACAAATATCAGCCAAGGTTTGAAGCCTTATCCTCTGGACAGAATGCGAAGCTTAACCCTACCTAAGAGTATGAAGTTACGCGCAGACTGGCAGAAATGAATGGTGTTATTTACGCCAACCTCATGAGTCCGCAAGGAACTAAATCAGGCAAGCTATTAGCCTAACCACCCAGCCCAAGGACGGGCTAGATTTGGTTATCATTTTGGACTTCTACCGTTTGCATCAATCAACTTCCAGACCCCGCTATTGTATTGAAATGTCATTGTGAATTGATTATTTACCATCTCAGACCAGTAATCCAATATGACGGTATTTCCTTCAATATAAATAACATTTAAATTGTGAGGAAAGTCAGATTCTTTGTTTCTGTGATAAAAATACCTTTGAACTTGATTATCAAAATCTGGAATAGCTTTGCTAATTTCTACTATAAAACCTTTTAAGCTTTCAAAGTTGTCTACTTGCTCTGGCTCTAGCCCAATAACAATGTCGTGCTTTTGGGATACAGTAACCTCATCGTAATTGAGAATTACATCACCCAACGTTGTAATAAAATCTTCAGCTTGATACCTATTTATTCTTTTCATCTCACCATCCTATCAATTAGTTTCAGTAATGCTAGCTTAGCGGGAGTGCGAATTGAAGCAAAGTACACTTTCAGATTATGCGTTTAAGTGATATTTTATTTTCTCTAATTTAATAAGGGTGACTGTATGGGCGTAGAATTTCATATAACTCGTTCTGAATGCTGGTTTGATAGTGAAAGTAACCCGATCAGTAGCGATGAGTGGCTACTTATCTAACTCATGGCAAGCCAAAGAACTTGATGAGACTGGCGACTCAGCGGCAGAACAAATGGGGTTGATAGCTGACGCAGCTTACTTGATGGCAATTCAATGTTAAAGGCTAGGGGCGATTGGATAGGAGGCTCAAATCATGCCATTCATATAGCCAATCTTAACCACCAAATCAAACACTACAAACGGGTCACTCAATGTTTGCATATACCCCATTCCATTGAACGTAGTGAAATTAATAATAAAAGCAGCGTAAGGTGACATTTTTATACCTGAAGAAAAGTAAAATTATCAATCAATAATAATTTACAAGAATTTTTTCTCAATCAGACAAAAGCTAAATACCCCACCACAACACATTTCATATCGCTATTAATAGTGAGGAATACGCATATTTAAGGAATAGAAAATGGAAAACAAAAACAACTTAATCAATAAACATAGTTACAATCGATAACATATTGATTATTTGTATGAAAATGAATTAAACGGCTACACAGAATGCTGTGAATATGGAAGTGAATGCGATGGTCATACAGAAAATGACGATTCAAGAATCAGATGAAGCATGGAGCGCTTTTTTTGAGACTGAAAAAAGCGAAAGAAGGTTATTGTGAGAGAGGGAGTTATTTACGGGCTAAGTAATGAAGACTATCACAATGATGAGGCTATAAGCTCAACGTCAGTCAAAGCTATTAGCGTTAGCCCTGCCAATCTGTATTTTAACCCATTTAAAGGAAGTAAATCGGCGCAGATTGGAACGGCAATTCATGCAGCATTACTCGAGCCAGGGGTATTTGAAACTGATTTCATACTTGAGCCAGAAATAAAAACTCGCGCATCCAAGGAGTATAAGGAGCTAGCGAAAACCTACAACGCTGACAATATTCTAATAAATGGCGAAGTAGAAACAATCACACCGATGATTGAGTCTGCAAGGATGAATACCGACTTTATGGATTACATGGCGGCAAAGGAAAAATCAGAAGTATCCATGTTTGCCACCTGTCCGATTACTGGATTATCACTAATAATGAATGCCAAAACGTGATAGCTAAGATGAAAAACAGGGGGTCACAAAAAGGCTTTCCCTCACAGTCATCAAAGTATTCACACTTGGCATTTATTCGCTCACTACTGAGAATAGCTGCTAATGAGTTAAGTGGCTGACTCGAGAACAAGCTACGGCGTTAATTGATAATGCCGCCGATTACCTAAAGCCAGTTATTACCTTTGCATTAGCTACTGGTCTGCGAAGGGGGAATATACTTGGCCTTGAATGGAGTCAGGTTGATTTAGTGAGAAAAGTGGCTTGGATTAACCCTGAGCAATCCAAAAACTATCGTGCGATAGGTGTTTCGCTCAATGACACTGCTTGTCAGATCATTCGGGATCAGATAGGCAAACATACTAAATATATTTTTGTCAGAGAGCGTAAGCAAAATGGTGTTATTGATTTAGTGCCAATGACGGTTAACGCAAACAAGGCATTTAATTCTGCCATGAAAAAAGCTGGTATTGAAGGGTTTCATTTTCATAATTTGCGTCATACTTGGGCGAGTTGGTTAATTCAAGCTGGTGTGCCATTATCAGCACTGCAAGAAAGGGGAGGATGGGAAAGTACCGAAATGGTAAAACGATATGCCCACCTATCGCCCATTCACTTGCAAGAACACGCCAAAAACATCGATGATATTTTAAATCTGAATGGCACGAATATGGCACGCAAGATAATTTAAAAAATCACAATCACACCTAACTCATTGAAAATCTTGGTGGGTTGTGGGGGGCTCGAACCCCCGACCTAATGATTAAGAGTCACCTACTCTGCCAACTGAGCTAACAACCCGATACAAATTATTTAACGCCTAACAATTGCTACAGTCAATATGATTCTGCTATTTTTATTACCTAAGTTAATTTTAAGTTGCGAATGTAAAATTTAAGAAAACTAATGCTTGAATAAACATCACTTCGTTCCTAACAAGATAACTTTTCCTTACTCTAATTGAGATTTGTGTCACAATATTTCACGCAAACATAACCACAAAATTAAAAAAAAGACTGTGGCTAATTATCACAAACCACTACGGACATCTTTAGTATGGAAGAAAATGCGAATTCACTATCAACACAACCCAATACTGATCGTAATCAACTAAAACGTAGCCTTAGTAACCGCCATATACAACTTATTGCAATTGGTGGTGCAATTGGTACTGGCTTATTTATGGGTTCTGGCAAAACCATTTCACTCGCAGGCCCATCGATTATCTTTGTATATATGATAATTGGCTTTGTGCTATTTTTCGTGATGCGCGCAATGGGTGAACTACTACTTTCTAATCTGAACTACAAATCATTTAGTGATTTTTCTGCTGACCTTATCGGCCCATGGGCAGGCTTTTTTGTCGGTTGGACATACTGGTTCTGCTGGGTTATCACCGGTATTGCCGATATCATTGCGATTACAGCCTATGTGAGCTTTTGGGCTCCTGATTTTCCTGAATGGGTAACCTCGTTTATCTGTGTGGTCACCTTATTAACGCTCAACCTAGTTTCTGTCAGGCTATTCGGTGAGCTTGAATTCTGGTTCGCCATGATAAAAATTGTGGCCATTGTGGCTCTCATTGCTGTAGGCGGCACATTAATCGCCATGAATTTCCAATCCCCTACTGGCCATACTGCATCTTTAAGTAACATTTGGAGCGATGGTGGAATGTTCCCGATGGGGATCAGCGGCTTCTTTGCTGGCTTCCAGATTGCTATTTTTGCATTTGTTGGAATTGAATTAGTAGGTACGGCGGCTGCGGAGACACGTGATCCTGAGAAATCTTTGCCAAAAGCTATCAACGCAATCCCTATCAGGATCATTGCATTTTATGTCTTATCTTTAATTGTCATTATGGCTGTCACTCCTTGGCGAACCATATTGGCCGATAAAAGCCCATTTGTAGAAATGTTTGTCCTGATAAGCCTACCGGCAGCGGCAAGTATTGTTAACTTTGTGGTTCTAACTTCTGCGGCATCTTCAGCAAATAGTGGTGTGTTTTCCACCAGCAGAATGCTGTTTGGGCTTTCAAAAGAAGGTGATGCACCAAAACAATTTAGCCAATTATCTAAAAAAGCAGTGCCTGCTACCGGGCTAATTTTTACTTGTATCTGCCTCAGTTTTGGTATTGTTCTGATCTATTTTATTCCTGATATCATGCATGCATTCACGCTAGTCACAACCGTGTCTGCTATTCTCTTTATGTTTATTTGGAGCATGATTTTATATAGCTACTTAAATTTCCGTAAAAAACGCCCTGAAATGCACAAAGCATCTCATTACAAAATGCCTGCTGGAATTGTGATGTCATGGTTAAGCCTCGCCTTTTTCGCCTTTATGGTCGTGTTATTAGCATTTCAGCACGACACAAGACAAGCCTTAATTGCCACACCAGTTTGGTTTATTCTATTATTTATTGGTTACCAATTCGCCAAGCGTAGAAAAAACCATTAATGATAAAGCGTAAAAAGGCCGAGTAACAATACTGTTAGTCGGCCTTTTGATTTTATAAGCTCGCTCGATTAGCTTGCTTTATATTCTGCCTCAGCCTCATCAAAACGAGCTTGAGCTGCTGCACTTGGCGCTTTAGTCATTAAACTCACAACAACAATAGCGATTGTTGCTAATAAGAAACCAGGAATGATTTCGTACAAATCAAACCATTTGTATTTCATCCAAACTAGCACTGTCACAGCGCCAACTAGCATTCCTGCAAGTGCCCCCGTACGGGTCATTCGTTTCCACATTACAGAAATTAAAACAACAGGACCAAATGCCGCACCGAAACCCGCCCACGCATTACTCACTAAAGCCAAAACTTTATTATTTGGGTCACGAGCAATATAAATGGCAATTGCAGCGACCAACAACACCATAAAACGCCCTACCCACACTAACTCTTTTTGACTCGCACTCTTACGGATAAAAGGCTTATATAAATCTTCCGTTAACGCGCTTGCACAAACTAATAACTGGCAACTTAACGTACTCATTACCGCTGCTAATATGGCTGATAATAAAATACCAGCGACCCATGGGTTAAACAAAATTCCCGTTAACTCCATAAATATGCGCTCATTATTTTGCATGACCGACCCCGCTAAAGCCGGGTTATTTTCAAAATAAGCGATACCAAAGAAACCAACCGCAATTGTTCCACCTAGGCATAACACCATCCATGTCATACTAATACGTCGAGCAGAACGAATAGTACGCGCAGAGTCTGCTGCCATAAAACGCGCTAAAATGTGAGGTTGCCCAAAATAGCCTAATCCCCAACCTAGTAATGACAGAATTGCGATAATATTCATGTCTTTAAACATATCAAGATATTCAGGGTTTTTAGCTTTAATGACTTCAATAGAGGTATCTATTCCCCCTAAAGAAAGGATCACAACAATAGGTGTTAGAATCAATGCGAAGATCATTAATGAAGCTTGAACTGTATCAGTCCAACTCACCGCTAAAAAACCACCTAAGAAAGTGTAAGCAATGGTCGCGAGTGCCCCTAACCACATCGCTTTCTCATAACTCATATTAAATGTGCTTTCAAATAATAAACCACCTGCGACCACACCTGATGCACAATAAATCGTAAAGAAAACTAAAATAACAACAGCAGAAATAATACGTAAAATCTTACTATTATCTTCAAAACGGCTCGTAAAATAATCAGGTAATGTTAGTGCATTATTATTTTTTTCTGTTTGGACACGTAAACGCCCTGCAACAAATAACCAGTTAAGATATGCACCGAGACTCAAACCGATAGCAATCCAACTTTCAGAAATCCCGGCTAAGAAAATCGCACCCGGTAACCCCATAAGCAACCAACCGCTCATATCTGAGGCTCCAGCGGACAATGCAGTTACGACACTGCCTAAACTTCGTCCACCCAGAATATAATCGTCAAAGTTTTTAGTTGAGCGATAGGCTATATAGCCAATTAGTAACATGCCAGTAATATATACGACGAACATAATGATCATCGGAGTGCTTACAGTCATCCTGTTTTCTCCATTGAGTAGCTTTAAAATTATTAGTTATCTTTATAAGTTGCCGTTGATAACTTGTAACTTCATGGTGTTGCACTTTATTGCACATATTTAATTTATCTGCACTAACACCAAATAGGTTGTGATTGTTTGTGTTGCACTAACTTAATATCTTAACTGCCCCATCCTAGACAGACTCATATTAAATTAACAAGAAATTAACTATTTTTTATTGCATAAATAGAATCCATATCACAAATGTTAAAATTTAAACTAAAATTCACAATCAGATGTTTAACTGTCCCGCCTAAAAAATAAAACGTAACCACATGTAAAATATAATAATTAAATAAACACTAATTTAATTGAAATTATTAAAACTTAAAAAACTCGATATGTTTCACATTTCCTTCAGAAACCACACTTAACAATGTTGCACAAAGTTGCAACATTAAGATAATGTGGTGTAACTTTTTTGATTAAAATGACTCGTGACCTAGAGGAATTAAGATGAGTAGCACTACAACTATGGGTGTGAGACTTGATGAAGCAACTCGTGAACGCATTAAAAATGCCGCTCAGCGTCTTGACCGCACATCACATTGGCTTATCAAACAAGCTATTTATAATTACCTAGAACAACTCGATAATGGCCAAGCCTTTCCAGAGCTATCACCCGGTATCGATGTAAAAGAAAATCAAACTTCTGATGAAGACACCACTGTTGAATCTAACTATCAACCATTCTTAGATTTCGCAGAGCACATTTTACCACAATCTGTAAAACGCTCTGCAATTACTTCTGCTTACCGAATTCCTGAAACACAAGCTGTGCCAATGTTATTGCAACAAGCACAACTCCCTACAGAACAAGCTGAAGCCGCTCATAAATTAGCGTATTCAATCGCTGAAAAACTGCGTAATCAAAAAAATGGCATCGGCCGTTCAGGCTTAGTTCAAGGTCTACTTCAAGAATTTTCACTTTCATCTCAAGAAGGTGTCGCATTAATGTGTCTCGCAGAGGCCTTATTGCGCATTCCTGATAAAGCAACGCGAGATGCGCTTATCCGTGACAAAATTAGCAATGGGAATTGGCAATCACACCTTGGCCAAAGTAGCTCAATGTTTGTCAATGCCGCAACTTGGGGATTGCTGTTTACGGGTAAGCTAGTTTCTACACATAATGAAGCAAAACTATCAACCTCACTTAATCGCATCATCAGTAAAAGTGGTGAGCCACTAGTGCGCAAAGGCGTTGATATGGCAATGCGCCTTATGGGAGAGCAATTCGTCACTGGCGAAACTATCTCCCAAGCACTCGCTAACGCACGCAAACTCGAAGATAAAGGCTTCCGATATTCTTACGATATGCTAGGGGAAGCCGCATTAACGGAAAAAGATGCGCAAGATTACATGGTGTCTTACCAGCAGGCTATCCATGCTATTGGTAAAGCATCAAATGGCCGCGGTATCTACGAAGGCCCGGGTATTTCAATTAAGCTATCGGCACTGCATCCACGTTATAGCCGTGCACAATACTCTCGCGTAATGGAAGAGCTTTATCCACGCCTGTTATCCCTCGTATTACAAGCACATCATTACGATGTGGGGATTAATATCGACGCCGAAGAAGCTGACCGCTTAGAAATCTCTTTAGATTTGCTAGAAAAACTCTGCTTTGAACCACAACTTGCGGGTTGGAATGGGATAGGCTTTGTTATCCAGGCTTACCAAAAACGCTGCCCATTTGTGATTGATTCAATTATAAATTTGGCTGAACGCAGCCAACGTCGTTTAATGATCCGCTTAGTAAAAGGTGCTTATTGGGACAGTGAAATCAAGCGCGCTCAAATGGATGGACTAGAAGGTTACCCAGTTTATACGCGTAAAGTGTATACTGACGTTTCTTATATTGCCTGTGCGCGAAAACTCCTATCGGTTCCCAATTTAATTTACCCACAATTTGCAACGCACAACGCACACACCCTCTCAGCTATCTACCAAATTGCAGGTAAAAATTATTACCCTGGCCAGTACGAATTCCAATGTCTACATGGAATGGGCGAGCCACTTTATGAGCAAGTTGTTGGTAAAGTCGCTGATGGCAAACTAAACCGCCCTTGCCGTATTTATGCACCTGTTGGTACACACGAAACTTTATTAGCCTATTTAGTGCGTCGATTATTAGAAAATGGCGCAAATACTTCATTTGTAAACCGTATCGCTGATGCCACTATTCCTCTCGATGAATTAGTTGCCGACCCAGTCAAAGATGTTTTAGAACTGTCAAAAACTGAAGGGCAAATTGGCTTACCGCATCCAAAAATTCCATTACCACGTGATCTGTACGGCCTAGAACGTGTGAATTCAATGGGGCTTGACCTATCAAACGAACATCGACTGGCTTCGTTATCAAGTGCCCTACTGAGTGCGGCTATGCAGCAAAAAATCGCAGAACCACTGTTAGGGGGTGATTTCCAAGCTTCGCAAGCGTTACCTGAAGCAACACCGATTACTAACCCGGCTTGTCATAAAGATATTGTCGGCCACGTTCGCGAAACAACAGAACAAGAAGCTGAACATGCATTAAATACGGCTAACGATGCAGGTACTATCTGGTTTGCAACCCCGCCTTCTGAACGAGCTGCTATCTTATTACGTGCGGCTGATCTAATGGAACAACAGCTACAGCCGCTGTTAGATATTTTAGTGCGTGAGGCAGGTAAAACCTACAACAATGCGATTGCAGAGGTTAGGGAAGCGGTAGATTTTCTTAATTACTATGCAACCCAAGTCAAAAATGATTTTGATAACAATACGCACCGTCCTTTAGGGCCTGTGGTCTGTATTAGCCCATGGAACTTCCCATTAGCAATATTTTCAGGACAAATTGCTGCCGCTCTCGCAGCAGGTAACACCGTACTCGCGAAACCGGCTGAACAAACACCATTAATCGGTGCTATCGCAGTATCTATTTTGCATCAAGCGGGTATTCCTCGCGATGTACTGCAATTTTTACCGGGTAAAGGTGAAACCATTGGCGCTCAACTCGTTGGCGACACTCGTGTTCGAGGGGTCATGTTTACTGGGTCAACAGAAGTCGCAGGGTTACTTCAACGTAATATTGCAGGACGCCTAGATGCACAAGGCCGCCCTACCCCTCTGATTGCAGAAACTGGCGGGTTAAATGCAATGATAGTTGATTCTTCTGCACTCACAGAACAAGTTGTCACTGATGTTGTCGCATCTGCATTTGATAGTGCGGGTCAGCGTTGTTCGGCACTGCGCATTCTATGTATCCAAGAAGATGTCGCAGATAGAACCATTCGTATGTTAAAAGGCGCAATGGAAGAGTGCCGCATGGGGAATCCAGAGCATTTATCAACCGATATTGGCCCTGTGATTGACCGTGAAGCAAAAGAGAATATCGATCAACATATTCAGAAAATGCGCAGTAAAGGGAAATCTGTTTTCCAAGCTGCATTTGAGAACCATGATGATCAGCAAGAACAAATGGAAGGAACCTATGTTAAGCCGACATTAATAGAACTTGATGATGTAAGTGAACTGAAAAAAGAGATCTTTGGCCCTGTTCTTCACGTTGTGCGTTTTAAACGAGATGAGCTAGAAGCACTCGTTGAACAAATTAACGCTGCAGGTTATGGGCTGACATTGGGTGTCCACACTCGTATCGATGAAACTATCAACCAAGTCGTTTCAAAAGCTAAAGTTGGCAATCTGTACGTAAACCGAAATATGGTTGGTGCCGTTGTTGGCGTGCAACCTTTTGGTGGTGAAGGTTTATCCGGGACTGGTCCTAAAGCAGGTGGTCCATTATATCTTTACCGTTTATTAAGCGAACGCCCAGATAATGCTGTTTCAAATACTTTAGAGCGACAAGATAGCCATTTACCTATGGATGCAAGTGCCAGAACTATTTTACTTGAGCCATTTGAAGCACTTACACAATGGTCTGAAAAACAAAACTCGGCTATTTCGCCTTCCGTAATTGAGCTATTTACACGCCATAGCCAAACAGGAACCACCCGTGTATTACCGGGCCCAACGGGAGAAAGAAATACCTATACCTTGCGCCCTCGTGGTTTGATTTTATGCCTTAGTGATAATGAACAAGATTGTTTAACCCAGCTAACCGCTGTACTTTCTGCGGGTTGTCAGGTGTTATGGCCAGATAGTGAGCTCCATCAGAAGCTGTTCAAATCACTGCCTGAAAAAGTGAGAAAAACCATATCGCTAACTAAAAACTGGATAGAAACTAAAGAGCCAATCGAAGGCGTTATTTATCATGGTGATAGCGATCAGCTAAAAGAGGTTTGCGCGGTAGTTGCACAACGTAAAGGGCCAATTATTTCAGTACAAGGCTTCGAACGCGGTGAAATTAATCTTCTGACTGAACGCTTACTTCATGAACGTTCACTGAGTGTCAATACCGCTGCAGCAGGCGGTAATGCTAACTTAATGACAATAGGATAATAAACAAAAAGCCTGACCTCGTTATCTACGATGGTCAGGCCATATATCACAGTATCTTTGTTTAAAAATATATTTGTTTAAAAATACATTTATCTCATAACAACAACAGTCATCGTTCCTATCAGATAAATGCTATCCCAGATACCTGCACGCTAAAAACATAAAAGGTGCCCATGAGGACACCATTGCTTAAAAACAACAATGAAAATAGCGATACTTATTTTCAATATGTCATTCTAATTATTGCGTTTTTCTGATTCCCAGAATAAATACTGTTCATATTTACGTAATGCAATATTGTAATTACTAAATGCAGAATCTGTCATTTTCTCACTTAACTCATCTTGAACTTTACTTGCAGTAAATTCTTTCATAGAAAAATTAGAGGACGATAACAGTTCGTCTAAACGGCGTAAGCGAACAACATATTCACGAACAGTACTATGGCTCATCTCAGTCTGTAAGAATAAATACTGTTTAAATGACATAATATCAAAATAATCAGTATTGCTATTGCAATAAATTTCACTACAAAAACGACAAAGTGCAGTAAATTTATCTTGCAGCTCCCCCCAGGCACCTTCATCGACCAATTCAGTCATATCAGCGATAGCTTCTTTATTTAAGATGTCATCGTTGAAAACTAAAGAGATGCGATCAAGAGTCTTGTGACAATGTGCACAATGAGTTTGGCTGTGTTTAAAATCTTTGATGTAACGACTCAGAGGCCGTTTCTTTACAATAGAAGCAGACATAATGGTAAAGCCCTGTGTGTAAGTCTAAATATAAAATTGTAACCAAATACATCAGGCTACATACATTGTATGCCCATAGCATTAATATAATATCTGCTATGTTGCATGGCGATATGGTGAACCCATATCATATATTCTTACTTTACCTTTAGTGAATTGATCACACTAAAAATGTACAGTAAGAAAAGTTATTACCCTTTGTTAAACACATTCTAACCCGTCTCTCGCTCTTTGGCGAATTTCTACGGTGAGTCAATTTTGGTATGAATTTGAGTTAGCGTCAACAAAATTAACTTAGTTGTCGTTAACTCTGTACACCTATCATTAACCATTAGTTAAGCGATACTGACATATTAGTTCGCTTAAAAACAAAGACTCTACCTGATAATTTCATCTGCGTACAAAGAAAATTTAATTTAAAAATCAAACTTATACTGATACAAAGGTTTTATTCTTAAATTTGTGAAGTAGCTCACTTTTCACATCTATAATTGCATCTTAAATGAACAGCCATTAATTCTGTAAATATTTCATAGTGAAAACGTATCATTCGACCGTAAATATTTTGTTACAAATAAACGATTTTTTAATACATTTAATTTCATATAAAAAATGTTATTTCGATATTAAAACGCTGATACGGGCACTCAGCATAGGTAAATCCACGTATTAAACATAATTCTATGGTGATGGCTGAAGCATAATTATTGCCAAAAAATATGTTTATTAAATTAAGAGACCGTAACGCCACCTATCCTTCTTTTGCAAACTCGCCTTTAACTTTTTTCTCTCTAACTTCAATTACGTTATCCACCAATCACTCTAAATATACGTAGAGCAGTCAAAGAGATACCATAACCGCATGATAAAAAAAGATTTACCTAAACCCATGAAGTTATATAGTGAGAATGCCTACAAATAAAATACGATAGCCTAATCAAATTAAAATTTAATTAGCTAGCTAAAATATTATTTTAGGATTTGTCACGTTTGATATTAAAAACATCTCTTATATACTCAATTCGTTATATAAATAAATAATTTTAATAAGGTTGATTATGAAAAAGTTAATTTTAGCTTGTGGTATGGGGTTATTGGCACTGACAATCACTGCTTGTTCGGAAGAAGAGAAAAAAGGCGAAGTTGCTGGTGCAACTGAAACTTGTAATGCTTACTTCGCTGAAGTTGATAGCTTAATTGCTAAAGCTTCAGAAAACCCGCAAGCAAAAGCTCAGCTAGATGCAATGAAAGGTCAGCTGGAAGAAGGTAAAAAACAAGTTGCTGCACTACCTAAAGATCAACAAGATAAAGCTTGCCAACAAGGTATTGATGCAATGAAACAGATGAAAACTGCTTTAGGTCTGTAATAAGCCCTATTCTTTTTATTCTGTAAGATCAAAAAGAGCCATTGTCATTATGGCTCTTTTTATTTTTTGAATATTAATGAGTTACAGTAAATATTAAATAACCCACACTAGATACCTAACAAAACAGATAAGAGGTTATTGGACCTCCCCCCTTTTAACGCTATTTTATAACCAAGTTCCAAAACGTTTGATATAAAATTGCTTCATCAGCTGAGCGACAACACAATAGCTCACTAATGTAAGTGCTAGCCATGGGAAATATTCTATTGGTAACGGTTGTAATCCTATCATTTCACCAAATGAAGAAAATGGAATATATAACCCAAGAGCCATAATTAACCCCGTTGTTAGCATAACAGGTAGTGCCGCAGTACTTTGTATAAACGGTATTTTTTGTGTTCTTAACATATGAACAACTAGCGTCTGTGAAAGTAACCCTTCAACAAACCAACCCGATTGGAACAACGCTTCATGAGCAACACTATTCGCTTGGAACACGTACCACATTAGTGCGAAAGTCGTAATATCAAAGATAGATGATGTTGGCCCAATCCAAATCATAAAGCGGCCGATATTTTTTGCATCCCATTTGCGGGGGCGCTTTAAAAACTCTTTATCCATTTTATCCCATGGCAATGCAAGCTGGGAAATATCATACAGC
The DNA here is from genome assembly GCF_011077905.1 of Providencia sp. M-27. Taxonomy (NCBI): domain Bacteria; kingdom Pseudomonadati; phylum Pseudomonadota; class Gammaproteobacteria; order Enterobacterales; family Morganellaceae; genus Providencia; species Providencia sp. M-27. The sequence continues at coordinate 68,424 of NZ_JAALBT010000008.1, read as the reverse complement.
AAGTTTTGAACGAGCAAATGAATGGCTAGCATCGGTAGGAAGGGAATAAATGCGCTCGCAATTAATACAGAAAATACGTTACCAAAGTTAGAGCTCGCGGTCATGTTTAAGTATTTAATAATATTACCAAAAGTCTCTCGTCCTTTAATCACCCCTTGCTCTAATACCATCAAATCTTTTTCAAGTAGGATAATATCCGCAGACTCCTTAGCAATATCCGTCCCTGTATCAACTGAAATTCCCACATCAGCATCACGTAACGCAGGCGCATCATTGATCCCATCACCAAGAAAACCAACCGTATGTCCATTAGCTTGTAACCGTTTTAAAATACGGGATTTTTGCAGCGGTGTTAATTTACAGAAAACTGAAACCTGTTCAACTTTTTGGCTCAACCCTTCGTCTGTCAGCTCTTCAACCTCTAAGCCGGTCATGATTTCACTGATATTTAAACCAACATCATGACAAATTTTTTCAGTAATAATCGCATTATCACCCGTCAACACCTTAACCGTCACACCATTTTCACGTAGTGCAGCAATAGCTGAAATTGCACTTTCTTTTGCAGGGTCAAGAAAAGTTAAAATGCCTTGTAATTCTAACTGATACTCAGCTTGAGCCGAAAGCGGTAAGCTGGCTTCCGCTTTATTCAAATGACGAGTAGCGAGTAACAATACACGAAATCCCTGTCTGTTATAGTCACTCACTAGCTCAGTAATTTTTGTTCTTGCTTGGTCATCCAGTAAATGAAGCTCACCATCTTGTTGGTAACTTTGGCAAACAGCTAACATTTCCTCAGCCGCTCCCTTACAAATAAGTAGGGCTTCACCTTCCGGTGTTCTCACAGTTACTGACAATTTGCGTCGAATAAAATCAAAGGGCAATTCATCAATTTTCTGGAATGCTTTTAGCTGCTCAACTTCGCTGTTACCTCTACCTCGACGGATAATAGCCTGATCCATCATGTTCTTAGCACCACTTTGGTGAAAGCTGTTTAGCCAGGCTAATTGCAAAATTTTACTATTTTTCTGCCCATTACTATCTAAATAATGTTCTAAAATAATACGATCTTGCGTTAATGTTCCCGTTTTGTCCGTACACAGCACATCCATCGCACCAAAGTTTTGTATCGCATTTAACCTTTTGACAATCACCTTGTGTTTCGACATGGCGATTGCCCCTTTGGCTAAGTTTGAGCTTACAATCATCGGTAACATTTCGGGCGTTAGCCCCACGGCAACAGCCAGTGAGAATAATGTCGCTTCGAACCAATCTCCTTTTGTAAACCCATTGATAAGCAATACAATTGGTACCATGACTAACATAAAACGGATCAATAACCAACTGACACTATTCACACCACGATCAAACGATGTTTGCGCACGGCTTCCCACAATCGATTTGGCCAGTGAGCCTAAATAGGTTTTTCCGCCCGTTGCTACTACAATTCCACGCGCTGTACCACTGGTAACATTGGTTCCCATTAAGCAGATATTTGAAATTTCTAACAATTCATTTTCTGTTGGCGATACAGGTTCTAAACTTTTAGCTGAAACATCACCCAATGTGTCATATTTTTCTACAGGTATTGATTCCCCTGTTAGAATGGCTTGGCTGATAAACAAGTCTCTTGATTCAACAAGTTTTAGGTCAGCAGGAACCATATCTCCTGCGGATAACAACACAATATCCCCAGGGACTAGGCATTTAATTGGTACCTCTTTTCGAACAGAACGCCCCGTTTTATTATCACGCCGAAATACAGTCGCTGTCGTACGAACTAAGGATTTCAAGGCTTCTGCGGCTTTATTGGTTCGATACTCTTGCCAAAAACGTAAAAATCCACTCAATAAAACCATCGTGACGATAATAATCACCCCGGTTAAATCTGTTTCTTCGCCTTGACGTTTGGGAATAACATAATCCGTAAAAAAGCTCACAATGGCTAATATAATCAGTACGAATATGAATGGATTTTTAAAAGAAGAGATCAATTGTTTCCATGCTGGAGGGGCTTTTTCATGAGCAACTTCATTTTCGCCTTCAGTAACAAGGCGATCCATTGCCTCATTCTCTGGTAAGCCTAATAAATTTGTTTGATATTCATTGAGCACTTGCTCAATGTTTTTACTCGCTTGTTCGCCAACAATAAATTTTTGGCGTGCAGCCGCTTTGACGCTTTTGCGCGGTTCTCTTATTTCAGTCATAACGTTGTCTCGAATACAACACTCGTGATTTTTACGCTATCCAACTGAAATAAAATTAAATTATTATCAGTAGGATAGCTCCAATTTATATCTCCATGACGGAGGGTGGTCGTCCATTTCAGCTCCTATAGTGAGTTAATTTAAAGTCATCAGGCAGGTAGCTCTGATGCCACTTTCCAATTGATAGCACTAACACTTTGCTCAAGACTTATTCTGCATACCAATGCTTCAATTTCTTTTTGCTCGGCAGGTGTCGCGAGAAATTCAGCACACACTTCCAGCTGTTCAGGTTTCAATGTGTCTGCGCTGCTTAACGATCGCAACCGAATATGTAATCCGTTAATTGCTTGTAAAATAAGTGTTCTTACTAAGATTTCATCCGTTTGATGGCACATGACACGAATTTTATAACGTTGTTCTACATCGAGTGCTTGCTGTTGTGGTTGCTTATTAATTCGTGAAGCGGCTTCTCTTAACAAAATATTGGCGCATAAAATTAATAACGTCGCCATCAATGCCAGAGAGTATTGCCCTAATCCACATAAAACACCGATCCCCGCAGAACACCAAAGTGTTGCCGCAGTGTTTAGCCCTCGGATGTTCATGCCTTCACGCATGATTACTCCCGCCCCAAGGAAACCAATTCCAGACACCACTTGAGCGGCAATACGCCCGGGACTATCTGGTGATGTCGTTACAGAACTTAAAATAAACACGGCTGCGCCAGTTGCAACCAGTGCATTCGTTCTCAAACCCGCCATTCGTTGACGCCATTGGCGCTCAGCACCAATTAATGCACCAAAACACATAGCAGACAGTAAATTTAAAATATCAGGGGAAAAAAGCATGATAATCCCTCCAAAAATAACTTGGATAATGATTTATATGCTTAATAAAAAGCATATAGCTATATTTTGAGTAAAATAAATTACTCAAAAACCATTAGCTATTGCCTGGAGGAAATAGAGAATAAATATATACCAACATGATACACACTCAATACAGCTATAATACGCTATTTAATTAAATACAATTATAAGGGAGTAGTGTGATGAGGAAACATCAGATACCGCCCGCCGTCGTGGCAAGCAGCAAAAAGAAAAGAAGATTACTGGCTTGCCATTAAATTAAGTTTTTATTCCAACTCTGACTGTCCAAGTAATAATCTCCTAAGTAAAAGATGGGAGGAGTATAAGTGGGGAAAATTATTAAGTAAAGAACAAAGTGTCCATTAAATTGAAACTTATCTTTCAACTGGCGTAACAAAAATCCCTTCATCACCTTCTTTTTCATTAAAGAACCAAATACCTTCAGGGTAATCAGGTAATGCAATTAAATACATTATCCCTTCATTAAAAGGTTCGATAAGTAAAATAGTACCTTCTCGGCGCTCTTCTCCGTCTGTTTTTACATAAACACGGTCATTAATATTCATAACACTCTTTTCCCAACAAAATAAGTTAACCATAAATGTAGCGCATACGAAAAAGCCCGTCATTAAAAATGACGGGCTTTAGAAAATCAGTTAAGCAATTAGCTTAGATAGCAGTTACGTTAGCAGCTGCTGGGCCTTTTGCACCGTTTTCAATGGTGAATTCAACTTGCTGACCTTCAGCCAGAGTTTTGAAACCATTGCCCTGAATGGCAGAGAAGTGGACGAAAACGTCTTTGCTACCATCAGCTGGAGTGATGAAACCGAAGCCTTTAGACTCGTTGAACCACTTAACTTGACCTTTCATTTTGTCGGACATTTGACTTTTCCTATATAACATCAAAAAAACTTGCCTTTTGGCATATACGGGCCAGAGTCAACTATTTAATCAGGGAAACACCAAGATGAAGCGTCACGGTCAAAGGCTATCTGTGATAACTTTTTTCTTTAGAACACACTAACTCAGTAATCATACATCAAATAGGACTGCTAAACAGGCCGATACTCATTAACTCATGACTTAAAGATAATAGCAACTATTTTATACGAGCAAACCTGAAAAATATGCCGTTTTTTCGATTACATCACTTTTATCGACTATAACGTTAACAAAATCGTTGCATTTAGTTGATAATTTAAAGAAAACTTTAATTTAAAAAGCCAGCAACTCACTCTATGTCAGTAAGAATTATCTGATACGATGACAATCTGTGTAAATATTTTTTTTAACTGATATATAACAATCTCAATTGCTCGTGATACCCTCCTAGTATAGATATCTGACAGAGAGTTATACACATGGATATTATCAAACAAATACTCGTCGAAGATTTGGATACCATCAATAAACGTGAAAACCGTGATGGGAAACCTTATTTTAATAGCCAATTTCTTGCCAATCACCCTTATTTATGTGTCGGCATGGTTGCAGCTTATGTCCCTCTTGCCATTATTCTTTGGTATGCCCCTTATTTTGGCCCTTATTGGGCTCTGGGTATCACCATCCTCTTTATTGTGTTAGCCAGTGTGCTACTTTTTGACATTAAGCCTGTTTATCATTTTGAAGATATTGGTGTGCTAGATTTACGTGTTTGTTATAACGGGGAATGGTTTGTCACTGAACCAGTTTCTGATAATGCAATAAGCAAAATTATTGATTCACAAGATGTTAGCCCTGCTATCAAACAAGAAATATCACGTTTAATTGCTTTAAAGGGAATGATTTCATTTTATGATATCTATCACGTCGCTTACCCTGAAGTTTCTCCGCAATTACCTGGCACGCTTGCGGCTCAAAATTAATTCAATATCAATTAACTAGAGTAAAACTTCATCATAATGTGCAGTGAATGAACAGTTAGATATTTTTTCTGTTTTTATGATTGACAGCCTGAGATGATATCGTTAATATTCGCCTCGTTCTCAGGAACAAGCAATTCCTCCATAGTTCAGTCGGTAGAACGGCGGACTGTTAATCCGTATGTCGCTGGTTCAAGTCCAGCTGGAGGAGCCAAATTTAAAAAGCCCGCTTAATGCGGGCTTTTTGCTATCTGTCTTTACTTTCTGTTTTTGCTCTCTGTTTGATATATCCCTTACTACTGCACTGCGCTGCATTGAAGCATTCACCTTTATTATCAATTACCCCCTAGCATCTTTTATAAGCCGCATAATATGGGCCAAACCATCACTTATTGGGATAGATAATCACCAAATCGATTACTTAACACTCACTTGGCTATTTTTTTCGTTTTTGTGCTTTACAACAGTGTACAGGATGGGTAATATGCGCCTCGTTCTCAGGAACAAAGCAATTCCTCCATAGTTCAGTCGGTAGAACGGCGGACTGTTAATCCGTATGTCGCTGGTTCAAGTCCAGCTGGAGGAGCCAAATTTAAAAAGCCCGCTTAATGCGGGCTTTTTGCTATCTGTATCTATCTGAAAATTTCACTTATTAATATTGCTCTGCTTACTACTCTTATTGTGTTTCCAAAGCAGATACTAAGCGCCTACCATAAAAATAAAACGTTATTCTTTCTCTAGAAAAAATTGTTTAATCGTCTGGCGCAGCCATTGATGTGCAGGGTCTCTGTCCAACCTTGGATGCCATGCTTGCACGATGAATATCGATTCTAACTCCAAGGGAAGTTCAATCTCAACCAACGGCAAATTAACACTCTTTACCCCTTGCAGCACATGACGAGGGAGCGGCAAAATATAATCAGAGTTCATTGTTAGCATCATGGCTGAATGAAAGCTAGGTAAGGTCAACACAACATTGCGTTGTAATTGAAGGTCGCGTAATGCGTCATCAATTGGCCCAAGCGTACGCCCTCTGCGTGATACGCTGATATGCGGGAAATGTGTTAAACTTTCAGGCGTCACCTGCCCGATAATCGGGTGCCCTGGGCGAACTAGTGCCTGAAAAGTGCTGGTGAATAAGCTCTGAGCCTTAATTTCAGGGTGCCAATCTCGGGAAGAACCGATAACTAAATCTACCTTACCACTACGCAAAGAATCATCTTCTGTATCGCTTTCTGCGATAAAAACTAAACGGCTTTGTGGAGCGAGTTCCCTCAGCTTTTCTAATAACCCGCCTCCTAAAGCACCAATAAAAATATCATTCGCACGAATAACAAATGTTCTTTCTAATGTTTTTGGATTGAATAATTCGTCAGGATCAATTAGCGCTTCTGCTTGAGCAATAATATGGCTAAGTTGTTCTTTTAGTTCTAATGCTCTCGGTGTTGGTACTAATTTACGCCCCGCCCTGACGAGGATCGGGTCATTAAATTGCTCACGAATTCGCCCTAAAATTCGGCTCATAGCGGGAGCACTTAAATTCATTTTTTCGGCTGCCCCTCCTACACTCCCCTCTTCCAATAATAAATTCAACGCATAAATCAAATTGAAATCAATTTTTTGTGGCATTTATCCTCCTCGCCCCTTTGCAGCCCTCCTTATTAGTGGATTGCGTTTTATGCAATAATTTAATTACATCATTTCATTTTAAACAATTTAGTAAAGTTTAGATACTACTGCTGAAAAATGACAGAACAAATTTTTAAATAGCAGGAGTTTGAAATGGTTGATGCGTCTATCACGCAGCCCAAAAAAAACAAATGGATAGCCAGCGCGAGTGAGATCAGTGGTCGCACATGGATGGGGCTATTTGGTGTTTTTTTAGCGGTAATGGCGAGTGGCGTGGGAGAAAACGCCAGTAAATTCGCTCTAGGCGATATTCAGGGCGCAATGGCATTAAATATCGATACTGGCAGTTGGTTAATCACTTGTTATGTAACCGGTTTTGTAATTGGTTCAGGATTTACGCCTTGCTTTTGGCCGACATTCTCACTACGTCGTGTGGCTCTTGTTATGTGCTCTATTTATCTGATTGGCGGGTTAATTACACCATGGCTTGGAGACCATTATGCCCTTCTATTGACAATACGTAGTTTACAAGGCTTTGCTGGCGGCGCTCTCCCACCGATGTTAATGACGGTAGTGCTGCGTTTTATGCCTCCGCTTATTAAAGTTTTAGGTTTAGGGGCTTATGGCTGGGTTTCTGCCTGGAGTGCTACTTTTGGTGCCACTGCAGCCGCTTTTGCCTTCCACTGGGGATGGAGTGGATATTTTTATTGGAATTTGCCTCTTATGGCGATAGCCACCATCTGCATTGGCTTTGGTTTGCCGCAAGACCCTCTACGCTTAGAACGACTCAAACAGTTTAACTGGCGAGGTTTACTTCTGGGTGGAAGTGCTCTTGCCATGCTCACTGTGGGGATTTCTCAAGGGGAACGCCTTGATTGGCTAAATTCATCATTAATTTATGTTTTATTAATTGGTGGCCTTGGCCTATTAGCCCTGTTTTTGATAAACGAGTGGTATCACCCATTACCCTTTTTCAATTTACAGTTACTTGGCAAACGAAACCTGTCGTTCTCATTAATCACCCTGGGTGGTGTGTTGTTGATTATGGTTTCTTTGGTGAATATTACCTCTGGCTATTTATCGGCTATTCAAGGGTATCGCCTAGAACAAACCTCAGACATGATGCTATGGGTATCACTTCCACAACTCATTACGCTCCCTATCATTGCCATTATTTGTAATACCCCAAAAGTTGATTGCCGTTGGGTACTCGCCATGAGTTTACTTTTGATGGCAGCCGCTTGTGTTCTCGCATCGCAGCTGACTCCTGATTGGAATGGCGACAACTTTAGAATGATTTCCCTCTTGCAAGCCGTAGCACAACCCATGGCCGTCATTCCGCTGTTGATGATGGCAACAGGTGGGTTATTGCCCACTGATGGCCCCTTTGCTGCGGCTTGGTTTAATGCCGTTAAAGGTTTTGCGGCAACGGCTGCTGGGGGAGCAATCGCCCTGTTAAGCCGCCAGCGAGGCGATTTCCATTCGGGCGTAATTGCTGACAGCTACGGCAGTACTTATCGCGATACTGCCACAAACTCTATCGGTGAACTCACTAAACTCGCCTCAAACCAAGGGCATGTTTTAGCTAGCTCAGACCTATATTTGCTAGTTTCTGGTTTGGCACTGTTATTAACCGGGCTAATTTTAGTGATGCCGACTCGTATTTACCCACCGCGGTCTGTTGCCGCTGCTTAGTTATTGATTATCAGGAAATTAGAATGAGTAAGATCAAATTAAAAATTAATAAAAATGTCGCTCTGGCTATCACCGCTATTGCTGTTTTGATGGGAGGGTTATTAATTAATAAGTTCGCGATTAAAAAAACCGCTCAAAATACCAATGATGCCTATATCCGTGCAGATATTTCACGTATTTCACCACAAATTTCAGGCGTAGTGACCGAAGTCCTTGTACAAGATAACCAATGGGTTAAAGAAGGTGAATTATTAGCCGTCATTGACCCTAGAGAATTCACGGTTGCACTTTCTCAAGCGGCTGCACAAGAGCAATCCGCTCACGCACGTCAAGATGATGCAAAAGCCAATTTAACACGTCAGCAAGCCTTGATCGCTGCAGCAGAAGCCCAACTACAATCGGCAAAAGCTGAACTGCAATTTGCGCACCAAGAAAAAATTCGCTACCACAAAATGGCAAATACCGGTGCTGGCTCACAACAAGCTGCACAACAAGCAACCACACGTGTACAAACAATGACAGCAAGTGTTGCACAAGCCGAAGCATCATTAAAAGCAGCCAAAAATATGTTGCAAGTATTAGAAGCAAAACAGGCCGATAGCAATGCTGAATTGACATTAGCACAAGCTAAAAAAGAGATGGCCGAGCTTAACCTCTCCTACACCCGTATTACTGCGCCCATTGGAGGCATAATTGGTAAAAAAAGTTTGCGTGTCGGTGAGTTTGTCAAGCCAGGTGATGCCTTAATGGCCATAGTTCCCCAAAACAAGCTCTACATCATCGCGAATTATCAAGAAACTCAATTGGAAAATATTACTCACGGCCAAGTTGTTGATATCAGTATAGACACCTTCCCAGGGAAAATATTGAAAGGCTATGTTGACAGTATTGCGCCAGCGTCTGGTGTAAGTTTCTCCCCCGTAGCCCCAGAAAATGCGACAGGTAATTTCACTAAAATTGTACAGCGTATACCTGTAAAAATTATTTTTGATAGCAACGCCGACCACGCTGCGATGATGGATGCATTACGTGTGGGCATGTCCGCAGATGTCACCATTAATACACTGGATGGGAGCCGCTGATGAACAAAACTGGGCTACCACACAGAACTCAGCAACTTTGCCCACCGAATGGTGGGTTGTTTTAAATTTATCAATGAACGGATGGCCCCAAAACCTCGCTGCTTGCCAAAGGGGATTGGAAGAAAGGGGAATCTAACTTTAAGAGCGCTATTTAGGTCGCTTATTAGGAAATAATCATGATTAATAATGTATTGTTAGCGGTCGACAGCTTTGAAAATAGCAGTAATGCCCTTAGCTTTATGCAACGCATGGCTGGCTGCGTCAGCAATGTCATTGTATTAACTGTTGTTGATAATACCTTTGCACTAAGCTGTACTGGATTAACTAAAGAGAGTGATGAGTGGGATGAATACCCTGCCGCGCAAAAAGAAGAAGCTTTGGCACAAAAACAGTTAAAAGAAGTCACAACCGCCTTAAACAACATGGGGTTTAAAGCCGAAGGGCTACTCGCGGCGGGTACACCTATCAATACCATCCCCAAGAAAATGGAAAAGTATAATTGTGAGTTATTAATCATTTCTCATCGTCATCTTTCTTCACTTGGGCGCTGGCTTAATACCTCGGTGACTCGTAGTTTACTCGACGATATCACCCGACCCGTTCTCGTCATTCCACTGTAGATATTTCTGGTAAATGATATCCAGCTATTACCCAGTGGTTAACCGCAGTTAGCCACTAAAATCAAAATAATATACAGCCCATCAACACAGATTTGTGACACGCCTTTCGTTAGTGTATCGCTTTGATTTATCACCACTAGCCTATTTTCGATCAAACTTCCGACAGTTCGCACAGATAACAGGCAAACAAACATTTTTTTCGCTATTCTCCTTTGACAATACAGTAAGAGAAAGCTAATATCCTCTGCGTACCAAGGAGTTCCTCCATAGTTCAGTCGGTAGAACGGCGGACTGTTAATCCGTATGTCGCTGGTTCGAGTCCAGCTGGAGGAGCCAAAATTTAGAGAAACCTGCTTAAGGAAACTTAAGCAGGTTTTTTGCTATTAAACGATTTGAATAATTAACCTATTTACGTCTTTTGCGCGATCTGCCTCTGAAATACGCTATAATCGCGATTTCTCATAGCTATTTTTTCACTTTACCTTTATCATTCTATTCCGGCTTGAGCACTCGCTCATCATTCACTCTTCCCTTATGGAGCCGGTTTAATGACAACTGTAACTACCCTAACGATCCGCCGCCCTGATGATTGGCATGTTCATTTTCGCGATGATGATATGTTAAAAACGGTCGTTCCCTATACCAGTGAATTTTTTGGCCGTGCAATTGTCATGCCGAATTTAGTTCCGCCAATCACAACGATTGAAGCCGCAAAGGCTTACCGTGAGCGCATTCTAAAAGCAGTTCCCGAAGGGCATCAATTTACCCCTTTAATGACTTGCTACCTTACTGATAGCACAGATCCTACTGAAGTCATTCGTGGGTTTAACGAAGGGGTATTTACGGCCTGTAAACTCTACCCGGCTAATGCAACAACTAACTCTAGCCATGGCGTATCTGATATTAAAAAGATTTACCCCGTATTAGCAGCAATGGAAGAAGCAGGAATGCCACTGCTTATCCATGGTGAAGTCACTGCAAGCCATATCGATATTTTTGACCGAGAAGCGCTGTTTATTGAACAAGTTATGTTGCCACTACGGGCACAGTTCCCAAAACTGAAAATTGTTTTTGAGCACATAACCACCAAAGAAGCGGCTCAGTATGTCCAAGAAGCAAATGAATTTACAGCTGCAACTTTGACACCTCAACATTTAATGTTTAATCGTAACCACATGTTAGTTGGTGGTGTAAGACCGCATTTATTTTGCTTGCCTATTTTGAAACGAAATGTGCACCAAGAAGCACTACGTGCAGCCGTTGCTTCAGGGTGTGAGCGTTTCTTCCTTGGTACCGATACCGCACCACACATACAGTCACGTAAAGAGTCTTCCTGCGGTTGCGCTGGGGTCTTTAACGCTCCTACTGCATTAGCGGCTTACGCAAGTGTTTTTGAAGAACTCGGGGCTTTAGCACATTTCGAAGCTTTTTGTTCATTAAATGGCCCTAAATTCTATAACTTACCCGTGAATGAAGGAACCATCACGCTAACTAAAGAGCAAAATATCATTTGTGAATCGATTGACTGCTGCAATGATAAATTAGTTCCTTTCTTAGCAGGAGAAGACGCTCGCTGGACAATTTCTCTGGGCCAGTAGTGAACACGTCAATGGGAAGTTAAAATGACTTCCCATATCATTATTAGCTAAGTAGGATAAAAACATAATTTACTGACTTAGCATGGTCAATTAAAGATCAATAAATTGATTTTCCTTGTGTATTTTCACAATTGATGACACTTGCCGACGAACATAATGATTCACTTTATGCATTTTCTGTCATATAAACAAAAAAAATGTTTTATTTGCTTTATTATTGGTGAAATCTCCTTATACTGAAAGTGGACTCATCACGAGATCATTGCTCTTAGTCAGTTATAGATATTTATTATTTATCACGATGTTTGATTAGGAGGTTTATATGAATAAAAAAAATGATGTCATTCAAACCCACCCAGTAGTTGGCTGGGACATCAGCACAGTCGATGATTACGACGCTATGATGTTGCGTTTGCACTACCTCCCTGAACAAGATAAACACACAGGTGACGCTATTGTGGATAAAACCATGTGGCTAACGACTGATGTGGCTAAACAACTCATTCATATTCTCCAAGCTGGCGTAGACAAGATAGAGTCAGGTGAATATGTCGAGCTTGGTTTTAAAACACACTAGGGAAATAAATGGATATTAGTGTCACTAATATCCATTTATTTATATATTCATCCATATGGGTAATTATATATCCTTATATAATTACCTTATCAATTAATTAATAATTTGCAATTGTAAATAAGAACACTATTTATTGTTTTTATTAATCCTTGGTTGACTTCTCTATCAATTCCAATTTATTGTAAGATATCTTCTTGAACAAGGATGTTCCAATGCGAATATTAGTTATTGATGAATGTTATTATACACGTCTTGGCATTACAGAATATTTATCCAAAAATAAAAAACTCGAATTTATTAGTACAGGATGTATAAAAGAAGCCATTGGTTTTATAAACACAGAACTACCAAGTATTATATTAGTGAATCTTACATACTATTGTAATTACTCTAATTACTGCCCTATCCTACAGCAGTTATTAAACAATGCTAATAATACACGTTTTTATATTTATATAAATGCCCCTTACCCACAAACAAACAACCCATTACTATTAAAAGATAATTATTTCATCCTATCAAAAAGCATTATTATTCAAACGCTTGATAGAGTTATTCAAGACCATGAGCAAATCGAAAAAATTACCAAACTTGCTAATAATATAGATTCATCCATTTTTACAATTAAAGAACAAAACATTATTAATAATTGGATGAATGAGACGCCTAATCATATTATTTCTCGAAAGTTAGGGATCAGTAACAGTACTGTTTATTCACAAAAAAGGCATATAGCCTCGAAAGTTTTCGTCAAAAATAGAATTGAGTTATTTTTTATATATAATGTATTTAAATATTTATATTAAAAATGTTTTAATTTAAATTGACTGAAACAAAACTAAAAGGCCTGACTCCGTTTAAATAGCGAAATCAGGCCTTGCAAACCGGTCAACAAAAGTGTCCATCGTTATAAAGTCACTCTAACTGCTGACGGGCCATAAATTTTAGTTCTATGATTTTATATCTTTATTTTCAATAGCGATAACTCGAGGTTTTTCTTCATCCGGGATTTCATATTCAATATCCAGAGTTAGTAAACCACTAGATAACTCAGCACTTTCTATCTTCACATTTTTACCGAGGTTAAACTCAAGGGAAAACTTACTTTGCGTTATTCCTTGATGGATCCATTTCTCAGAATCATTAACTAATTCTGCTGATTGCTCACCTTGAATATACAATTTCCCACCTTTTAGGGATACGCTTAAGTCCTCTTCCTTATAGCCAGGAACACTAACCGTTAATTGATAGCTTGTTTCATTTACTTGTTTTAAATTATACGGATGCTCTGAAGTTAAAGGCCTATTACCTGTTAGCTGGCTAAACAAACGATCCATTTGGTCAAATCTGTTAGAAAGTAGGCTATCGGATAATGTTGGGAATAATGAAAAAGATCTAATGTTAGACATAATTTCTCCTTCAATATTTTTATATCAATCTAAACACGTACGACTATGCACCATTACCTGTGTACCTAGTATGGAATAATGCTCTTTCTTGGTGCAATTCTTATATAGTGCCAGTTACGCGTATTTCAAGCCTTAAATTACACTTCTTTACAAAATGGCGTTACCAGCTGTAAACCATTAACAAAAACCCCATGAATTTCATACAAAATGCATGGGGTATAAGCAACGTGATGACATCGAATGAAATAAATTTTTTATTTCAATTAATTTTATCTTGCTCTAATCAGCCCTAATTATAGGGCTGTCTTATTATCGAGAATATCAATAACTAGTTATCTTTATTTAATAACCCATCGGATAAACGGTGACGTGACTTATTAAAGATTTTATTACTGACTTCACGACCTGCACGGCGTGCCCGTTGTTCTTGCTCTGGAAGTTTCATTTCTTCTGTACAAGATGAACTGCAACAACCTTCATACTTTTCTGCGCAGCTAGGGCATTGAATGAACAACAAATGGCAACCATCGTTACGGCAATTGGTATGCGCATCACAAGGAGCCCCACATTGGTGGCATTGTGCTAATGTGTCCTCTGTAATACGCTCACCCATGCGGTTGTCAAAAACAAAGTTTTTCCCTTTGAACCGTAAAGGTAGGCCTTGTTCTTTCGCCTTACGTGCGTATTCAATAATCCCACCTTCAACATGGTAGACATTTTTGAAGCCGTTATGCAGCATATAGGCACTGGCTTTTTCACAACGGATCCCACCAGTACAATACATTACAACGTTTTTGTCTTTTTGCTCTTGCAGCATTTCAACCGCCATTGGCAGTTGCTCCCTAAACGTATCTGACGGTATTTCAATTGCATTATCAAAACGCCCTACTTCATACTCATAATGATTTCGCATATCGACGAAAACAGTATTTGGGTCATCAATCATCTCATTCACTTCATGAGCTTTTAGATATTGCCCCGTATTTGCTGGGTTAAATGTTTCGTCATCAATACCGTCAGCTACCACACGCTCACGGACCTTCATGCGCAGCACCCAGAACGATTTACCGTCATCATCAATCGCAATATTTAAACGTAGGTTTTCTAATGCGGGGTCTGTTGCATAGATAAGCTCGCGCAATGCGTTCACATTGGATTCAGGCACACTAATTTGGGCGTTAATACCTTCTTTGGCAATATAAACACGCCCAAAAACGCTTAATGATTTAAATTGTTGATACCATTGATTGCGAAATTCGTTTGGGTCTTGAATAGTGAAATACTTATAAAAAGAGATTGTGGTACGAGGCTCAGTTTCAGCCAACATACGCTCTTTTAAAATTTTATTTGAAACTTGATTATGTAACACTGGCATGGTGTTCTCTTTTCCTTTGTAACGAGTTAATTTCTAAAGCAAAAATCGGATGGTGTCCACGAAGTGTCCACACTTGACCATTATTAAATATTATCGCTGTTATTTTGTTAATAAAAAACCCTTTATTTGCAGGGTTATTGTGATGAAAGTATTAACTAATCGTTTAGATACTATTTTCAATCATCAGCGGATATTTTTCTTTTTAGTTTGCGCTTCGTTATGTTATAACATTTTTTTGATAAAACAATTTAGCTGACTGAATGATGCGATTTTTTCCTTTCTATTTTTTATTTCTGTTTATGGTTGCTCCACACGCAGCGGCACACCCTCATAGTTTTATTGAGATGCAAATTTCCCTTGAAAGTAAACAAGATAAATATTCAGGGATTAGCTATGTTTGGAAAATGGACCCAATGACATCAGCGGATATCGCATATGAATTAAAAGGTATCAAACCGGATGACCCGCGTTGGAAACAGCAAGAAGCTATTATTATGGCGAATGTGTTGATGCAGGATTATTTCACTGACTTTTATTATCAAGGAAAGAAAGTCAGCTTTAAACGTATTCCTGATAGCTATCATTTAGAAAAAGATGGCTTTTCTTTAGTTTTTTTCTTTACCGCTTCCTTTATGCAGCCCTTGCCTATTACTGGTTCCCACATAGAAATTCAAACTTACGACCCAACTTTCTACGTCAGCATGACTTACCCAAATAAACAGCAAATTCACCTGCCTTTGGATATTGCCGCAAATTGCCAGATGGAACTACAAGAAGCAAATGTCACCGACTCAATGCGCGCCTACGCTTTTTCCTTAGATAAAAGTGATAACCCAGAAGAAGATTTGGCACTTGGCAAACAGTTTGCACAACGGGTTGATATTCAATGTCCATAATGCCTTTACGCACACCAAAATTAATAATCACTGCGCTGTTTATGGGGCTTGCTACCTATGCCGCTTGGCAGCTATTTACCCACTGGGGATCATGGCTACAACTTAGCTTTGCTTGGCAAAAACAGTTAAACCAAGGGCTATCTTACCTATTACAAGAAACCACTTCTCGCCCATGGTATGCAGGCGGGTTACTGGTGGTTGCTAGTTTTGCTTATGGCTTTTTGCATGCCCTTGGCCCGGGACATGGAAAATTAATTATCACCACTTATATTGCAACTCAAGCAACTCATTTAAAGCAGAGTGTTATCATTAGTTTACTAGCCTCACTCTTACAAGGGCTTGTTGCGATCACTTTAGTTTCCTTAGTCTTGATCCTATTCCAACTCTCTACTAAACATCTCAACCAAGCCAGTTTATATGCCGAGCAAACCAGTTATCTATTTGTCATTTTGCTAGGTAGTTATTTATGCATCAGCGCACTGCGTCGTAGCTGGTCAATCCGCAAATCAAAACACTTGGCGCCACTCACGATAAAAAGCATTCAACCATTGAATTCTTCAACGAAAGCAATAAGTAAAACAAAAGTCCATAGCCACTCAGACAACTGTGGCTGTGGACACCAACACGTTATCCAATCCCATCAATTGCAATCCAGTTTTAAAAGTAAGCTATTGATTATCTTATCGATGGGTATTCGCCCTTGTTCCGGGGCAATTCTTGTATTGCTGTTTTCTTATGTCATTGAGGTATATGCGTGGGGGGTTATCGCAGCCTTAGCAATGGCTATGGGGACTGCATTAACTATTTGTTTAATCGCTATTTTTGTTCATTTAATGCGTGATAATGCCGTTCGGGTATCACGCTTAAAAGGAAAGTCACTTTCCCCATATTGGGCAATCACACTGAAAATTTTGGCAGGTCTTTTATTTATTTTGATGGGCGTTTTGATGTTACAGAGTATTGGCTTAGAACAATCGGTTTCCCCGCTGTTGCGATAAACCATTAAAAAAGGGAGGGCTCCCCCTCCCAGGCATTTGCCGAAGTCACGGTGCAGTAACACCGTTTTATGCGCAATGTCAACTGCTTACTACTTATTACAACTTCCAACTATTACAACTTCCAATTTTATTGCCAACTACCAGATGGCTAATGATAAAGCTATGCAGGTCCTCATCACTAACCATCCTTACTACTTCATTTAACCAATTAACTCAATGCGAGCTGGTAAGCCTTGGCGAACCGATGCCCCCGAGACCCAATCTAACCACGTGTTGGCGACTTCACGCGTTGGGTCAGCGAACCCAAGGTCATTTAAGTTAATTCCTGAGCCATTTGCCGCATTCATTGGCATTGGTTGGCCATCAAGATAATGCTGCTTCGCCCCCATTTCTGTGTGTCCATAGCCATGTTCAATTGCAAGCACACCAGGCATTACGCCATCAAGAACACTCACTTGGGCTTCAGCATGGCCACCCGGAGTGGTGATGCGGATCCAATCTCCATGTGTTACCCCCATTCTCGCAGCGTCATCCGGGTGGATAGCGACAAGGTTCGTCGGTTTCACATGGCGTAAACGTTCAATAACAGTCGTTGAACTGCTCATGACATGGGATTTAAATGACATCAGTTTCAACGGCCACTCTTTTTCTGGGAATACCGTATTCACATCATCGCCATTTGCCATACGTGGTGGATAATAGGTCGGGCAACCACTATAGCGCTCACCGGTTATAGCATGGCGGTTAATTGCCACCGTTGGGTTCCAAATTTGTAGGCCTTTTTTCCACTGAGGGCCTGTTGCATCGCCATCCCATGCTTTTTCATAAGGTGCAAAACGACCACCGCGTGTGAAAATATAGGCAACACGACGCACTTCTTCCGGTTTTAAAGTCCGCGTAATAGCCGGTAAAATGCGCTCCACGCCACTGATTTGGATATCTTCTGTTGCGGCTTCAGGGACTGGTTTTTCCCCTAACCACGCCATATTGGCAGCCACTCTTAAGTAATAGTCTTCCGCTGTATTGAGTGAATGCATGTTGCCATCCATGTCCTCAATCACGTTATCGCCAAAGCCTGGTAAATTAAGTTCTTTCGCTACAGCGATACAGAAACTTTCCATCGAAACCGGCTGGCCATCCGCGGTTTTAGCTGTACGTGACTCAACAATTGGCCAACGTGCCGTACTGGCTTTGACCTGCACACCAGACCAGGGTGCGCTGAACCCCCAACTTTCGAAATTATGGGTATCCGGCACAATATAATCTGCTAATGCCGTGGTTTCATTCATAAAGGCATCAATACCAATAATCAGCGGTAAATGTTTTGGGTCTTTCAGTTTTTCTTCCATCACCTGACGAATACCTGCGATACCGTATACAGGGTTAGTCATATTGGTGATCCACGCTTTCAGTGCGTAGGGGTACCCCATCAAGGCAGATGCTAGTTGCTCGGTCAGTTGGCCTTTCGCAAACGGGTACCAAGGCGCTTTTGCAGGATATGGGCTTTCACCTGCCGCTTGGCGCGCTTTGAATTCATCTGACTTTTCATACACTTCATTACTGCGCGATAACACCACACCTTTAGGTTTCACTTTACCTTTATAGCTGGCAATTTTATAACGTGGTCCATCGTTTTCCCCGTTGAATTTACCGCCACCAACAGAGACACCGCCTTTTAAGTTTAAGTTACCAATCAATGCGTTAAGCATGATAACTGACCATGCAGTGTAGAAACCATTACCGCCCATCATACCGCCATGGGAGATAACCGCGGCTTTTCTATCATAAGAAGTTAATGCTTTACCGAGTGATTCAATGGTTTTTACTGGAACATGGCAACGCTGGCTGTACTCTTCCAACGTCATACGGTTTGCCGCTTCTTTTAAACACTGGAAGCTGGATTTAACGGTCACTTCACTGCCATCGTGCAAGGTCACTTGGCGTGTCACAAACAGCTCAGCCGTAGGGGCTTCATCCGCCAGTTTTAACTCACCCGCAGCATCTTGCACTAAATAGGCTTTCTCATTGTCACCTTCTCCTGTGATATAAGAAGAAATTAACAATTTGCCTGCTAATGGGTGGTTATCATCCGTAATCACTAAATGGGTTGAGTTAGTCCAGCTTTTCTCCCCCGCTGCTTCCATGGATTTTTCACTTGGCACGCTGAGGTATTTTGCATTATAACGCTCATTTTCGATGATCCAACGGATCATCCCCATCACTAACGCAGCATCAGTGCCCGGTTGCACCGGCACCCAGTGACCGTGGTCATTCGCTAAAGTCGTCGTTAATGGTAATGCAGGTGAAACCACCACATAGTTAAATGAATCGCGCAAACGCGCTGTCGCTAACTGGCGGCCTTGGCGCTTAAATGGGTTACCTGATTGCGCAGGCGATGTGCCGAGGAACAGAGCGAAGCGGACATTATCCCAATCAGGTTTAACGTGGGCATTTTTGTCCAAATCATCCATCAGTGCACCGGAGCCTGCACGGTAAGCCAGTCCACAATAAGAACCGTGAGCACCGAAGTTTTTACTACCAAAGGCATTTTGAGCAAAGCGGCGGATAAAGCCATCACGGCCATCATCACCTGCGTTGGTCACTAATAATTGGTTAGCTTTTGGGCCTAATTTAGGTTGAGATGGGTCTAAAGGCGTTTCTAAATCACGAATTGCCCGTAAGCCATCCACGTGCCCCTCACCAAATAGATCGCCCCCTTCAACCACTTCTTTAATTAATTGTTCAAAGCTGATGCGCTCCCATTTGCCTTCCCCACGTTTACCAACACGTTTCATCGGCTCTAGAATACGCAATGGGCTTGTTAAGCCTTCCATTAACGTCGCACCGCGAGCACAGGCAGTAGAACTGTGCTCGAGGCCTGACTCACCGCTCATTTTGTTAAATGCGGTTTTCAGCGGCATACCATAAGGAAAGTGCTCTTCATGGGAAAGTGGGTGATAAGGGTTCCCCGCGATACGCAATACTTCATTTTTTGCTGTATCGACACGAGCACGAATACCACACTGAGTCCAACAACCAAAACACTGTGTCATCGCAACCACTTGTTCTGGATTTTCTTGCCAGCCTTTCAGCGCCTGTCCTTCAGGGCGTAAAGAGTTACCATTGATGCGATCAAGAGTGACTTTACCTGACGTACCATTAACCAGGCCATCGACTGCACGTTTGGCAACATCACGGTAGCTTGCACCAAATAATGCGATACCACCGACAACCAAACCACCTTTAAGCCATTGACGTCTTGAGAATTTAGCCATGTTGCACTCTCCTCGCAAACCAGCGAACACCTTCACGAACAATAATTGTTAACGCAATCCATAAACCGAATGTACCGACGATAGCCAGTAATCCATCTGTTCCCAATGGGAAATGGTATGGATTGGCGATAATGTTATATTTTGGAACCGCTTGAACTTCCATCAGGAAAATCCAACGTAACGTCCAAGCAAAAGCCATTGAAACTAAGGCTAAAATAGTGATATATGGGATGGAGCGAGTCGCTTTTAAATTACTGACAGACATCGCAAAAGTGATTACCCACAATGCACAAACTCCCATCAACATCCACCAGCCAGGGCTTGCTGTATCTAACTGTTGGCGCACGGCAATACCTGAAGTCGTATCACCTGAGAGCCATAGCGCAAAACACACGGCGAACAGCAATAATGTCACCACTTGGAAGCGGGCTAAGCGATTTTGATATTGAGGTTCACGGCGTGCCCCTAAACCAATCAAAGCAGGTAAGACTTGTAGAGCACTCAGGAACATCAATACGGGTATCCACCAGCTATACCAAATTGGACGTGCATTTAACACTGAGGCTTCACGGCCGGTATATAACAATAAGCCGATCGCTGAAAGCGCAGCCAGCAAGGCTACCCAACGCGTTGCTTTAAACTCTTTTTTCCAAATCAGTTTCACCACTAACGCGACAAAATATAAACCAATAAATGTGGTGAATAATGGTAGTAACACAGAGCCCCACCACATCCAAGACCACATTGTTGGATGTGCGTAGAAATGCCATACCCTTGCGGTTTGGTGTAAATCTGCGGTTAATGCTAACGGGGCAGTGATCCCCATTGTGATAGCAATAAATACAGAGATCATCTCTAAGCGGCTGTTTTCAGGTTTGTTTCTCCAATGAAGGTAACAAGCGTACAGTACCGCACAAGACGCAATTCCAATGAAGAAGAAATATTGTACCGCCCAAGGAAGCCAGAAGAATTCTTGTGGCTGAGCCATAATTTCTGAAATATAAGTCACTTGGCCATTCATCAGAACACCTCCTGCCATAATGCGGGCTGCCCTTTGCCTTGCAGCGGCTGTACGAATGCATCATCTAAACCAATATAGAAAACTTGTGGTAAGGTGCCACTTTCCGGTTTGAGTACTTTAATTTCAGCCTCGTGCTCCGTCAGCATTTTACGAATTGTACTGTTAGGGTCTTTTAAATCCCCAATAATACGTGCGCCACCCACACAGGATTCAACACAAGCTGGCAATAAGCCCACTTCTAAGCGATGAGCGCAGAATGTGCATTTATCCGCAGTTTGGGTAGAGTGGTTGATAAAACGCGCATCGTATGGACAGGCTTGCACACAGTAAGCACAGCCAACACAGCGTTCGTTATCAACGACAACGATGCCGTCTTCCCGTTGGAAAGTCGCTTGAACCGGACACACAGGAACACAAGGAGGGTTATCACAGTGGTTACATAAACGAGGTAACAACACATTAGTGAACCCTTCTTCGCCTTTCACTGCGACTTGATATTGATTCACTGTCGTTCTAAATTGGCCTTGTGGCGTTTGGTTTTCAACCGAGCAGCTTACTGTACAGGATTGGCAGCCAATACAGCGGCGCAAATCAATCAACATTCCATAACGTTTTTCTGGGTTGCCTTCTCGGCGTGTTGGGGAAAAATTGAGCCCTGCTTCTGCAATGGGAATTAATGATGCCCCCGCAGTTACGGCTCCAATTTGTTGTAGAAATTTTCGTTTACTCAGATCCATAATTGGCTCCAGTATTGACATTGCTAATGCGAAAATAAAAGTTATTAATCAATATGTTATTTGTATTACATGCGTTATTGACAATGGGTGCAGTCTCGTTAAGATAACCATTGAAATTGTTATTTCTCTTTAAACCAGTTGGGTTACCTTGATAGAACTTGTAGTGCCATTGTAAGAAGAGTGGAGCCACTGCCCTATTGTGGTTTACCACATACCCGTAGCTAAATTGATCTAACGCAACGAATAACTCAAATATGTTAAAAAAATCGTCTAGGCCGTTGTATCACATACTGTTAATCATGCTACTGACGTGGTCTTTGCCGGCAATTTCGGCCCAGTGGACTATTGGGGTATTAGCCTTACGCGGCCCAAGCTCTACCCAATCTCATTGGCAGCCTTTGATTGATACACTCAATGAATCAATTCCTGGGGAGCGTTTTACATTACAACCTCTCAATTTAGATGAGATGAAAGAGGCGATTTCCAATCGTAAGATTGATTTTTTGCTGACGAACCCTGCCCAATTTATTCAGTTAGATAACCGCTATCATTTACGTTGGTTGCTCTCCCTTCGCTCAGACGTGGAGCCCAACAGCACAACGCGTAATGTTATTGGCAGCTTAATATTAGTTCGTAAAGAGAGTGATATTTCAGACGTTAAAAACCTAATAGGCAAGAAAGTCGGAGCAATTTCACCTGATGCTTTTGGTGGCTATTTGTTAGGTTACAAAGTGCTAAGGGATATGGGATACGACGCTGCCAAAGACTTTAAAATGCAATTTTTAGGCTTCCCTGCAGATGCATTATTATACGCACTGCGTGATGATTCATTATCCGCAGCTATAGTTCCTGTCTGTTTATTAGAAAACATGCATAGCGAAGGGTTGATTGATAAAACACAATTTCGCCCATTAATTCAACACCCAAGCTCTCTCTCTTGTTTAACTAGCACAGAACTGTATCCAAATTGGTCTTTTGCCGCCTTAAGTGAAGTTCCAGACAATTTGGTCGACAAAGTGACCAAAACATTATTATCAACAGATAAAGCTGCTATGCGTTGGGGAGCCCCAGCGTCGGTGACTCAAGTCGAAACCTTGCTCAGAGACGTCAACCAACACCCGCAACAGCGCCAGATCTGGCAGGATATCGTCAGTTGGACGATTCAAAACCAAATCACTATCAGCCTTGTCGCATTATTTTTCGTTTTACTGGGTATTAACCATGTTTGGATTGCCTTTTTGGTCAGGCGCCGCAGCCGCCAATTAGAAGAAGCACATGACCGCTTACGAGAGCAAGAAGCTAATTTACAAAAGGCGCAGCGGTTAAATATTTTGGGGGAAATGGCTTCTGGATTTGCCCATGAATTAAACCAACCGCTGTCTGCAATCCGCCATTATGCCCAAGGGTGCATTCTACGCCTGACTAAAGAGTCTGAAAGCCATCCATTAATTAGCGCTTTAACTAAAATCGACGACCAAGCTCAACGTGGAGCCGACATCATTCGTAATTTACGTCTCTGGGCGGGTAAACCGGGCCATGACCCCGCAGTCGCATTAAACCCACAATCAGTTAAACAGGCTATTAACCATATTTGGCAATTATTGCGCGCAGACCAGCACTACCCCAATTCGAGGTTAATCTTACCTGAAACCCCTGACATCTCCCTGATGTTGCCAGACACATTACTTGAGCAATTGCTCTCCAATTTAATCAGTAACAGTTTACAAGCAGGCGCAACGCTACTGCGTTTTGAGTTTCATTTTTCACAGCAGCATTTTTTACTTGTTTTGCAGGATAATGCGGGAGGAATGCCTTCCGAGCAACTAGAGCAAGGTATCACGCCATTTGCCACGACTAAAAAAGAAGGCTTAGGGTTAGGTTTAGTGATCTGCCAGCGTTTGATCCAAAGCCAAGGTGGGGATATTCGTATCGAAAATAACCTGAGTGATGATGGGTTGCATGGCTTAATGGTTACACTTATTTTCAATTATCACAGTAAAATCGTGGATTAAGCATATTTTGCCACGTAATTGATAACATTCGCATTAACTATATGTGACAATGGCTTCATTACGATAATCAATGCTCGTCATATAAAGCACCTTATTTTGTCACCCTCTACACGACGAGGTATATGTATGCCAGTGATCCATCTCGTGGATGATGACCCCGATGTAACGGATGCCTGCCAATTCTTACTCGAAACATTGGGCTATAGCGTTACTGTTTGGAATGACAGTGAAAAATTTATCCAAAATGCAGCACTACACCAAGAGGGGGTGGTGTTATTGGATATGCGCATGCCAAAGCTAGATGGCCGGCAAGTTCACCAACACCTTAGAGAGCAGCAAAGCACATTGGCCGTGATATTTTTGTCTGGCCATGGCGATATCCCGATGGCTGTGGAACAAGTGAAACTCGGTGCTGTCGATTTTCTACAAAAACCCATTGATAGCCAGCTGCTTGCCAAAACATTAAAACAAGCTCAATCACAAACCACCAAAGCCACTGAAGGGTATTTAATTCAGCAGCGCTACGACACACTCACTCCTCGCGAAAAAGATATCTGTGGTTATGTGTTGCAAGGCTTAATTAACCGTGAAATTGCTGAGGCAGCCTGTGTTTCTGTACGTACCGTTGAGGTTCATCGGTCCCGAGTCATGGAAAAAATGGCGGTTCGTAACTTAGCTGAGTTAATGAGCACCATGCAGGCAATTAACGCTTTAAACGAATAATTTGATATAGTTTAATCATACCTTTTTATTAATTTATGACTAATATATTCGGATAACAATGATACTAGCTCCAAAATTTCAAAAACGGTTCCTCCACCCTCGTTACTGGCTAACTTGGCTAGGCATTGGCGTATTATATCTTCTTGTATTGTTGCCTTATCCTCTCATTTATTGGATGGGAACGCGTTTAGGGTTATTTTCTAAACGCTTTTTGAAAAAGCGGGTGAAAGTCGCAGAGCGCAATTTGCAATTATGTTTTCCAGACATGAGCGAGCAAGAGCGGCAACGCTGTGTCGACAAAAACTTTGAATCTGTCGGCATGGGCTTATTTGAAACGGGCATGGCTTGGTTTTGGCCTGATTGGCGAGTTCGTCGCTGGGTCAACGTCATTGGGGAAGAAAATGCGGTTGCTGCCCGCCAAACAGGTAGAGGCATTATCGCCCTCGGCGTTCACTTTTTGACCTTGGAAATTGGAGCGCGTGCCTTTGGCATGTTAAATCCGGGGATCGGTGTATATCGCGCCAATGATAATGACCTGCTTGATTGGCTACAAACCCGTGGGCGGTTACGCTCCAACAAATATATGTTAGATCGCAAAGATATGAAAGGCATGGTGCGCGACTTAAAAAATGGGGAAATTTTGTGGTATGCCCCAGATCATGACTACGGCCCTCGCAATAGTACATTTGCACCGTTATTTGCTGTAGAAAATGCGGCCACGACCAATGGTTCACAAATTATTTTGCGTCTTGCCTCTCCTTTAGTGGTGCCTTTTACACCACGGCGCTTACCTGCAGGTAAAGGCTATGAGCTCATCATTCAACCTGCCATTGATGATTTCCCAATTGAAGATAATCTGGCTACCGCAACCATGATGAACCAAATTATCGAAAAAGAGATCCTCAGAGCGCCAGAACAATATATGTGGCTACATCGCCGTTTTAAAACACGCCCTGAAGGGGAGCCTTCGTTATATGGGGATTTAGATAAAATACATCATTAATCATTAGCGTAATCAGATAAATTATGGCGTGGTTTTTCAACTGTTTTTTTATGATGATTTTCTTGCTGTTTTTCATACTGTTTTCTCTAAATATGGCGTGATTTTTCAACTGTTTTTTATGATGCTTTTCTTGCTGTTTTTTATACTGTTCTCTCTAAATATGGCGTGATTTTTCAACTGTTTTTTATGATGCTTTTCTTGCTGTTTTTTATACTGTTCTCTCTATATGGCGTGATTTTTCAACTGTTTTTTTATGATGCTTTTCTTGCTGTTTTTCATACTGTTTTCCCTAAATAGTCGGGTCTACAGCTAGGCGGCAAAATGAAGATATCCCGAGGAGCATACATAAGTATGTGACTCGGGTAGCTGACTGAAGCCAACAACGCTGTAGAACTGAATATGACGGGAAAAGTGACTCGGGGAGCTGAATGAAGCCAACAACGCTGTAGAACTGAATATGATGGAAAAAGTGACTCGGGGAGCTGAATGAAGCCAATACCGCTGTAGGGCTGAATATGACGGAAAAATAAATATGACGGGAAAAACAGAGTATTGGAAACGTAACCTATACGTCGTGTGGTTTGGCTGTTTTTTAACAGGCGCCGCCTTTAGCCTGATCATGCCTTTTCTCCCGTTATATATTGAAGAACTTGGCGTCAAAGACCATGCTTCGCTGAATTTATGGACTGGCGCTGTTTTTAGTATCACTTTCTTATTTTCTGCTATTGCCGCCCCTTTTTGGGGTCGGTTATCCGATCGCAAGGGACGAAAGTTAATGCTATTGCGATCTGCGCTGGGCATGGCGATTGTTATGGTGTTAATTGGCTTTGCGCAGAATATTTGGCAATTATTAGCCTTAAGAGCCATATTAGGTTTATTGGGTGGCTTTGTCCCTAATGCTAACGCGCTGATTGCAACTCAAATTCCCGTGAAAAAAAGTGGTTGGGCTATGGGCGTCCTCGCTACGGGTGCCGTAAGTGGCGCACTTATTGGCCCACTCATTGGCGGTTTTCTTGCTGACCAGTATGGCTTACGCCCCGTCTTTTTCATTACCGCAACGGTGCTGTTTATCTGCTTTTTTGTCACGCTTTTTTATGTCAGAGAACGCTTTACACCGGTTTCGCGCAAAGATGCATTAACGAGCAAACAAGTTTTTGCCTCTTTACGTAATAAAAATTTAGTAATCAGCCTCTTTTTTACCACCATGATTATTCAAGCTGCAATGGGCTCAATCAACCCTGTCATCACGCTTTATGTACGTGATTTATCTGATTCCCTTGAAAACTTGGCCTTTGTCAGTGGTGTGATAGCTTCCATTCCTGGAGTTGCGGCTTTAATCAGTGCGCCCATGTTAGGTAAACTCAGTGACCGAATAGGCCCTGAAAAAGTTTTACTCGCCGTGCTGGGCGCATCTATTTTTGTCTTATTCCCAATGGGGCTAGTGAGTAGTTATTGGGAGTTAGGTTTTCTCCGATTTATGCTTGGGGCTCTGAATGCGGCACTACTACCTGCGGTACAAACGTTAATTATCTATAATATTTCCCACCAAGTAACCGGACGTATTTTCAGCTATAACCAAGCATTGCGTGATGTTGGCAACGTGACAGGGCCATTAATGGGGTCCTTTGTCGCAGCAACTTATGGTTTCAGAGCCGTATTCTTTTTCACCGCGGCATTGGTTCTCTTCAACCTAATCTATTCGTGGTTAGTCATCCGACGACAATCTGATGGCCTACGAGCCTCCCCTACTGACCAATAAACGTCTTGCTATTTTTTGTACAGAAACCAGATGATTTATAGGCTTTATTGTCTTACTTTCCTTAAAATCAAATTTTAATGAACATAACCAATTGATTTTAAATAACTTAATCGATTCAAAATTCTTTCTTTTATTGTCAACTAAAATCCTGTATCTTCCCCTAGCTTATCGTGAGAAATGAGAGTTATATCGACTTTTCACCTTAAAAGCACACCTTTTACAATAAATTCATTCTGTATATAGGTGATTCTATAATAATGTATGTTAAAAATATGTTTCACATATTCATGTTAACATATCAATAACAATTGACACTCGAGCGCACGGCTTGGTGTTTTATATCATGCACAACCTCTCAAGAGAGTATTTATGGGAGTTCACAGATGAACAATTCTGCGACTAAAACAAAAACTTTTTTTGGGCATCCATACCCATTGAGTTCGCTTTTCCTCACAGAAATGTGGGAACGCTTCTCTTTTTACGGAGTTAGACCGTTACTTATCTTATTTATGAGTGCGGCATTATTGCAAGGCGGGATGGAATTACCCATTGAACAAGCCTCCGCTATCGTTGGTATTTTTGCAGGTGGAGTTTATATCACCTCATTACCCGGCGGTTGGTTAGCCGATAACTGGTTAGGCCAACGTCGTGCTGTTTGGTATGGCTCATTAATCATTGCGTTTGGGCATTTGTCTATCGCAATGTCTGCATTTTTATCAAACACCTTCTTTTTCGTTGGGTTATTACTCATCGTATTGGGTACAGGGCTATTTAAAACCTGTATTACAGTAATGGTAGGAACCCTGTATAAGAAAGAAGATACACGCCGTGATGGCGGTTTCTCCCTGTTTTATATGGGAATTAACATGGGTTCATTTATTGCCCCGTTGATTATTGGTCCACTTCATGAAAAGTATGGTTGGCATTTAGGTTTTGGCCTTGGTGGCTTAGGCATGTTAATTGCGCTGCTAATCTTCCGTTTTTACGCCATTCCTCAAATGCGCCGTTATGATAAAGAAGTTGGTCTTGATTCCACATGGAACCGCCCAACGGTTGAGCGCAAAAATGTAGGGAAATGGGTGACCTTTGCCATGGTGTTATTAGCCATATTGGTTGTCTTGATTGATAATGGTACTATCCCATTTAATGCCTCAATAATCGCGAAAAGCTCTGCTTATGTTATCTCGACCTGTGTGGGCATCTATTTCTTATTTATGTTCTTCCTTGGCGGCTTAACCAGCAGTGAACGTTCTCGCTTACTAGCTTGCTTAATTTTACTAGTTGCAGCCGCATTTTTCTGGTCAGCCTTTGAGCAAAAACCGACTTCATTTAATATCTTTGCTCGTGACTATACTGACCGTCAAATGGGCAGTTTTGAAATCCCAACCATTTGGTTCCAATCAATCAATGCGCTGTTCATTATATTATTAGCGCCAGTATTTAGCTGGTTCTGGCCTTCGCTGGCTAAACGTAATATGAACCCAAGCAGTATGACCAAGTTCGTGATTGGTATCTTATTTGCTGCTGGCGGCTTTGCTATCATGATGGTAGCGGCAAACCAAGTGCTTGCAACACAAAGTGGCGTTTCACCTTTCTGGTTAGTTGGCAGTATCTTATTACTGACATTAGGGGAACTGTGCTTAAGCCCTATCGGGTTAGCAACAATGACCTTACTTGCGCCACAAAAAATGCGCGGCCAAGTGATGGGGTTATGGTTCTGTGCGAGTGCATTGGGTAACCTTGCTGCGGGCATCATGGGCGGTAACATCCGTAAAGACCAATTAGATTCCATGCCTGAGCTCTTCTCTCACGTCTCTATTGCGCTGGTTATCTGTGCCATTGTATTGGCAGCGTTGATTATCCCTGTTAGAAAAATGCTTAAAAATGCAGACAAAAATGAAGCAAATGCTTAATAACGCTCATTAATTGTCCTCTATCCGGTAGCAGCTCACTCGCTACCGGACCTCCTCTGCGTCATTAACTCCCTAATAATTTGCTTATTATATTTCATAGAATAGGCGCTATACTGCTCTCTCACCGTCCCATAATGACTTTAGGAAATCATTCAATGAGCCTATCCGCCCCTATTTACTATGTTGATGCCTTCACTGATACCCTTTTTCACGGTAATCCTGCTGCGGTTGTGTTACTCGATAACTGGCTACCAGATGAACAGCTCATTGCTATTGCCGCAGAAGTGAACTTATCAGAAACCGCATTTTTAGTCGGTCGTCATATCCGATGGTTCACCCCTAAAGTTGAAGTAAAACTGTGTGGTCATGCAACACTTGCCGCTGCCTTTGTGTTAAATCATGTGCTCCAACAAGATATTCATCCTTTAATATTTAATTCTCTATCCGGTGAGCTAGTTGTGACGCAAAATGGCCCAGGATTTACTCTGGATTTCCCAATACTAGGATCCGTACAAAACGACCCAAACCAGTACCCACACCTCGCCGACATCCTTGGAGTTAAAATCAAAGAGCTTTGGATAGCGAAAGACCGTTACCTGTGTTTTCTTGAAAGTGCACAGCACGTTCAAGACTGTCAGCCGGATATGTTAAAACTTTCGCAGCTTTCTCTTCCTGGATTAGCAATTACAGCAGAAAGTGCTAATGGCGACTGTGACTTTGTTTCTCGCTATTTTGCCCCAGCAAAAGGGGTAGATGAAGACCCTGTAACCGGTACCTCACATTGTGCTATCGCGCCAATATGGGCAGACCGGCTGAATAAATTGCAGTTAGTTGGCCAACAAATTTCATCACGCGGAGGAGTAGTTCAATGTGAGCTGACCTCTGAACGAGTAAAATTAACAGGTAAAGCCGTCTTATTCCTAACAGGTGAAATCCACATTTAAGATTAAAAATCAAACAAGTAGAAACAGAATCATTTCTATCCTGTCTATTCTTCTATCCAAATAGTGCCAGCGCCAGTATTTTTCTTGAACATTATTACTCTTGAAATAGTGGCGCCCATTTCATATCCGAAAAACATTTTTAACATTTAATTAAAAATTTTAATTTCAACCCAACTTAGTTTACAATTATAATTATTATTAAAGATATAATTACAATTATAAATATTTCTAATTGAAGCTTTGGTCAATTGTGAAAAACTCATTCGATATAAGGAACTTAATAAGATGGCTATTACTAGAAGAAAATTTTTGATTGGTGGTGGCGTTGTTGCCGTTGCTGCAGGAGCCGGAATTTTAACTCCAATGTTAACTCGTGAAGGTCGATTTGTGCCTGGTAAGCCACGACATGGCTTTGTTGCAGGAACTGAAGGCTCTCTACCACAGCAAGCTGACGTCGTTGTTATTGGTGCTGGAATTCTGGGGATCATGACTGCAATTGAGCTGGTCGGGCGTGGTTTAGATGTTGTTATTGTTGAAAAAGGTAACATCGCAGGCGAGCAATCATCCCGCTTCTACGGCCAAGTTATCACGTATAAAATGCCAGATGAAACGTTCTTACTACACCACTTAGGGAAACAGCGTTGGAGAGAGATGAACGCGAAAGTCGGTGCAGATACTAGCTATCGTACTCAAGGTCGCGTTGAAGTACCATTTGATGAAGAAGATCTTGTCAACGTTAGAGAGTGGATTGATACTCGCAGTAAAAACGTCGGTTCAGATATTCCGTTCAAAACACGTATTATCGAAGGTGCTGAGCTCAACCAACGTTTGAATGGTGCACAATCTAAATGGACTATCGCTGGTTTTGAAGAAGACTCTGGTAGCTTAGATGCTGAAATTGCGACCTTCGTCATGGCAGATTACGCCAAAAAATTAGGTATAAAAATTTATACTAACTGTGCAGCTAGAGGCTTAGAAACCCAAGCAGGCGTCATTTCTGATGTCGTCACCGAGAAAGGGGCTATTAAGACTTCGCGTGTTGTTGTCGCAGGTGGCGTATGGTCAAGGCTGTTTATGCAAAACTTAGGTGTTGATGTCCCAACACTGCCCGCTTATCAATCTCAGCAACTGATCACCGGGTCACCAACTGCACCGGGGGGTAACGTTGCTTTACCTGGCAATATTTTCTTCCGTGAACAAGCTGACGGCACCTACGCAACATCTCCACGTGTGATTGTTGCCCCTGTTGTTAAAGACTCCTTCGTTTATGGTTATAAATACATTCCATTGCTGTCTATGCCTGATTTCCCTGTGCATATTTCATTAAATGAGCAGTTAATTAATTCATTTACCGAACCAACCAGCTGGAAGTTGGACGAAATTTCACCTTTCGAAAAACACAGAAATATGACGGCATTGCCTGATTTACCTGAGTTGAATGCATCATTTGAGAAATTAAAAACTGAATTCCCTGCATTTAAGGATTCTAAACTTATTGACCAATGGAGTGGTGCTATGGCCATCGCACCTGATGAGCATCCAATTATTTCTCAGGTTAATGAGTATCCGGGCCTTGTCATTAATACTGCTACAGGTTGGGGAATGACAGAAAGCCCAGTTTCTTCTGAGCTCACGGCTGACTTGTTACTGGGTAAAGAGCCATCATTGAATGTTAAACCATTTAGCCTATACAGATTCAGCTAAACTGGCTTGTAAAACTTGCTCACAAAAACCCTTCAATTTGAAGGGTTTTTTTATTGCCTATTGTGTCTTTATTACATAGTATTCGAAACTTAAATCAAATGGAGTGATTATGAATAAATTACTATTAACAATAGCGATTTCACTATTAAGTACCACTGCTTTCGCTGAGAAAAGTTATACCGTAGAGCAATTAGAGGACATGATTGCTAACAACAATAAACCACAAATTGCAGTGCCTGTTTTAGATGGTTCAATTGCAAAAAACGATTTTCCAACCTGTAAGTCAGGCTTAATCGAGTGGCTTGATGGTGTTGAAAAATACCCTATTACTGTTGAAAAAGATGTTGATGGCGAAGATTTTTCTGCCACGATTTGGGCTGAGTCTAAAGCATTTTTAGTTTCTTGCGTTAAAAGTGGCAACAATGCAAAAGCTGTTCGTATGAGCGCAGAGTATTTAGATAATTAATTTCATGCCTCACTTATAATTTAAAGGCTCATAATTTGAACTCAGAGCCTTTAATATTACCCTTCTGATTTTAGCTACAGCTGATATTCTCAAAAACTTCCCCTGCCGGAACGATTCACTTCACATTTATTGCTGAATTAATTTGAAATGAGTATTACACTTAGCCTTTAACATTATTGCTTTTAACAATTACGAGCATACTAAGTAACAATTGTAAGGTAGACCATGAGTTCCATCGCTGACGATGTTATCGCACAAAAAATAGAACAATCCATTTCTCGCGTCTCTAAAGTCGTATTTCCAACAACAACGAACCACCATAGCACCCTATTTGGCGGTACTGCTCTCGCTTGGATGGATGAAGTTTCTTTTATTACCGCAACGCGTTTTAGCCGTAAGCGCCTCGTTACCGTATCAACTGAGAAAATTAATTTCACCCACCCAATCCCTTCAGGCACTATTGTTGAATTGGTCGGTAAAGTCATTCGAGTCGGAAGAACCAGTTTAACGGTTAATGTATCGATTTTTTTAGAGGATATGTATTCTGATGGTCGTGAAGAAGTGATACATGGCCAATTTAATTTTGTCGCCATTGATGACAACGGTAAACCTACTCCATTATTTGAGTCATAAGCTTTTTTAAGCCATTAACGGGCAGGTTTTTATCATATTGTTAAGGTGTGAGCTCTGTAAATTTCAATTCACACCTTTCTAATACATATGCACCACTCCTTATTTTATTTACTTTCCTCACCTTTAATGTGTTTTATATCGATAATTTATTCGTATTAAATGTCTTTTAAAAATAATCTTCTAAAATAAAACTTATCTATTAATATTTTATTCTCTTATCTTTAACCTCCTCATATGATTTCAAATCATTTTTTTATTAATATCTTGTAACAACAGATACATAACATTACTAAAAGACATTAAACTTCATACTCAAATATATTGTCTTTTTTATTATATATTGATATTTTTCAATTAAAATCGTAGAGTATGGGAAGTTACTAATTACCCTAAAAATGCGTAAAAACACACAACGTATTGCTTGTTTTATATTACGTATTTTGATGTAGTTTTTTTTATATAATATGCTTTACTTTGTTGACAATAAGTCTCATTGAGACATTGTATTAAAAACAGAAAAATACAACGCTAATATAAGATATCAAATCATGCTTAGAATTCTCTCATTTATTATTTTATGTGCCTTTTCAATTAACCTGAGTGTCGCCGCAGTTCCCAAAGAAGCCATTAAACGCATCGAGCAAGAGGCACAAAAAGGGGATATAAAAGCACAAGTCATGTTAGGAATTGGCTATTACCTTGGGAATGAGCTGAAACAGGACTATGGTAAAGCAAAGAAATGGCTAACAATGGCATCGAATAAAGGCAACTCCGATGCTCAGTTGTTTTTAGGTGATATGTATTTAAATGGTAATGGTGTTGAAGCCAACCTTGAAACGGCTATGGATCTATTCGAAAAATCAGCGAATAAAGGCAACGTTGAAGCCCAAAACTACATGGGGCAGTTTTACTATCAAGGTATTGGTGTAAAACAAAATTATATTATTGCTTTTGAATGGTTCAAAAAATCTGCCGATAAAAAGTTCCCACCAGCACAATACCAAGTCGGTAAGATGCTAGAAAGTGGTGAAGGCGTTGAAATAAATGAAAAATCCGCGGCCGAATATTTAGCTCAAGCCTGCAAAGCTGGCTTAAAAGAAGCTTGCGTAAAAAAATAAACCTATCCTAATATTCCCTGCATTTTGCCTGATATCATTCATTGTAATGACATCAGGCTTCTCTCTTTTTTTGATGAAAAATCTTATTACCGCTACTTGCTCACACCCTTTGCCCAATAAATCCATTACTATTAATAATCGAATTCACAATGTATGATATTGTTCTAAACTTATAATATAAAAGAAAAAGGGAGATATTATGTACAAGACAATTTTAGTTCCTATCGATGTAACCGAAGATGCCCTCACTAATTTATTAGTGCCTCATGTTAATTCGCTACAAAAATTGAACGATGCAACAGTACACTTTCTTGCCGTAACCGCACCAATTTCAAATTATTTACGCTACGGTGGCACAATCTTGCCAGGAGACTTTCCTGATGACGAAAAGCAAGCTGAAATTATTCTGACCGAGCTAAAAGAAAAAATTAAATTATTTGATATCCCTGCAGATAAGATACAGGCAAAAGCAACCGTCGGTTCTGTTAAAGACGAAATTCTCGCGACAGCAGAAGATATTAACGCTGATATTATTTTACTCGGTTCACGCCGCCCAAGCATGTCAACCTATTTGCTCGGTTCGAATGCAGCCTCAGTAGTTCGCTATGCGAAAACTAGCGTATTAGTTGTTAGATAATAAGGGCTAAAGTTACATTTACAGCTAAACCAACGCATTTTACAAATAAAAGGCTTAGTCTTAATGATTGTTACAAAAAACAGCAAAGACATACACTTTATAAGGCTATTTTCTCGCTAATTTAGAGTAAATTAAAGGCTCATAAACATTTTCGTGATTTTCACGCCCTGCTTTTTAGCAGGGTTTTTTTATGCGATAAAACTGTTCAGTGGCTTAATCTAAAACGCTTAAAAGGAATACCGTCAAAATCAACAATAGCCTCTTCAGTAAAACCATAACGCAAAATCGCTGATATTTTCTTACGCGTTAGCGGTAAGTGAATTGTAACGGACTCAACCTTCAGTGATGTAAAAGCTTTATGAATTATATTATTAACAATGTATTTTCCCTTTCCCCAAAACTTGGGATGCAAAACTAAAGCTAAATCCGCGTCACCCGCTTCATTTTGTAACCCTCCCCAGCCTGCAAACTGACCATCAATCATAATGGCCCATACGCCATAGCCATGTTGATCCCAATGCTGCTCTTTTCCTGCAACCCACTCACAGCAGGCTTGCTCATCAAAAAGATGACTGCCTAACGGCATATGTTCAAGCACAGCAGGGTGAGTATTTAATGCGATAAGATCTGCAGTACCAATTTGGTTTAGTTGAAAAAACTGAATAGACATAGTGAGCGTTTTATCCACATAACATATTAATAAACCGAATATATAATTTAACTATCTTCCCAAAAAATGATGCCCCACTCAAGTTAGTCGGGCATCAACACCCCGTTATTACTGTTCTAAGGCTGTCGCCATGACTTTTTGGAAATCTTCCCAAGAACAATAACCGCTTTTATCTATTGGGCACCCTTTTAACTCTAATGTGACATGCTTAGGAGGTGTTTGTAATGACAAATATGTATTATCCCTAAGCTGATCTGAGGTTTGATAAACATATTCTACTTTCATAAAATCTTTATTAGCTTGTTTGTCCGTCCAACGTTGAAACACTAATTTCCCTCCAATTGGGGTGTGCTCATACTGCTCTGGTAATTGATATGGTTTAAAATCCATAGCTGACATCAACGAAGCAATATTTGAATCATGACCGACTAAGAATATAAATTTTGCAGTTTCTCCTTTATCGACAGAAACAAAGCCTTTATCAATATAATTCAGTATTGGATGAGCCACATTCTTAGCAATAATTTTTGGCGTAAACAACGTTTCTTGGTAAGCATTTTTTAACGTATTCAGTTTTTTCCATTTTTCAGGGGTATCCACAAGCCCCCAAGCCACATCATTAGCCGGAAAACCTTCATAATATTGCAGATCAATAGCGTCTACAGCTGAATTCGCAATTTTTAATGGGCCACTGACGCCCGGTTCTTTTTCTGCTTCAATAATAAAATTATTTTTTTGGCTGTTTAAATTACACAGTTTATCTGTTTTACATTTTTGGGAGTCTTTAATATTCAGAACTGTATCCAATTCTTCATAACCCGCTGTAAGCGATAACCCGTTAAAATATTGCTCCATCTCCGCAAGTGCCTTTTGCTTAAATTCAGGGGAGCCATTCGTAATAATGGGGTTAAAAACAGGATCCATTTTGCCAATTTCAGGCTGATGATGAATACTCACCTTGCATCCAGGAAATGCACCTGCCGCAAAAAATTGGGCGGTTGCTATCGTTCTTTGTAGACTATTCGTATAAAGGTACACATCCTCATTGCTCGTTGGGCACAGTTCATCTGCAAGTAATTTATTTTGATCGATCCATTCCCTAAAATAATGCCCCATATAGACTTCAAGTGCGCCTCCTTTCGTTGTGAGATAACCACTTTGCGCATCCCAAGCAGGCCATTTTTTATCAGTCACTTCAGTAAGAATACCGGTATTTACGATAGGTGTACGTAAATTATGGCGGCTAAGGACTAAAACTTGGTCCAAAATCATATCTGATTCGGTGCCTGTATTGGCTAATACAGGTGCAATTGGTGTTAATAGTGCCGTAGATAAACAGAGAGTTAATAATTTATATTTCATTAAGATACCCCTACGATTAAATTAACAAAGAAAAGTACTTTATCGCTATATTAAATAATTGGCGAAAAAATTACGCCGTAGCTAGTCTAATAATGAAGTAGTTAGCTTTTTTTTCTGCGATAAATATCTCAAAAACAACCTTAACGTAAATTTAAAATAAGCGATTGACATAAAAAAAACAAAAGCTAAGATTTCCAGTTAATACATGGAGATAATATAATGATAGTCCAAAGTGCCACACGTGCACACGATGATGATATTATTCGTGTTTGGGAGTCTTCAGTTAGAGCTACCCACCATTTTTTAACTGAAGAAAAAATTGCGGAGCTAAAAGTTGCTATCAAACAGCTTTACTTACCGCATTTAGCTGTTTTTGTGGCATTTGATGACACAGGCAATATGACCGGTTTTCTAGGCTGCGATAAACACCGCCTTGAAATGTTGTTTATTTCTCAAGAAAGTAGAGGCCAAGGTACTGGGAAAAAACTCCTTCAATATGCCATTGACACGTTAGGCATTACTGAACTGGACGTTAATGAGCAAAATCCTCAAGCCATCGGCTTCTATCAGCACATGGGTTTTACACAATATGCACGTTCTGAACTAGATGGCGAAGGTAATCCGTTCCCTATTCTCCATATGCACCTTAATAAAGAATAATCGTGAAAATCATTGAATTAGAAACTGAACGTTTACGGCTACGTGGGTGGCAAGAAGAAGATAAGCACCCACTTTACCAAATGAATAGCCATCCCGATGTCATGCACTACTTTCCTTCTGTGCTAAATGAACAGCAAAATGCACAATTTATGGAAACCATCATAGATAAATTCGCTCAACAAGGGGGGTGGGGATTATGGGCTGTAGAATTAAAATCCAATAAACAATTCATTG
Source organism: Providencia sp. M-27 (assembly GCF_011077905.1). Lineage (NCBI taxonomy): Bacteria > Pseudomonadati > Pseudomonadota > Gammaproteobacteria > Enterobacterales > Morganellaceae > Providencia > Providencia sp. M-27. Next base: position 30,736 of record NZ_JAALBT010000008.1, on the reverse strand, counting down.
GGTTTATCGGTTTAAATATTCCCGCCGCTAATTTACCTTTTTCCCCTTGTGTTGAATTAAGTTGGCGCTTGCATCCCAACTATTGGCACCAAGGCTATGCGACTGAAGGGGCTCACGCAGCGATCAAATTTGCATTTGAACAACTAAAACTAGAAGAGCTTGTTGCGTTCACCGCGGTGGTCAATTCTCCATCAGAATCTGTTATGAAAAGACTTGGAATGATAAAACATCCAAATAACTTTTATCACCCTGCACTCCCTGATGGCCATTGGTTGCAAGAACATGTGCTATATCGATTAGCGACTGACAACCGTTAGTTTGCCACAATGAAATTGCTCACAATTCATGCTTATTTACACCCAATAAAAAACCGCTGCCATGCTTAGTCACACAACAGCGGTTTCGCTAACCTAAAAATAAATTATTTTTTACTTTCAGCTTCGGCTTTGGCTTCTTTCGCTTCAACATCGCGGTACCAACGAGGGTGATGTTTTCTCGCCCAACGGCGGCTAACTTTCCCTTCGATCATTCCGTTGATTGAACCTTTAACCCAAAATGCCATGTACATATGAATTAAAATGGCATGGATCAAGACAATCGCAGCAACAGCGTGGATCAACAGCCCCCAACGCACCATCCACATTGGGAATAAATGTGCGAAATAAGGGCGCCAAATAATAATACCGGTGACCAAGAGCACAAAAATCAGGCTCATGATACTCCAGAACATCATTTTTTGACCGGCGTTATATTTACCGACATCAGCCACTTCATGTTCGTTACCTTTGAGTACTTCAACAATATTTTTAATCCAAGGTAAGTCTTTCTTATCTGGAATATTGTGTTTTACAAAGCGAACAAACATAAACATCAGCACGACGAAAATGAGTACACCGAAGAATGGGTGTAAAATCCGTCCCATTTGTGGTGTACCAAAGGTTTCCGTCAACCATTTCAGTGTTGGGAAAAATAACGCGATCCCCGACAAAGCAACCAAGAAGAAACTGATGACAACCGTCCAGTGACACGCGCGGTCAATAAACTTAGTCCGCACAATCATTTTGCTTTTCTTACTCATGGTCATCTTTCTCCTCTTCATCACTCACTTCTTTGTTCGGACCAATTCCCACATAGTGGAAAATCAACCCTGCAAAGGTCGCGATAAATCCAACGACAGAAAGTGGTTTCAAGATGCCCTGCCACAGATTGATTGGCGTATCAATTTGTGGGTCTTTAGGCAGGCCATGATACAGTTCAGGTTTGTCAGCATGGTGAAGTACATAAACAACATGTGTACCACCAACGCCTTCAGGATCATAAATTCCCGCTTGCGCATAACCCCGATTTTGCAATTTCGTTACGCGCTCTGCACCGTATTCCAACATCTCTTTTTTCGTACCGAAACGAATAGCGCCTGTTGGACAAGTTTTCACACATGCTGGCTCTTGGCCAACACTCACCCTATCAACACACAAGGTACACTTGTATACTCGATTATCTTTCGGGTTTAATCGAGGAATGTTGAATGGGCAACCTGCGATACAATAGCCACAACCAATACAGTGCTCTGATTGGAAATCCACAATACCATTTGCGTACTGAATGATTGCTCCTGCTGATGGGCAAGATTTCAAACATCCAGGATCGGTACAGTGCATACAGCCATCTTTACGGATCAGCCATTCTAGCTTGCCCATTTCAGTGGTTTCGCTAAAACGCATCACCGTCCACGATTTTGCACTTAAATCCGTAGGGTTATCATAAACCCCAACGCAGTGGCCAACTTCGTCACGGATATCATTCCACTCAGAACATGCCACCTGACAAGCTTTACAGCCGATACAGGATGACACATCGATGAGCTTACAGACTTCAAGCTTATCATCACGCGCTTGTGGCGGAGGCGTAATGCTATTGGTCGCGGAACGTTTAATAATGTCTTGAGATTGCATGGACATGTTCCCTCCCTTACGCCTTCTCAATGTTAACTAAGAATGCCTTATACTCAGGTGTCTGAGAGTTAGCATCGCCGACAGACGGCGTTAACGTATTGGTGATAAACCCTTTTTGAGTCGCGCCTTCAAAGCCCCAGTGAATCGGTAATCCAACAGTTTCAATTGGTTTCCCATCCACCATCAGCGTTTGTAATCGAGGAGTGACAACCGCAACTGCTTTGATAAACCCACGCTTACTACTGACTTTGACCTTATCGCCTAACGCAATTCCTTTGGCTTTCGCTAGTGTTTCGCTGATTTCAACAAATTGCTCTGGCTGAGCAATCGCGTTCAAGCGAGCATGCTTGGTCCATGTGTGGAAATGCTCTGTTAAGCGGTATGTGGTTCCTACATAAGGGAAATCTTTGTGGTCGCCAAGACGTTTCTTGTCTTCATCAAAAATTCGCGCCGCTGGGTTAGAAACCACATTCGGGTGCAACGGGTTAGTGCCAAGTGGTGTTTCAAATGGCTCATAATGCTCAGGGAATGGCCCTTCTGCCATCTTATCGATAGCAAATAAACGACCTAAACCTTCTGGTTGCATGATGAATGGCCCTGTTCCTACTTCAGGTGCAGAAGCATTGAAGTCAGGAATATCATTACCGACCCATTTTTTACCATTCCACTCGATAAGCACGCGGTCTTTATTCCACGGTTTACCTTGGGTATCACAAGACGCACGGTTATAAATCACACGGCGGTTCAGAGGCCATGCCCATGCCCAACCCAATGTGTTACCGATACCGGATGGGTCGCTGTTATCACGATTTGCCATCTGGTTGCCTTTCTCAGTCCAGCTACCGGTGTAAATCCAGCAAGAAGAGGCTGTTGAACCATCGGCTCGCAATAAAGCAAATGAGCTGAGTAATTCACCTTTTTTCGCTTGTAAATTGCCGTCAGCATCATAAAGATCAACCAGTGCAACACCGTTGTTTTCTTTCGCCACTTCTTCTGATTCAGGATGGAATTGTTGTTTATAATTCCATTTCATTTGCATCAGAGGATCTTGGCCTTGGCCACCTTCTTTCTCATACAATTCACGGATCTTATACAGAATTCCGGTCAAGATTTGGCCATCATTACGCGCTTCGCCTGGGGCATCTGCGGCTTGCCAGTGCCATTGTAACCAACGGCCTGAGTTTGCTATCGAGCCATCTTCTTCCGCAAAACAGGTCGATGGTAAACGGAACACTTCGGTTTGAATCGAAGCCGTATCAACGTCATTCATCTCACCGTGATTTTGCCAGAAATTAGCCGTTTCAGTGACTAATGGGTCTACAACAATCAGGTATTTCAATTTACTGAGGCAACTAACCACTTTGTTCTTATCAGGGAATGAAGCCACTGGGTTAAACCCTTGACAGATATAGCCAGTCACTTGGTTTTTGCTCATCATGTCAAAATACTTCATGACATCATAAGCTTGGTCCCATTTAGGTAACCAGTCATAACCCCATTGGTTTTCTGCTTGAGCTGAATCACCATAGAAAGACTTCATCAAACTCACGAAGAATTTAGGATAGTTACTCCAGAAATTCACCTGATTTGGTAATGTCGCTTTTGGTGTATTCGCAGTCAGGTAGCTATCAATGTCTTGATGCTTTTCAGAAGGCAGCGTCAAGTAACCCGGTAAACTGGTTGATAGTAACCCTAAATCTGTCAAGCCTTGAATGTTCGAGTGCCCGCGCAATGCGTTCACACCGCCACCCGCAACCCCCATGTTACCTAGCAGTAACTGGATCATAGCCATGGTGCGAATGTTTTGTGCGCCAACAGTATGTTGTGTCCAGCCTAATGCATACAGAAAAGTCCCAGCTTTATCTGCCGCACTTGTTGTGGCTAAAATTTCACAGACTTTCAAGAAATCGGCTTTTGGCGTTCCACAAATTTGCTCAACGATATCAGGCGTATAGCGTGATACGTGTTTGTGAAGTAAATTCCACACGCAACGTGGATCTTGTAATGTGTCATCGCGCAATGCGTGACCATTTTCATCAAACTTATAGTTCCAGCTGGTTTTATCGTAACTACGCTTATCAGCGTCATAACCACTAAATAAACCATCGTTAAAGTCAAAATCGTCTCTAACAATCAACGATGCATTGGTATAGTTCTGAACATACTCAGCATTGATTTTTTGGTTTTCAATCAGGTACAGCAAAACGCCCGATAAAAAGGTAATATCGGTTCCTGAACGGATAGGGACATAATGGTCAGCAACTGATGCAGTACGCGTAAAACGCGGGTCTATGACAATCAGTGTGGCATCATTGTTATTTTTCGCTTCAATTGCCCAGCGGAACCCAACAGGGTGTGCTTCCGCAGCATTACCGCCCATAACGACGACAACATCGGCATTTTTGATATCAACCCAGTGGTTGGTCATCGCACCGCGACCAAATGTTGGAGCAAGACTTGCTACCGTTGGTCCGTGTCAGACACGCGCTTGGTTATCAACCGCTAGCATTCCTAGCGATCTGGCGAATTTTTGCGTCAACATTCCCGTTTCATTACTAGCAGCTGATGCACAAAGCATCCCTGTTGATAACCAACGGTTTACAGTTGTTCCTTCCGCATTTTTTTCAATGAAATTCGCATCGCGATCATCTTTCATTAAGCGTGCAATGCGTGTGAAGGCATCATTCCAACTAATGCGTTCCCATTTATCAGAGCCTGACGCTCTATATTCTGGATAACGTAAACGATTTTCGCTTTGGATATAGTCGAGTAGGCCAGCCCCTTTAGGACATAAAGCACCACGGTTTACCGGGTGGTCTGAATCACCCTCGACATGGAATATCGCGGATTTAGCATTCATGGCGCCATCGCCCATGCTATATATTAGTAATCCACAACCGACAGAACAGTAAGTACAAGTATTACGCGTCTCTTTAGAGCGAAGTAATTTATATTCACGTACATTAGCTATTGCCATTCCAGGCATAAAACCTAACGCAGCTACAGTTGTACCTGCCATCCCGCCAGCGCAGATTTTAAAAAACTTTCTGCGACTAACGTTCATTGCTACCTCTTTATATTTTTTGTATAAATCGATGAGAGAATAGCAGCCTAATATGATTAGATATTGCCTAAAATCAATGAAAGTGAAAATAAAAGTTTAATTAATATTAACTGAGTAGTTAAACATCAATTAAAATTACTACCAATAGAGTATTTATTGTTAAATTGATTTAGATCAAATGTTACATTTTAAAATATTTTAGTTAAATGCAGTTTTAATTAACATTTCATAAAAGAGAATAGTTTAATTTCGTAAAACAATAACCCTTACATTTAATTTAAAATTCAAATGTGGATCTAGCATTTATTTGATGAAATAAACATAAAGAGATAATGCTGTAGCCATCTTAGTCCCCTCATTATCTTAAAATAAATAATTAAATTTTTAAGATAATGAGATAACATTATCATCTATTCCCAACCACTAATAATGATCCCAGCCCCTACAAGTACAACCAGAGCACCCACCCAATCAGTCACAGTAAGAGAGACACCATCAACCACTTTCAGCCAGACTAATGCTGTGACAATATATATCCCACCATAAGTTGCATAAATTCGTCCGCTCGCTTCTGGGTGTAATGTCAGCAACCAAACAAACAGCATTAAACTTAAGGCTGCAGGAATTAATAACCAAGCCCCACCTTGTTTTTTCATCCAAAGATAAGGAAAGTAACAACCTGCAATTTCAGCCAATGCTGTAATAAAGAACAAACCAATAATTTTTATCGACATAAAATCCCATTCAAAATAGTGCCCATAAATTTCACCTTTATATTAGCAATTTTAACACTCACTGTTATGCATTTTTAACTAACATCAGTGAAATTCGCCTTGCAATCGGTAAGACAAAAAATACGGTCGGGAAAGCAATCATCCAAGAGAGCATCCACGAACTCAACCAAGGAAAAAACACTTCGCTGGTGAAGCCCAAGGCTCTTATCGTACTAATCAGCGAAACAATTCCACTCATGACAAGGGATAAAAAGAAAGGAACAAGAAAAATCATTGCACGAGCGGGTAACTTGGGAATACCTAAAACATAATTACGGTCTTGATGTGACATAAAAACTCCAAGGTTGGCGGGCACATAAAGCACTATATCACCCGTATTATTACACTTTCATTCATTATTATAAGCTGTAAAACAATTCGAATAGGTACCATATTATGATTTCAGGACATGTATTTATAGCAACCAGCTTAGACGGTTATATCGCCCGAAAAAATGGTGATATTGATTGGCTACAATCCTTCGACTCAACAAATGAAGATCACGGATATCATGATTTTATGAGTCATATTGATGCTATCGTTATGGGACGTGGTACTTATGAAACACTCTCTCATATGACCCCTTGGCCATATGAGTTGCCAGTTATAGTGCTTTCTTCATCATTAGCCAGTCTGCCAATCCCTGAACATTTAATTGGCAAAGTTCGCTTCCTCAATCACCTCCCCGAAGAAGCCATGGCTCTATTAGAAAAAGAAGGACATCAACATATTTATATTGATGGCGGGCAAGTAGTTCAATCATTTATAAACAGCGGGTTAATCAATAAACTGATTATTACACGATTACCTATATTACTTGGCAACGGGCGCTCACTATTTGGCCCAATACAACAAGATATTCGCCTAAAACATATCCAAACCATTACCTTCCCATCCGGCTTTGTACAATCACACTATGAGATTTAATGAGTTAAAAGGGAAAAGTGGTATTCCACCGCTCCCCTCAAGGATGCTTAAAGCCAATTTTTGATTTTATTAGTTAATTGTTCTCGCACAATATCATTAAGAAAACTTGCCTCTAACGCGTGCACATTACACTGAATAAAATCGTCAATAGTCCAGTTAAAAACCTTGTGTAATAACTGGTATTCTTGATTTAGTGTCGTATTCGCAACTGTTCGCGCATCAGTGTTAATATTCAGCCTTACACCACGTTTCTTTAATTCGTTAACTGGGTGTACTTGAATACTGTCAAAAACATTACAGGTAATATTACAGCTAGGACAAACTTCAAGTAATATCTTATTAAGCTTTAACCGTTCGATTATTTCGTCACTTTCAATACTTCTTACGCCGTGTCCAATACGGGATACTTTTAGTTTATCGAGTGTTTCAAGCACACTTTCATACCCTAAAGCTTCCCCTGCATGAGCAATCACATGGCCACCACATGAGCGAACATAATCAAACGCAGCTTGATGGTTACTCAGTGTAAACCGAGCTTCATCTGCAGCTAAATCTAATGCAACAACATTACGGCCTTGATAATCAATAACTAATTGGGCCGTCTCCAAGCTTTGTTGCTCCGTAAAATGGCGTAAGGTACATAGTATTAGCCTAGCTTCGATAGCGTACTTTTCTTTGGCTTGTTCCATGGCGTCCAAAACAACTTCGACTACTTCTGCACTTTTCAGTCCTTTTCTAAGATGTAACAACGGAGCAAAACGTAGCTCAACATAAATAACATTATCGTTTTGTAGTTGTTCAAATAAATCATTTACTGCAAGAGAAATTGCCATTTTAGTTTGTAAAATATCAAGTTGTGGCTCTATACACTTTAAAAAATCACCTAGATCTTCACATTTTTCAGGCGCAATAAATGCGCTAGCAAATTCGTTAAATGAAATGGATGGGTTAGCTTGCTTTACATAGTGAAAACTTAAGCAAGTGTCTAAATGCACATGTAATTCGACTTTAGGCATTAAATTTATCTTTTCATGCATATCATCAGTACAGCCAACTTTATTCGATAATTGTTCTTTCATGTATATCTCCTTCTATTGAATATCACCTAAACTAACAGTTCATCAATAGATAAAAAAAGGACATACGTCCTTTTTTACACTTGCGAATCTATGCCATACTGCTCATTGTAAATACACACATTGATAGAATAAATAATGAAAAAAATTATCTCTTCTGAAAAAATCAAAGAATATTTTACTCTCTATCAGCTTGATAAAATTCTGACTGAAGAAACAATAAAGTCAGCAAAATTTATTAAAATCAGCTCATCTGAATACTTAATGTCGCAAAATGATACAATTAAATTTATCTACTTTCTTTTAGAGGGAAAACTACAAGTTGAACGCTATGAAATAAATGGCGAGCATGTTGTTTTTTCATTTGAAAATGCGTTTTCAGTTATTGGTGACTTAGAATTATTTCAGAGCAATGATGCCAAAAATACCCGTATTTACAGTACGATACAGGCAGTCACTGATTGTAATTTACTCGCATTTCCACTACAAATTATTCAAAAGAAAGAACTTAACTCCCCTATTTTTTTACAATTTATATGTCAACATCTTAGCAAAAAGCTTTTTAACGCATCGCAGCTACACTCTTCTTCTGCATTTTCTGTTGAATATAAATTAAGACGTTATTTAGTTTTTGCCGAAAACCAGTATGGATCTGAATTTAAATTGGAAAATCGCGATTCAATAGCCGCCATGCTTGGTGTGTCTGTCAGGCAACTAAACCGCACATTAATAAAACTAGTTGAAGGTAAGCTTATTGAGCTTAAAGGTAAAAAAATTAAAATTATTAACCTAAAAAAGGTTAACTGACTGAAAGTGAATTACAAAAGGCTGCCATAACAGCCTTTCAACAATTTTTACTATTTCTTAGTTGCCAAAATAACACTGGAAGCTTTGATAATGGCAGTTACTTTACTTTTAACATTTAATCCCAACTCTACGGTACTATTATTTGTTACCACTGCAGATAATAAAGTTCCCGCACTGGTTTTTAAATTTACCACAGAATTAACGCTCCCTTTTTCAATGGATTCAATCACGCCATCAAATTGATTACGAGCAGAGAAATTATATTCTTCAGCGTTGGACACAAGCACAACCCAAGGTGCTTTTATTACTGCCGTTGCCACTTTACCTTTTTCTAAACCAAGTTGTTTGGTACTATTTTTAGTAATCACTGCCGCAATACTTTCACCATTGCCTAAATCGAGTATAACTTCATCATTTACCGCTCCCATAACAATGGACTCAACAACACCTGAAAGTTGGTTTCTTGCAGAAATAGCCATTAAACATCTCCTATACTTTAATAAAATACGACTTCAGTAAGATTATTTTTTAATAATTTAATACTATTGCCATTTGAATTAAGATTCAAAACAAAAATCGCATTTATAGGCAATATGCTTAGCGTTATAGTCGTATTTAAAATTACTTACTCCTTCATTTCATATAATAAACAAAGGAGTAACTTAAACTGATTACGGCATAACTGGAGCCAGTGTTGGCTCGCGCCTATCATTAAAAACGTTCCCAAAACGAGAACTTCCTTGGTTCCATTCCTCAACTGCGGTATGAATATCAGCTTTAGTTCGGCCAATAAAATTCCACCACATCAACACAGGTTCATTTAAAGGCTCACCACCCAGTAATAAAATATGGCTATCTGTGGCGAGTTCTACAGAAACTTCAGTTATATTTTTGCCTAAATAAACTAATTCATTACTATTAACATGCTGCCCTTCAATAACAGCACTGCCACTTACCACAAAAATACCGTATTCAAATTCAGAGCGTAACGTTAAAATTTGTCGAGCGGATTTCTTCGCAACAATATCGAGCCCGATCAACGAAGAAAATGTTAATGTTGGTGCTTTATAAGTTCCATATTCCCCAACGAGTAAATTGAAGTATGTTTCACCTTCAGACCAACGTGGCAATATAGGATAATGGTCAAAACGAGGGGCAATATCTTTAACTGCTTCAGGTAAAGCAATCCACAATTGCACTGCATGTAACTGGCGACTCTCTCCATGGGTATCTTCAGAATGGCTGATCCCATGACCCGCTGTCATTAAATTGACCTGCCCTGGCCGAATAACCTGTTCATAGCCAAGACTGTCTCGGTGTAATACCTCACCTTCAATCATCCAAGTGAATGTTTGTAAAGCTGTATGAGGGTGAGGTGATACCTTCATCCCCTCTGAATCGCCTTTAAAAACCGTAGGCCCTGCATGGTCAAGAAAACACCAAGCACCTATTAGTCTCCGCTCTCTTGTCGGTAAAACTCGTGCAACAGGAAGCCCACCAACATCTTTCGAACGTGCTGTAATCAACTGTAAATCAGGTATTTTATCATTATGTTGAATACTCATGCTTACCTCATCAGTAATTAACAGATATTATTGGCGGATATCACTGTATTCAGGTGTTCTATCGAATATTGCTTTTGCAAAAGGGCATAATGGAATAATTTTTCGCCCTTCTTCTCTCATTCGCTCAACAACCTTAGCAACTAATCGCTTTGCAATGCCCTGTCCTTTTAAGCTTTCATCAACCACTGTATGGTCAATAATCACTAAGTCGTCACCAGTATAAACAAAAGTTATTTCGGCAAGGCGCGTTTGCTTGTCATCAGATAAAATAAAAAAGCTATTGTGATTGGATTGGATATTCATCATAAATAACGCCTCTACGTTAAATCAATTTAACTTAGAGTATGTGAGGTATGCTGAAAAGACAATATTCTTCAATTGTCGATGTGATCCAAATATTTTGAAGTTAAAATAAGAATAAAGTGAGAAAAGATGCTGCGACAGCGCTTAACTAGAGACTAAATTTAGTTTAACGCTGTTTTCAACTAGTTCATTAATGTGATGCACATTAATTGTCAGAAAAATTACTTATCACCGTATAGGTTAATGAATTTTCTGAACTATCGATAATTTTTAATTTTACATTTCGATAAGAAATAATATCGCTATTCTTAAGGTTATACTGAATATTATCTCCAAATCCTTGATTCTCAATATTTGAACCTATTCTCTGATAACTAACATCGACAACCTTGTCATTTATCCCATTGAAAATTAAGGCTTGTTCAAATGAATCACCATCAGAATTATTTAGTTTTACCTGTTCGATTTGTGCTTTATCACTACAAACAGCGACATTAACATCTGTCACGATACAGATCTCATTAGGACCAGACCCTTTTTTAATTAAAAGTGAATTCCACGGTTGCCCTAAAACCTCAACAGTGACCGAGCCAGAATCAACGATTTGGTCTGGCATATAAAAATCGCCTTTATCACTTGAACCCACTTTCTTGAATACACCGGGGATAATTTTGTAAGCCAAATCTATCTGTACTGGGTTTAATACTTTAATTCCGTCTATTTCACTAATATTGCCTTCTCTTACTAAGGGTTGCCCTACTGTAATATGGTTGACCTGGCCTATTTTAGGTTCACTGATTTTTTGTGAGTCAGGGACATAGTTATACTCAGTTACCGCACACCCAGATAAAGAAGCAATACAAAAAGCAGGAATTAATAATTTATTCATCTTGATAAATCCATGGAGTTAAGATACTAAATAATATATTTATAAAACAGTTACAACAAGTTACTATTTGTATCCTCTGATACACATCAAACCTTTGGTTTATCATTCCGTTTGAATTTTTCTCTACTTATATTGAATACTAAAAAATACTGTAACTATTCCGTCTTATTCATATTTAAATTAATAAAATGTTATAAACGAAGCATTAATAGTTATAAATGTACAAAATAACCATTTTACAGATGGATAATCCACCTTATGAGATATTAATAACACAAGCAATTGCTTTTAATGCACATCAACATTTTAATCAAAGAAAGCCACTCAAAAAAGAACTACGCGAATTAGAACAATTACCCATGAAGCCACCGTAGCTGGATAAGTAATAATTAGCCTTAAAACAATGAAAATATATTCATAGTTTATTAAAATGACAGTTCGGCAATAATTTTAAAAAATCCGCCGAAGTGGATATTACCATTTTAATTATTAGACATATGAGAATCATCCGATATTTAAGTAAAAGTAACCTAATACCCCAGTATTGCAACAATCAAAACGATATAAAAGATGATAGCAGCGATAATGCCAGCGTGTAGGATTTATCTACAGGAAAATTGTAGAGGGAATTTCTATACAAAAAACTATACAACAAATTGTAGAGGATTTAGAAAGGCGTTAGTAGGTTCGGTAGTGTGTAATTTCGCTAGAATGCTTGATTTACTTGGGATTGGAAGACTTTGGAAGACGTTACTAGAAGTGAAGGTGGCGGAGGAGGAGTCTGCCTAAAACCCTTCCTATACAATCCAAATAAATCCAATTTATCATTTACTATCAATTAGTTATTTAACTATTTATTCCAAACCAATATAATCAATTCCATTCAAGACTTAACTATAGTGGCATACCAGATGGCATACCCAACTTTTAGGATTTATTCATCATGGCTTTACTAACGCATTCCAAAGCTAAGCATATACAGCCCGGCGATAAACCATTACCTCACGGTGGCATCACCGGATTAACGCTACACCCATCATCAACTAGAGGTAGAGGAAAGTGGGTACTTCGTTATATGAGTCCAGTAACACAAAAACGCCGAAATGCAGGGCTAGGGAGTTACCCTGAAATCACAATTTCCGAAGCGGCAAATATTGCCTCAACGATGCGAGAACAAATTATTAAAGGCATTGATCCTCTTGAGCTCAAAAAATCAATCTCCGATGAACCTTCAATCCCTACTTTTGAGGTGGCTGCCCGTAAACTCCATGCAGAGTTACTACCTGGTTGGAAAAATAAAAAACACGGTAAACAATGGATCACTACACTGGAACAATATGTATTTCCTACCATAGGTTTATTAAAGTTGGATATCATAACTCCAGCCAATATTGCAGATGCATTACGCCCTATCTGGCTAACTCGCTCAGAAACAGCATCCCGCATAAAACAACGTATCCACGCAGTTATGCAGTGGGGATGGGCTCATGGCTATTGCGCAGCCAACCCTACTGATGTCGTTAACCATTTATTACCGCAACAAATCAGCGCTCATGTACGTACCGAGCATCAACCTGCGATGCCTTGGAAAATGCTACCTTTATATATTCGCACACATATATACCAACCCGAACGTTACAATGTTACCCGAGCAATACTGCTATTTATCATGTTAACAGCCTGTCGTTCTGGCGAAGCTAGAGCGATGCAATGGCAGGAAATTGATTTTAAACGAGCGGTATGGACAATACCCGCAGAACGTATGAAATCAGGGTTGCAACACCGAGTGCCATTATCTGAGCAAACTTTAGCGCTATTGAACAATCTAAAAGGCGTACATGACACACTAGTTTTTCCATCACCTAGAAAACAAATTGTGCTCTCCGATATGGTTGTCACCTCATTTCTTAGACGAACCAAAGCCCCCAGTGACACCAATGGTCGCGTTGCAACAGCACATGGTTTTCGCTCTACCTTTCGGGATTGGTGTTCAGAACATGGCTATTCGCGGGATTTAGCTGAACGGGCACTTGCACATACCGTTAAAAATAAAGTAGAAGCGGCGTACCACCGCACTGATTTATTAGAGCAACGAAGACCCATGATGCAAGCGTGGGCTGATTACTTGTTGGCTCAACATTAACTCTAAATGCTGTAGGTGTTGTGCCTACAGCACATCAAATAAATACATTATTTTTTATTCGTTTTTTTTGATTTTTTCCTTCTTTTGCTATTTTCTTTTTTTACTGCGTGACTAAAGGCTCTTTTAATATCAGGCTGATTCCAACGTGTAATAGAATAACTGAACTCAGTTTCAGAAAAATTCATACTATTTTTAGGATCAATTTGCTGTACACAACCCCATAGCTCACCAGCAATCGCATCTGCAGCTTCTTTTTTACTTTTCCATGAAAAGCCTAAGAGAACCTTTTCATTTAAAATGCGTATTGCTTCCGAGCGGATCTTAGTGTGTAAATCAGATTTAACGCTCCCGCCTTTTATTGCTGCGGTCGTGCGCTGCTCTCTTTCCGATACAGTTCTCACCATCTGATTAACATAACCCATCGAGCCGATGCATTCATGAATTAAAATAACAGCACGTTCTAAAAAAATTAATGAAATATCATTATGTTTTCCCCAACAATGACGACCTAACCAATAAAAAACAGAAGACCAAAGAATTTTATCTTGGAAAATATCATGTGGCTCACGCCACGACCTCAACTGTTCTTCAAGCACAAAAATAGAAGCCCTCTGCAACAAAAGCGTTAAATCTTCTCGACTGTCCGTATACTGACTAAGAATTGCAGTGACGGTATTTTGGGTTAACTCGTGATCCTTTTGAGCCAATACATCCCTGTATAGCTCGCCAGCCTCATACTCTAAGTTAGGAAATGAAGATAAGCGCTTTCTAGCATGACGAAAATCCCTTAAATACTTCTTCAAAAGAAAATAATCGAATGACCCCATAACAGTAACTCCCCTATTCATTAGCCTTGTTTTAAAAATGGAGTACCTCTTGCCTAAAAAAACATTTTTCCGAGCAAAAAGCCAATAAAAAAACTTATTTTTCAATAAAATAAATGCAATTTCATTTTTAAAAAAAAACTTCCTAGCTCCTGCATGTTCATGCTCATTATATTTCGTTATGCTTTTGATCATCCAAAGCACACCAAGAGGTATTAACCCATGATAAACACATCCAATATTAAAATATTGCGCTTACCGATAGTGTTACAACGCATTGGTATTGCACGATCAACGCTATATGACTGGATAAACCCAAAATCACCACGCTATGACCCAACGTTTCCAAAGCAAAAGCGCTTGGGACGCCAATCCGTTGGCTGGGTTGAATCAGAAATAAATGATTGGCTACTTAACAGACAATCAGTTTAATTTAATTCACTATAGCAAATAAGGAGAATAGATTAAAAATCTTCATGTTATTTTCTGTGATTACACAAAAAAATAAAAAACTAAACAGTTAATTTATTGAATTTTGATGATTCAACCATGACTGTCTTCATTTATATATAACCCAGAGAAAAGGATAATTATCATGTCCCAACGGATTTCTATTACCATAAAAAATGAATCAAGCCTAAAAGCTATTGATGAATACTGCCATAAAAATAATTTAACACGCTCCGCTGTAATAGCGAACATATTAGCGAGTGCTTGCCCGCTGTTGAATGAAATAAATCAACATACACAGATAGTTAATGAATTGGAAAACCAGCTATTTAATCCTAAAAAAAACTCACAAAAATTATGGGGAGACACCCCCGTATTTTCACTACCTGAATACTTATTGGATATTTGGCAAACCCACGTAATAGAAAAAGGGATCATTATTGACAAACATGCTTACCCTCATGCTTATAAAAGCCCCAAAATAGGTTTAAAGGAAAAGAAAACCATTCAAGAAACATTGAATAGCTATATAGATTCACCATATATTAAAAAGGCCATTTTTATTTATACAGACAGGCACGTTCACTATAAATTACATAAAGCAGGTGGGTTTTCAAATACAATATTAATTAGAAACACTGAATACAAAAATTACCTATTCGATTTTAACGCAATTATTCACATCCCGATAAAGGATATTGTTTTCCATGGAATAGAGGCAGCATTCAAAAAAAACCAAATAATATTAAAAGAAAGTTATGTCGCTTTTATTCCTATTTATCACTCAAACAATCAGTGTGTTTTAATTGGTGTGATAGATAAAACGCAAGTAAATAGAAAAATAGAGAGCAGTCCAGATACGATTATCATAAATCCAATCTAACCGTTCATTAATTCGTTTTATGACCCTTAAGGTGACAAAATGAGCCATTATGCATATTTTAGAATCGTTCAAAATAGCAATTTTAGTCTACAAGAGGTTGAGCAATGCCTAAACGATATCGCTGGCATCCATCCAATAAAAAGAGAACATATTATTTTAGAACATCAATCAATAACGGATGTCAATGAGCTACCAAGTCAATTGATGTATTATATTGATAGGGTATTTACACCTGATGATACCTTAATTACAAGAACACTCCATGATTTGGGGAATAACACACAACAAATCGCTTATGTTATACAACGCTGCCAATCTCTGGGGATGAAATTACTCTTCCTCAACGAATTAGGCCAAAATGTATTTTCACTAAATGTCCCTTTAGTCGAAATACTCAATCAATTAAAAAACATTGAGGATAATTATGAAAAAATGAAACTCGATAGACGACATGCGATTGCATTACAACAAGGAAAAATATTAGGACGACCCGAAGGAAGTGTTTATAAACAAGCTATTTATGAAATGAGGTGCAAAGGATATAAACAACGAGAAGTCGCTAATCATTTTAATATTAGCCTTTCTACCGTGAAACGATATTGGAAAAAAAGACTATTCGAATAGCACTAACTACAGAGTGATTATTTATCAACCAATTCAGTATTGGTGGGGTATTATCGATATTATTGATGTTGGAAAGGTAATATATATTACCAATAACACAACCTGAATAAATAACTAATATAACTTACACCGTAGATACCAATATAATCCAATACTGACTGTAACCTAATATCAATAATATCAGCTTAGCCAGAGGTCAATATCTAAATAAATACGTCATTATTAATCTATAGATTAATAAATCTATGCCTGTTAAACAGGAATAACACAATACTCAATAAACCATAAGGGATCAGATAACCACATTATCTGTCCTTTATCACTACCAACATTCATACGAAAGGGGCATTCCAAATGACCCTAAGGGATCATTATGTCTAAAAAAGAATACAACCCGGGTTACCAAGGTGCGATTGCAGAAACTTTAGATTGTGCCTTACAAGCCTACCCTCGTATTACTGTGATACGAGTAGATCTCCATTTCCCTATGATGGATGAATATGGGGATATGCCAAACTGTTTCCCTAACACAGAAGGCTCTCCTATCACCCGTTTTATGAACTCCTTAAATGCAAAGCTTAAACACGATCAACACCGTAAAATAGGTCAAGGGATACGCGTTTACCCTAACCGTTTACGTTACATCTGGGTAAAAGAACTCGTAGATGGATACCTCCCTCACTACCACTGTGCATTAATCTTCAATAAAGACGCCTACTATCATCTAGGAGACTATGACTTAAATATACCTAGTTTACGGACGATGATTACCACAGCGTGGTACAGTGCGTTACAGCTCGAATTAGACCCTATTATTGATACTGGTCCATTAGTTCACTACCCTGAGAACTGTCGGTACTGTTTAAATCGAGAAGCCTTATCCTTTAGCGATGACTATAATACCGTAATAGAACGATTAAATTACCTAGCTAAAGAATATTCTAAACACTACAGTTCGAATTACCGTACGATAGGCTATAGTCAGTATTAATAATACATATGGTGGCCTTAGGGCCACCTATGCAATTAGGTAATATTCACACTGGCAGTACTGCGTAATCTATCGTTATAACAAACTGATCACACTCAACGAACGTTACTATCCAATACCGAAGAAAACAATTGGACTCACTTCTTTCTAATCCACTTCGATTTGAATATTTTGAGGAAAAATCATTACAATGATAGTATAAGCAACATTGACACATCAAACTAAACAGTAAAAAAACAATGAAAATCAATTCATTAATAATAAAAATCACATGGAAAGAACACTAGCGACTACTAGCTAATCATTGTAGCCCGTTTAATAAGTGAATATTAAATACGTATCAGCGACATAACGTGAAAAATCGGACTAGATTATGTTTTTGTACAAAAACACGCTATGAATACTTTAAAACGCTAGATAAGCTATGTGAATTATTTAGTTACGCGCTGAATCAATCATTATAATGTTATAGGCAACAAATCTATCATCTAAAGGTTAAGGGACCCAAATGGCCATTAAGAAAAACGAACTATACTCCTCACTATGGGCCAGTTGCGACGAATTACGCGGTGGGATGGATGCCAGCCAGTACAAAGACTATGTACTGACCATGCTGTTTATGAAGTATGTATCTGATAAGTATAAAGGCGACCCATACGGTATGATTGTCGTACCCCAAGGTGCCAGTTTTGATGATATGGTTGCGCTTAAAGGCGATAAAGAAATCGGCGATAAAATAAACAAAATTATCAGTGCGTTAGCCGAAGAAAACGATCTCAAAAGTGTCATCGATGTCGCCGATTTTAACGACGAAGATAAACTAGGAAAAGGCAAAGAGATGATTGACCGCCTTTCCAAGCTGATAGGCATATTTGAAGGGCTAGATCTCTCTTCCAACCGCGCGGATGGTGACGATTTATTGGGTGATGCTTACGAATACCTAATGCGTCACTTTGCGACTGAGTCAGGTAAGTCCAAAGGCCAGTTTTACACCCCATCCGAAGTTTCACGCATTCTTTCGAAAGTGATTGGTATTGATAGTAATACCCCGCAAGACGCTACCGTTTATGATCCAACTTGCGGTTCAGGTTCATTATTATTAAAAGCGAGTGATGAAGCACCGCGTGGCTTGAGTATTTTTGGCCAAGAAATGGACAACGCCACCAGCGCCTTGGCTCGTATGAATATGATCCTACACAACAACGCCACCGCGAAAATCTGGAAAGGCAACACCATTTCAGATCCACAGTGGAAAGAAGCCAACGGGCAACTGAAAACCTTCGATTTTGCTGTCGCTAACCCCCCTTTCTCCAACAAAAACTGGACTAACGGCATTAATCCTCAAGAGGATGAGTTTGATCGCTTTAGCTGGGGAATTCCCCCAGAAAAAAATGGTGACTACGCCTTCTTGTTGCATATTATCAAAAGCTTAAAAAGCACGGGTAAAGGCGCCGTCATTCTCCCCCACGGTGTATTGTTCCGGGGCAACGCCGAAGCGCGTATTCGTGAAAATCTGATTAAGCAAGGTTATATCAAAGGAATTATCGGTTTACCGGCCAACCTGTTTTACGGCACGGGTATTCCTGCCTGTATTATCGTGATCGACAAAGAACACGCACAGGCGAGAGAAAGTATTTTTATGGTCGATGCCAGCAAAGGCTTTATCAAAGATGGCAATAAAAACCGCCTGCGTAGTCAGGATATTTATAAAATTGTTGAGGTATTTACCAAGCAATTAGAACAACCTCGCTTTAGCCGGATGGTGCCATTAAGCGAAATAGTGGCTAATGACTACAATCTAAATATACCGCGTTATATTGATTCCAGTGAACCAGAAGACTTGCACGACCTCAGTGCCCATCTACAAGGTGGTATTCCCAATCGTGATATCGATGCCTTAGAACACTACTGGCAGATATTCCCAAGTATTCGTGCGACCTTATTCAAACCAGCACGTGAAGGTTATAGCGAAGCTTTAGTTAAAGCCTCTGAAGTGAAGAATACCATTCTAAACCATGATGAATTTAAACAGTTTGCGACGAATAGCTTGCAGTATTATCACGCTTGGGCTCGCGCATCTAATTTAGCTGAGATCGGTGTAGGTGATCAGCCTAAAGCGTTAATCGCTGAAATTAGCGAAAGTTTGTTACAAAGCTATTCACAAACACCGTTGCTGAGCAAATACGATATCTACCAGATCCTGATGGATTACTGGAGTGATACAATGCAAGACGATGTGTACGTACTGGTACAAGATGGTTGGTCTACAGGTAAGGTATTGCGTGAGTTAGAAGTCAAAAAAGGTGAAAAACTGAGAGAAACGCCTGACTTAGTGATTGGTAAAACCAAGTATAAAGCTGAGTTGATCCCCCCTGCACTTATCGTGGCACGCTATTTTGCCGATGAACAAACTAAAATCGATACCTTGCAAAGCAAACTTGATAGTGCCAGTCAAGAGTTAGAAACCTATCTTGAGGAAAATAGCGGTGACGACGGCCTACTTAATGATGCCTTGAATGATAAAGACAAGATAACCAAAGCAACAGTCACGGCACGTTTGAAAGTTGCCACTGACCCCGATGAAAAATCGGCATTAAAACAAGCTCAAAAGCTGTTTGATGCCGAGACCGATGCCAAAAAAGCACTAAAAGAAGCGCAAGACGCGCTGGATTTAGCGGTGTTTAAGCAATACCCCAAACTCAGCATCGATGAGATCAAATCCCTGATTGTGGATGATAAATGGCTGGCAACACTGCAAAGTAATATCGTTGCTGAAATTGAGCGCGTGACCCAACAATTAGCAAATCGAGTTAAAGAGTTAGAAGAGCGCTACAATGAGCCATTACCGGCTATTACTAAATCGGTAAAAAATCTGAGTGAGAAAGTCGCAGGCCATTTAAAAGCGATGGGTTTGGAGTGGTCACTATGAGCGTTGAAGTAACAGAAACGGGTTTAAATCTTATTCCGGCTGGCTATAAGCAGACGGAAGTTGGGGTGATCCCTGAGGATTGGGATGCTGTATGTCTCGGAGATATTTCAGAAGTTCGCATGTGTAAACGCATACTTTCAGGACAAACTAAAAAGATAGGCGCTATACCATTTTTCAAAATAGGTACATTTGGAGGTGAGCCTGATGCTTATATTACACACTTTCTTTATAAAGAATTTAAAGCTAAATACTCATTTCCAAATAAAGGTGACATCTTAGTTTCTGCAGCAGGAACGCTCGGGAAATCTGTAGTTTATGATGGGAAGCCTGCATATTTCCAAGATTCGAACATCGTTTGGCTCGAAGTTAATAAATATAAATTACTTAATGAATACTTATATCATTACTACAAGATAATCAAATGGGCGTCATCAGAAGGCAGTACTATCGCTCGGTTATACAATGGAATCATTCGTGCATCAATAATTGCTCTACCTAAAATTAACGAACAAAACGCCATAGCCACTGCACTATCCGATATTGATGCGCTGATTAGTAAATTAGAAAAACTGATCGCCAAAAAACAAGCTATCAAAACTGCCACTATGCAGCAGCTCCTCACAGGCCGCACCCGCCTGCCGCAATTTGCTTTGCGTGCAGATGGCACGCCAAAAGGTACCAAGCCAAGTGAGTTGGGGGAAATACCAGAGGATTGGAAGGTTATATCAATCGCTCAAGATACAACATTAAAAGCTCGTATTGGCTGGCAAGCTTTGACTACCAAAGAGTACCAAACAACAGGAGATATCTATTTGGTAACAGGGACAGATTTTGACTCTGGTGTAGTGAAGTGGGAAAGATGTTTTTATGTTAGTGAGTGGCGTTACAAACAAGATCAAAACATTCAGTTAAAAAATGATGATTTATTGATAACCAAGGATGGAACAATTGGTAAAGTTGGTTATGTTGCTGCACTTAGCCGGCCTGCCACACTAAATAGTGGAATATTCGTAATTAGGCCTAGATATAACAATTTGATACCACGTTTCTTATTCTACGTGCTTACCTCCAGAATTTTTGATGATTTCATCAACAGAATTACGGCAGGCTCAACGATTACTCACTTGTATCAAAAGGATTTTGTTAATTTCGAATTTTCGTCGCCTAATAGAGAAGAACAAACCGCCATCGCCACCATTCTCTCCGATATGGATGAAAAAATTCAAGTGCTGGAACAACGCCTTAGCAAAACCCGCCAGATCAAACAAGGCATGATGCAAGAGCTGCTGACGGGTAAAACGCGATTAATCAAGCCATCAAAGGAGGTTATTCATGAGTGAATCTGTATTTGCATACGGAAGCCGCTGGTTAAAGGCCGACTTCCACCTCCATACTCGCGCTGATAAAGAGTTTACTTATACTGGTGAAGAAAATGACTATGCTAACCAGTATGTTGCGGCGCTTGCGAATGCGGGCATTGGTCTTGGGGTTATCACCAACCACAATAAATTTGATGCAGATGAATTTAAGGCATTGCGCAAAAAAGCCAAAAAATCAGGCATTGGTTTGTTGCCTGGCATTGAGTTATCCATCAAGGATGGTCAGGCAGGTGTGCATACTTTAGTGGTATTTTCGGATGAGTGGTTTAGCAACAAAGAACAAACCAACCATATTCAGACGTTTCTTAGCCTGACTTTTGCTGGTATTGCGAACTTCGAAGATGAAAATGCGCGCTCGAACCACGATATTGTCGAAACCGTGCGTGAGCTGGATAAATTTCACAAAGATTACTTTCTCATTTTTGCCCACGTCGAAGCGCCAAAGGGGGTGTGGAAAGAACTCGCAGCAGGGCGAATAAAGGATTTATTTGATAACGCGACAGTAAGGCGTAGAGTCTTGGCTTTTCAAAAAGTGCGCACCCGTGATGAACGCGCGAAAATCCAGCAGGCATTAGGTAATTTATATCCGGCTGAAGTGGAAGGTTGTGATGCCAAGAACCTTGCCGATATGGCGGCCCGTAAAGAGGCTAGCTACTTAAAGCTTGGCTCATTCAGCTTTGAGGCGGTTAAGTTTGCGTTGCGTGATAAAGCTTCCCGAGTCCGCGCCGAGCTGCCTAGCTATAAACATTCTTATATTCAAAAAATCCGCTTTGAAGGGGCGGGTACTTTAGGTGGCACAGAAATTTCCCTTTCACCTGAGCTCAATACCCTGATTGGAATTCGAGGCAGTGGTAAATCATCCGTATTGGAAGGGGTGCGTTATGCGCTGAATATTCCCTTTGGTGATAAGTCGTCGGATGTGGAATATAAAGAGGGGCTGGTAAAACACTTACTGCGTAGTGGCGGTAAAATTACCATCGACGCCATTGATCGCCGTGGTCAGCCCTATCAAATCCGCCGTATCTTGGGTGAGCGCCCCGATGTGTATGTGAATGGTCAGTTGCAACCCGGCGTGTCGGTGCGTGAAACGGTATTGCACCAGCCAATCTATTTTGGTCAGAAAGATCTTTCCAGTACGGGCGCTGGCTTTGAAAAAGATTTGATTGAAAAGTTGCTTGGCGACGCACTGGTGCCCATTCGACAAAAAATTGATCAGGGCCGGCAGCGGGTGGTGGATGCGATTAATCAGATTAAGCGTCTTACTCGAGCGGCAACGCAAAAGCAAGAATGGTTGCAGAAAAAGCAAGATGCTGAATTTAAGCTCAAGTTCTATCAGCAACACGGTGTTGAAACTAAGCTACAAAAGCAAATTGATTTTGAGCGCGATGAGCGCAAAGCACAGCAAGTCATTCAAGGTGCTGAGCATTATCTATCCGAGCTCAATAGTTTTGTGGCCAGCTTTGAAGATGAGCTAAAAAATCAGGCGTTGTATAAGTCTGCCCAGAATCAGATATTTTTTGATGACTTTTTTGCGACCTACCAGCAGTTGATTGCTGGCTTTGATGGCATCAAGCAAACGATACTAACGGGTCAAAGTACGGTTGCACTATTACAGCAGAAGCTAGCTGGCTTTGTACAACAAAAGCAGGCGCTAAAAGAAGAGTTTGCCGAGATTGAACGCAAACTGGCCACCGAGCTTAAGCAAGCCGGTGCACAGGCAATTAGCCCGCAAGAGTTTAAGCAGCTTAAAAGCTTGTTAGACCAAGCCGAGCAAATGTTAGCCGTACTCGCCAAAAGCGAGCAGCAGTACGCGGATTTGAATCAATCCCTAGAGCGTGAATTAGCGCAGCTTAATGATCTTTGGCTGGAGGAGTACCGCACTATTGAACAGGTACTGAGCAGGATCAATCGAGCTAATTCGCCCCTTAAAATTGTGCCGCAATTTAAAGCGAATAAGGCTGCCATGCTTAAGCACATTCAAGATTTGTATCGCGGGAGCCGTATTCGAGAAGCAACGTTGCAAAGTGTGGTGGATGAATACAGTGATTTCGCATCGGCCTATCGCGACATTGAAAAGCTGAAAAGCACGCTTGGCGGGTCTTTTGATACCTTCTGGCAGTATTTTGAAGACAACTTAGAAGCCTTGTTAACCTGGCAAGTGCCGAATGTGTTTACTATCGAGTATCACGGCAAAGCACTGGCGCACCACTCGTTGGGGCAAAGGGCATCGGCGTTGATGCTGTTTGTGTTAAGTCAGCAAGAAAACGACGTGGTGATCATTGATCAGCCAGAAGATGATTTGGACAACCAAACTATCTATGACGATGTCATCAAGTTGATTAGAGAGCTTAAGCCTTCTACCCAGTTTATCTTCGCAACACACAACGCCAATATTCCGGTACTGGGTGATGCGGAACAGGTGATTGCCTGTGAGTATCAAGATGACCATATCGCATTAGTTAACGGCAGCATTGACTGTGCTGACGTTCAGCAACGCATTGTAAATATTATGGAAGGTGGTGCCGAAGCCTTCGAGAAACGTAAGCAGGTATATGAAGCATGGAAACCGAAGAACTCTTAGCCATTATTGTCAACGGTGAAGACTCAAGGCATCAGTTTAAGCGAAACATTACCCGAGCTGAGAGTCTGGTGCCCGAGTTAGCGGCATTCAGTAATTCTAAAGGCGGTTTATTGTTTATTGGAATCACTGATGACGGAGGCATTCAAGGACTAACTCTTGAGGATATGGGGCGAATTAATCAGTTGGTTTCTAATGCGGCAAAGGATGTAAAACCACCGATTTCCGTTACCACTGAAAATGTTGCTTTACCCAGTGGTATGGTGATGGTTGTTGATGTGCCTGAAGGCATAAGCAAGCCTTATATGGATGGCAACCTACATGTATGGGTAAAAAATAGCGCTAACAAATCCAAAGTCAGCGCGCGAGAAGAGCTACTGAGAATGTTTCAAGAAGCTGCACTGATACACGCTGATGAAATCCCTGTTGGCGGTAGTTCAGTTGTGGACATAGACCAAGAGTTTTTTGACGCATTTTTTGAAAGGGAATACGGCGAACGAGTTGAAGATCAAGAGGTTTCTCGTGTTCAACTGCTTGAAAACATGAATTTGGCAAAGAACGGGCAGCTTAACATCTGCGGCGCCTTGTTGTTTGCATCACGCCCACAAATACGCTTACCCGTTTTTATTGTAAAAGCGGTGGCTTTTCCGGGTGTTGATATCGAAGACGAGCACTATATCGACAGCCAGGATATTAACGGCAAGCTATCGGATGTATTCCAAAAGGTTCTGGGTTTTGTGCTGGCTAACATTCGCCATGTGCAGAATGAACAAGGCTTCAACTCAGTAGGCGAGCCAGAAATTCCGCGAATCGTTCTTGAGGAGCTTATTGCCAATGCGCTTATTCATCGAGATTACTTTGTATCCGCTCCGATTAAGGTTTTGGTGTTTGCTGATCGAATTGAAATCGTGAGCCCTGGTCACTTGCCCAATAATTTAACGATAGAAAATATCAAAATGGGTAACTCGAATGTTAGAAACCCAATTTTGGCCTCGTTTGCTCCAAAAGTGTTGCCATATCGAGGCTTGGGGAGCGGCATAAAACGAGCGATAAAAGCGTATCCAGACATTGAGTTTGTTGACGACAGGGCTGGTAATGCATTCAAGGCCATTATTAAGCGAGCTCGATGAATAGCGAGCACAGTTGGTAGCGTTAAGTGCTCAAAAGTCTAACTTGCTTGGTTGTTGCTTGATTGGCAAGGGGAACAAGCTTCGAATTGATTAGAGGTTAGGATGAGTAACGTTGGTCAGCGTGAGCGCGCTACACAAAATCGTATCGTTCAGTTTTTTCAAACTGACTTAGGCTATCGCTATTTAGGCGATTGGCAGGATCGCGCTAATAATAAAAATATTGAAGTGGATATCCTCGTTGATTGGTTAAAAAAACGTGGTGTCAGCGAGGCGTTGATCAATCGAGCTATTCGCCAATTGGATACGGCAGCGGCACTGGGCGAAGGCAAAAAGCTCTATTACGCCAACAAAGAGGTTTATCGCCTGCTGCGTTACGGCGTGAAAGAAAAAGAAGGTGCTGGCCATCTTAATGAAACCGTGTGGCTGATTGACTGGAAAAACCCAGAAGCAAACGATTTTGCCATTGCCGAAGAAGTGTCCATTAAGGGCGAGAACAAAAAACGCCCAGACATAGTGCTGTATGTTAACGGTATTGCTCTGGGCGTGATTGAGCTGAAACGCTCTTCGGTGTCTGTCTCTGAAGGGATTCGCCAGAACCTCGATAATCAGAAGAAAGATTTTATCCGTAACTTCTTTACCACCATGCAACTGGTGATGGCGGGTAACGATACGCAAGGCTTGCGTTACGGCACGATTGAGACACCAGAAAAGCACTACCTTGAGTGGAAGGAAGATTGCACCAACCCATACGAACATAAACTCGATTTTCACCTGAGTCGCGTGTGTAACAAAGCGCGCTTGCTGCAAATTATCCATGATTTTATTGTTTTCGATGCGGGTATAAAAAAGACCTGTCGCCACAATCAATTCTTTGGTATTGAAGCGGCAAAACGCCATATCGCAAGGCGGGAAGGCGGCATTATTTGGCATACGCAAGGTTCTGGCAAAAGCCTCACTATGGTGTGGCTGGCCAAATGGATACGTGAGAATGTCAAAGACGCTCGTGTGCTGATCGTGACTGACCGTACTGAGCTGGACGAACAGATTGAAAAAGTGTTCACCGGTGTCGAGGAGGATATTTATCGCACCAAAAGCGGTGCTGATTTGGTGGCGACGCTCAATCAGCCCAACCCTTGGCTGGTATGCTCTTTAGTCCATAAATTTGGTCGGCAGTCTGATTCGGAAAACGATACCGCGACGGATGAGTTTATTGCCGAGTTAAAGAAATCCCTACCATCGGACTTTAAAGCCAAAGGCGACCTATTCGTATTTGTTGATGAATGCCACCGTACTCAATCGGGCAAGTTGCACGAAGCGATGAAGTCCATTCTGCCAGAAGCCATGTTTGTTGGCTTCACCGGCACCCCCTTGATGAAGAAAGACAAGAAAAAATCGGTTGAGGTATTTGGCCCTTACATTCACACCTATAAGTTTGATGAAGCTGTGGCCGATGGCGTTGTGCTCGATTTACGCTACGAAGCACGAGACATCGACCAAAATGTCACGTCGCAGAAAAAGATCGATGAATGGTTTGAAGCCAAAACTCGCGGCTTATCTCGATTAGCGAAAACCCAGTTGAAACAGAAATGGGGCACCATGCAAAAGGTGCTGTCCAGTAAATCGCGTTTGCAGCAAATTGTGAACGATATCTTGCTGGATATGGACACTAAGCCACGCCTGATGGATGGCTACGGCAATGCCATGTTGGTCTGCTCTAGTGTCTATCAAGCTTGTAAAGCTTATGAAATGTTCAGCCAAACAGATTTAGCCGGTAAGGTGGCTATTGTCACCAGTTTTCAGCCGACTGCTGCGAGCATTAAAGGGGAAGAAACCGGTGAAGGCTTAACGGAAAAGCTCTTTAAGTACGATATTTACCGCAAGATGCTTGCGGATTACTTCGAGCAACCGGAAGATAAGGCCGCAAACCGTGTTGAAGAGTTTGAAAAAGAAGTTAAAAAACAATTTATTGATGAGCCAGGGCAAATGCGCTTATTGATCGTGGTCGATAAGTTGCTGACTGGCTTCGACGCCCCTTCGGCTACCTATTTGTATATCGACAAGCAGATGGCTGATCACAACCTGTTTCAGGCCATTTGCCGCGTGAACCGCTTGGATGGCGATGATAAAGAATACGGTTACATCATTGATTACAAAGATCTGTTCCGCTCGTTGGATAAAGCGATTTCTGATTATACTCAAGGCGCATTTGATGGTTATGACAAGGAAGACGTTGCAGGGCTGCTGAAAGATCGTTTAGAGCAAGCTAAGCTCGATTTGGATAATGCGCTGGAAATGGTGCGCGCCTTGTGTGAGCCGGTAAAAGCGCCACGCAATACGGAAGACTACATTTATTATTTTTGTGGTAAGTCAGGTCTGAACCAAGACGAGCTCACCGAGAAAGAAGCACTGCGTTTAACGCTTTATCAGAACGTTGCCAAACTGCTGCGTGCGTTCGCCAATATCGCCAATGAAATGCCTGATGCAGGCTATTCTGCGCAAGATGTAGACTTGATAAGAGCAGAAGTTGCTCATTTTGAAAAAGTCCGTGACGAAGTAAAACTGGCCAGTGGCGATTTGGTAGAAATGAAACGCTTTGAGCCTGCCATGCGCCATTTGTTAGATATGTATATTCGTGCGGATGACAGCGAAGTACTGATGGATTTTGAAGAGCTAGGGCTAATTGAGCTCATTGTCGAAAAAGGTGCTGATGCCGTAGAGGCTTTGCCTGAAAGTATTCGTAAGAATCAGGAAGCCATGGCCGAAACCATCGAAAATAACGTTCGAAAAATTATTGTCGATGAAAATCCGGTTAACCCTAAATACTATGAACAGATGTCAGTATTACTGAATGAACTGATCGAACTTCGTCGACAAAAAGCCATTGAATATCAAGATTACCTCGAAAAAATTCGCGAACTCGCTGCTAAAGTGGTACGTCCTGAACAAATAGCATCTAATTACCCTGCATCAATGGATACTAATCCCAAACGTGCTTTTTATGATAACTTTGGCAAAGATGAATGGCTTGCCACCAAAATTGATAGTGCAATTCGTTATACGAAGAAGGCCGACTGGGTTGGAGATCGTTTTAAAGAACGGGAAATTGCCAATGCCATTCGAGAGGAAACAGCTGATTATGAATTGGATATTCAGGCTGTAATGGAACTCGCTAAAGCTCAAAAAGAGTATCAATGATGACGATGATTGAAATTGGTTCAATCGCAATACAGTTGAATCGTAAAGCAATCAAAAATTTACATATCAGCGTGTTACCACCAGATGGTCGTGTACGTGTATCTGCACCTGTATCTATGACAGAAACAGCTATTCGTATGGCGGTGATCCGTCGTATCCCTTGGATTAAACAGCAGCAGAATAATTTTATAAAACAACCCCGCCAATCAGAACGCGAAATGGTCAGTGGAGAATGCCATTACTTGTGGGGTCGGCGCTATCGCCTCAATGTTGTAACACATGTAGGAAAGCATGAAGCCAAATTAGGCCGTGGGCGATTACATTTGTATGTAAGCCATACTGCAACTGCTGAGCAAAAGGCTTTAGTTCTCACTGAATACTACCGTGATGCACTTAAAAAGCGAATAGCTGACTTGTTACCTATTTGGGAAAGCAAAATAGGTGTCACTGTCGACGCTTGGGGCGTGAGAAAAATGAAAACCAAATGGGGCAGTTGCAATACGCAAGCAAAACGTATTTGGTTAAACTTAGAACTCGCCAAAAAACCACCAGAATGTTTAGAATACATCCTAGTTCATGAGTTAGTTCACCTACTTGAACGTAAACATAATGAACGATTTAAAGCCTATATGGATAAGCTACTTCCTGATTGGCAAGAACGCAAAGACTTGCTGAATAAAGCACCGTTGGCTTACAGCCATTGGTTGTACTAACTTTAATTCGAAACTCTACTCAGTATTATAAAAAATCTCAGATATATATTATCTCCTTGAATAACTATAATTTTCTTTTATTTCAAGGAGTAATATGCATCACAACGCTCACTTTAAAACCCTCCTATCGACTCTACCGACTTCATTCCAAACCTCTTTTTTCAACCAACTCAGTCACCTAATCAACTACTCTCCCATCATCGGTTTGATGGGTAAAACGGGAGCGGGAAAATCCAGTCTTATCAACGCACTATTCCAATCGTCATTATCACCTGTGAGTGATGTTTCAGGCTGCACACGCCAAGCCCAACGCTTCAGCATGACGATGAACAACCATACTCTCACTTTTGTAGATTTACCCGGCGTGGGGGAAAGCCTTGAGCGGGATAAAGAGTACCACCAGCTCTATCGCAACTTATTACCAGAATTCGATTTAATCATTTGGGTACTCAAGGCCGATGACCGAGCATGGTCTTCTGATGAACAGTGCTATCGCTTTCTCACGAAGAAATGCGGTTACCAACCTAATCAATTTCTATTTGCCTTGAACCAAGCCGATAAAATAGAGCCTTGTCGCCAGTGGGATGAATACAAGCATCAACCATCCTCAGAGCAGGCCTATAACTTAAAATTAAAGCAACAAGCCGTCATAACCGCCTTTAAGCCGCATCATCCTGTGATAACAGTTTCTGCGGTCGAAAACTATCAACTCACTGAATTAGCAGAGCAACTCATACAGGCGTTACCGGCGCAAGCCAGTAGCGGAGTAGCTAGGCAACTGAACACCTCTTACCGGACGCAATCGGTGGAGAACACCGCACGTAACGATTTTGGGCAATGTGTCAGTGATATTGTGGATACCTTAATCAATATCATTCCCTTGCCGCCATTGATAAGAAGTACGGTTAGCACCGTTAAAAACAGTATCGTCTCCGTCGCTAAATCCCTGTGGAGAATGTTCTTTTAACCTCTTACATTAAACCATTAATTATCACTCTCAGCGCCAGTCCCGTTAAGGATTGGCGCTTTTTTATTTCTTTTTCTTGGAGTATCAACTGATGAATAATTCAACTGAATGTGCAGTTACAATGACACTCGTTCCCGATGAGCAACGCCTGGATTTTTGGATCAACCACTTCGGAAGTGTGAAAGGCTGGAGCACCTTTGAAGTGGTCATCTTTACTACTATGGGACAGTTTTGTGAGGACTACCACGGCGGGTATTGGGAATATTGCACTTTATCTAATGGCGGCGCTTTTATTTATCCCGATTTAAATCAAGAAGAGCTTACGCTGTTCAACCCGCATAACGGCAATGAAGCGAACGTTAAGTGTGAAGCGGCAGGCATTGCCGTGTGTTTGATGATGTACAGTTTATGGTCATTTCAAACGGAAAGTGACATCCTCGTCGATCGCTTTTATCAATTGCGTGATTATGCGGCACAACACCCAGAACGTTCCGCCATTTTCCATCTAATCGATTAACCACGTCCTTATTTACGCCTTCGTATTATCTGATTCATTATAAAAGCATCATCAGAC
>NZ_JAALBT010000088.1:0-210 GCF_011077905.1 Providencia sp. M-27 | reverse complement strand
CCGCATTATCGTTACTTATGTCAGCATTCGCACTTCTGATACCTCCAGCATACCTCACAGTACACCTTCACAGGCTTACAGAACGCTCCCCTACCCAACAATATCTAAATATCGCTGCCGCAGCTTCGGTGCATAGTTTAGCCCCGTTACATCTTCCGCGCAGGCCGACTCGACCAGTGAGCTATTACGCTTTCTTTAAATGATGGCTGC
>NZ_JAALBT010000087.1:0-228 GCF_011077905.1 Providencia sp. M-27 | reverse complement strand
GAAGAAAGCGGAAACGGAAAGCCAAACCACCCGTGAGGCTTTAGCGAAGCAGCAAGCGGATGCAAAAGCATTAGCGGAGAAAAACCAGCAACTGACCGCCGAGCTGCAACAAAAAGCGCAACAAGCAGGCAAAATTCAAGCCTCTTTAGCCGAGCAGACCGCGAAGGCAGCTCAGAAAGTGGCGTTAGAAGCCGAACTGGCTGAGGCGAAAAAACAGTTAGCCGAGCA
>NZ_JAALBT010000086.1:0-231 GCF_011077905.1 Providencia sp. M-27 | reverse complement strand
TGCAACCAGCTTGTCGAGGTATGTCTTAGCGACTGAGTGTTTACTTGATTGGGGATGTATTCGAATTTACGACTTTGAGATGGTGGGTCGTGCAGGATTTAAATTCTGCGAATTTAGCCTTCGGCCTGAACCTGCAACCAGCTTGTCGAGGTATGTCTTAGCGACTGAGTGTTTACTTGATTGGGGATGTATTCGAATTTACGACTTTGAGATGGTGGGTCGTGCAGGATT
>NZ_JAALBT010000085.1:0-266 GCF_011077905.1 Providencia sp. M-27 | reverse complement strand
TAATGATAGGGATGGTAAGAGGATTAAAAATTCAAGTAGTATAAGAACTATACCAATTCATAAAAATTTACTTCAAAGCGGAATTATGGATGAGAAGCCTGTATTTCCATGGGCTGTTCATAATCCAGTATCTAATGCTGTAGCAAACCTATTTAAAAAAATAGATGTGTAGTGGTCAACTAAAATTGGCCACGGTTTTAGAGTTTTTCCGGTATTGGTTTTCTGATTCGTTTGGTGGTAATCCACCGTTATATTCATGCGGCCTG
>NZ_JAALBT010000084.1:0-271 GCF_011077905.1 Providencia sp. M-27 | reverse complement strand
GGAAATCGACGAATTTTATAAATCGATTGATGTTGAATAATCGATGCATAATAGCTTAAATTACCTAATGATAATCCCAATTCACCAACAAGACGTTTTGCGTCGGGATAAACACTTTTTATGGTATTATGCGTTTCAATTTCACTTGCGAGCTCTGTCGGTGTAAAATCTTGGCACTGTTGCAAAGTTAGCGATGAGGCAGCCTTTTGTCTTATTCAAAGGCCTTACATTTCAAAAACTCTGCTTACCAGGCGCATTTCGCCCAGGGGAT
>NZ_JAALBT010000083.1:0-323 GCF_011077905.1 Providencia sp. M-27 | reverse complement strand
CCGCATTATCGTTACTTATGTCAGCATTCGCACTTCTGATACCTCCAGCATACCTCACAGTACACCTTCACAGGCTTACAGAACGCTCCCCTACCCAACGAACGTATCCTTAAACTGACTGCCTGACGTTTCCGCCTCGACTTTGTTGGACGCATTGACGTCGCTTCGCTCCGTCAATCGTTTTGATACATTTGAGTATCACTTAATCAGTTTAAGTGATACGTTCGCTGCCGCAGCTTCGGTGCATAGTTTAGCCCCGTTACATCTTCCGCGCAGGCCGACTCGACCAGTGAGCTATTACGCTTTCTTTAAATGATGGCTGC
>NZ_JAALBT010000082.1:0-328 GCF_011077905.1 Providencia sp. M-27 | reverse complement strand
GGTCGCGCGCTTGCTCTGCTCAAACGCGAAGGCCGGTGCCCGTCTGACGTTGAACACCGACAGATTAAGTACCGGAACAACGTGATTGAATGCGATCATGGCAAACTGAAACGGATAATCAACGCCACGCTGGGATTTAAATCCATGAAGACGGCTTACGCCACCATCAAAGGTATTGAGGTGATGCGTGCACTACGCAAAGGCCAGGCCTCAGCATTTTATTATGGTGATCCCCTGGGCGAAATGCGCCTGGTAAGCAGAGTTTTTGAAATGTAAGGCCTTTGAATAAGACAAAAGGCTGCCTCATCGCTAACTTTGCAACAGTGCC
>NZ_JAALBT010000081.1:0-413 GCF_011077905.1 Providencia sp. M-27 | reverse complement strand
ATGGTAGTGTGGGGTCTCCCCATGTGAGAGTAGGGAACTGCCAGACATTAAATTAGTGAAGAAGCCACCCATTGGGTGGCTTTTTTGCGTTTGGGGATATCCTCGGTATTGTGCTAACATGCTAACTATCTTATGTTTTTTCTCTTTTCTCTTTTCTCTTTTCTCTTTTCTCTTTTCTTTTTTTTATTTCTTTATTCCTGTATTTCTTACGCTATTTCCCCTTCCCCTTTTCATCTCTTTGGCTTATGGGAAGCCATTAATACATCTTTACCGCTGATCGTGGTGAATAGAATTGTTGGAACTAAAGTAGTAAATAACAGCCCACTTATTTCTTAATTAAGTACAGGTAAGTCAATAAAATCAAACGGATATAGTGTATTGATGATTATCTATTACTCCAGGGAATGTAACTG
>NZ_JAALBT010000080.1:0-431 GCF_011077905.1 Providencia sp. M-27 | reverse complement strand
GCGAAGCCCAATCGATTCGCGGCGCCGCGACGCTGACGGATCACCGACAGGTCGGTTTCGTTGAACGTGTAGTGCCGTATCAGTTCGTCTTTGACATCTGGCAGTGCCAGCAGACTTTCGCGCTCGGTGGCGGACAGGATTGAGCGGCGTGGCATGGTCAGTCTTCCCGCAGGTACTGGTACAAGGTTTCGCGGCTGATGCCGAAGTCACGGGCCACCAAGGTTTTTTGGTCGCCTGCCGCAACTCGCCGTTTCAACTCGGCAATTTGTTCGCTGTTCAGCGATTTCTTTCGTCCCCGGTAGGCACCGCGCTGCTTGGCCAGCACGATTCCCTCGCGCTGACGTTCGCGGATCAGGGCGCGCTCGAACTCAGCAAAGGCTCCCATGACCGACAGCATCAGATTGGCCATCGGTGAGTCCTCGCCGGTGAAC
>NZ_JAALBT010000079.1:0-437 GCF_011077905.1 Providencia sp. M-27 | reverse complement strand
GGGTGAAGTCGTAACAAGGTAACCGTAGGGGAACCTGCGGTTGGATCACCTCCTTACCATTGAAGTGTTTTTGTGAAGTGCTCACACAGATTGTCTGATAGAAAGTAGAGCAATAGGCTATACGTGGGAGACTTATTCGAGAGAATAGGACTTACATGAGATACCGCAGCAGTATGTGCAATATCTTGTGTCCCCTTCGTCTAGAGGCCTAGGACACCGCCCTTTCACGGCGGTAACAGGGGTTCGAATCCCCTAGGGGACGCCAATTGCGCCGATATCGAGTGAAAGACGATGTCCCCAATAATGATTAAGCCAATTATTTCGATAGTTGGTTTAACAATTATGCTCTTTAACAATCTGGAACAAGCTGAAAATTGAAAACAACGCACATTGTTTATCGCTTAAACAATGTGAGAGTCTCTCAAAAATCTCAACTT
>NZ_JAALBT010000007.1:0-277351 GCF_011077905.1 Providencia sp. M-27 | reverse complement strand
AGCGGTTAATTTAAGATCACGGCCAGAAAGTGCAATAATTTTGTCTTTGGACTGAAGGTTAGCCGACTGCAAGTCAATATCACGGGCTGCATTTAACGTAATATTACCATCCGCGATGAGTTGTGAGCGTAGCTCTGGGTAGCGATTGGTCTTGAATACATTATCGACATCTTTAATCGCTTTTGAGTCTAACAAAATATCTTCGCCTGCATTGAACGTCAGTGATTTTCCACTGTTGAAGGCAATGCCATGCGCTTCAATATTTTTACCAGCGGTGAGGTTTATTTCCCCTGAACTTGCCCAATTTCCTGTTTTTGTGAGTAACGCATTGATATTGGCGACAGGCTCTGAAGCCGCGAGTTTCATTAAATTAGATTCATCACGACGAATAAAAATATTGTCATTAGCACTAAGGGTAAGTTTATTCGTTTTGGCTAACTGCGCATTATCAAAAGTGATATTTTTACCCGCTTGGATATGTAACGAGTTTGCGGCGTTGATAACCGGAGGAGATAAGACATTATCCTTAAACGCAGAGACAGGATTTAAGCTATATTGAAGATCGCCATTTTTCGCAATCAAGGTACTGTCTTTAGCCGTTAAATTGACTTGTTTGAGATTAAGGTCGTTGTTGGCAATTAGGCTCTGTGATTGTTTTGCAATCAGCTGTGCATCATGAATATTGATATTTTGACCAGCGATAATAGACAGATCATTTTCAGACTGTAAGTTGGTAGAAATATTTATATTATTGGAATTTAAGACAATGTTTTTTGCAGTAATGGCAAAAGATGGATTACCTACTTGTACTATTTTTGCTATGGGTTTTTCAGTATTAGGAAGTTTACTTTCAAGATTAATGTCGTTTTTAAAATCAAGAACAACATTATTTCCAGCAGATACCGTTTTATAATTTAAGGCTTCGGGAGCCCAAGAATAAAGTTTATCGATTAATTTAAAGTCTACCGGCTCACCAACATAAAAAATATCATAAGTTCCATCATCATCACTTTCATCTGCAAATTTTCCTAAATCTACATTAGATGTATCATATTTATACCAAAGATCTAACTTGCCTGAGTTAAAAGAGGATATTGATGCATTTTGTCCTGTCAATATCACATTGTTTTTTGCTGCAATTTTTCCAAAATCACTAACTAAATCGTTTGCATTAATATAGGCATTCTTTCCTGATGCGATAGTCCCAATATTTCCCAGATTCAAATACTGTTTTCTTTCAACATTAATGCTGTCATTGCTGATCAAATCCATCTCCCCAAACCATTTTTTATAGGGAAAATTTTCTAATCGAGGGTAGAGTGAAATAATTGATACAACTCCTTGCCTAGTACCAAAAAAAGAAGATACATAAGTGCCATTTTTATCACTGGTAGTCGCATTGATATTGGAAATTTCTATTGGAGATGCATTCGCCGTATTTGTCAGTTTTTTTGTCCGAACAACCAAGTCCCCCGCATTGGTCTTTATCGTCCCTGACTTATTCTCAATCAGCGTACTCAAATCCCCCTTGGCATTTTTTTGTATCCACAGATTATCTTGTGCCTGAATAAGTGCGCTATTTCCTGTGTTACTGACGTTATCAGCAAAGACTCGCATGTCCTTACCAGCGATAACTTTCCCGTTATTGGTGAGGGTGTTGGTGGCTAATGTGATGTCTTTGGCGGCATTCACGTTGGCATTGGCGTTAATTTGCAGGTTTTTGGTGCTGACATTAATGTCTTTTTTCCCTTGGATATTACCCGCAAGAGTAATTTTTCCATCGACGGTTAACGTCAGGTCATGTTGGTTGGCTTGCACATTGCTGAGGTTAATCCCCACCCCTGATTCAGTACTCACCAATTTCACTTGATTGGCATACATCCCACCCAGTGCTTTGGTATCTACCGAAATACTGGGTTTTGCCCCTTCACCCGCAATCGGTGTTACGGTGCCTTTTTGAAAATCGACACGGTTGGTGCCTTGCATCAAGGTCAAGTTTTTGGCTTTGATTTGCCCATTTAGTTCGGTGGCGCGGCTGATAATATCGGCATAGGTTTGTGCTTCGGCATTCAGGCCATTGGCGCCAATAACCACACTGCCTTTTTTCACCTCAACCGCAGACAATGCCCCCTTGTTATCCAGAATGGGTTTTCCCGTGGTCAAGGTAATCGCTGGGGTATTCACAAAGCTACAGCCATTGCAGGTAATCCCATTCGGGTTAGCAATTAAGACATTCGCCCCTTTGCCTGCTACTTCCAACTTACCTTGTAATTCTGAGCGGCTACTGCCGGTAACTTCGTTGATAATCAGATTAGCGGCATTTCCCTTTAAATTGGCATTGGCTTTGATTTGCCCTGCAATTTGGGAATTCACATTAGTGGTGGCGTTGTTGAGTACCGCACCTTGTTTATCCACATTAAATTGTTGAAATTTATTGTGGGATATTCCCGCCCCATTCGGTGCGGCGATATTAATAATCGGGACGTTATTTTGTTGGCTGATTTGGGTGTTTTTATCTGCTGCCGTCATGGCGGCTCCCCAAGCGGGATGTAAGGGGTAGACTGCAGTTAAGAAAATAATGGTGTAACTTAATATCCGCTTTGAGCGAGAAGGTAATTGTTCATTTAGCATAAATAATCCTTTAAAAACGTAAAGCTACAGAGAAAATGAGACCGACCAATAAGCCGACCAATTGTCTGGTTTAAGTTGTGAGGGATAATGCAAAGGCTTACTGAGTAGAAACTGAGAATAAATTAGGCTATTGCCTGTAAAAGAGAGACCAACGGCTCCCCCCGCTAGGGTGTCATGTTCAACGTGGTATTTATCTGAGGCAATAAACCCGTAATCTAAAGCCCCGATAAAACGCAGTTGCCCAATTGCCGTATTGGCGATGTCTTTATTAATTTCATTACGCCAATATCCGCCTCGGTTATCACTTAAAGACTGCTCGTGGTAGCCACGGACAGAGTACTGGCCTCCAATACTTATGCGTTCAATACCGTATAAATTATCGGGCGAGTATTGGCCGTAAAATGAGGTTAAATAGGTCAAACCATTAGAGAAAAAATACTGATAGCTGCTGCTTAGACTGAATTTGCGGTAATGGCTGCGCGGTGAATCTTTCGCGAGGGTATCCAGTGAGGCGCCAAAGGCGGATATTCCCCATTCAGCGGCAGGGTTAAACGTAAAGTAACCTTGTCCAAGCGTGGTGCTGTACTGCGGGGTAAATGAGAGCGAGGTTAAAGTTGGGCTGCTGATACTCAAGGTTTGGGAAGCTAACTGGGTGTTGGCATTTTTATGTTTTAAGCTACTTTGCAGTGTAAGCCGTTGCTTCCCATCGCGATAAATTAAGCGACTGATATCAAGCTGTTGGTTGGTATTTTTGCCTTCATAACGGTACTGCTGACCCGATGCATAAAACGGTTGTAACGTACTGTTACGGTAAAATTGGTAACGGTAAGACCAATAACCATAAGGCACATTCACATTCGCAACGATATAACGGTTATGGTGGGATACACTTCCATCCATATCGGTATTGCCCGAGACTGACCACTGCTCACCAAACCCTAATGGGGAATCTACCGTTAAACCGCCGGTAAGCAGCTGTTTTCCCGTTGCCTCCATACCCGAGTTATCGAGATTCAACTGGCTCGTGATAGGCCATTTTTTCCCTTGTTGATGAATAATAACCCGAGAGTAGCCATTTTGGCTTCCTGGTTGGATATCGATAGTGTACTTAGCGGACGATAACCGGTTGAGTTGCTCCAACCCTTGTTCAATATGCCGTAGATTTAATATTTTGCCTTGTTGATAAGGAAATATTTGATGAACTAAACGCTCAGGGGAATTTTCAATCTCGATAGTTTCAACATGCCCTTCAATCACTTGTAATAACAATTGATGTGAGGATAAATCTTGCTCAGGAATGATGGCTTGAGAGGTAATAAACCCTTGTTCCATATAGTAATTAGTTACATGCTTGGTGAGCTTTTGTATTTCACTCAGTGTGAGGCAGCGTTTTAAATAAGATGAGGTTAACTGAGTTTGAGTTTTAGTCGTAAGCTGTGTGGCACCGACAAATTGGATCTCACTGATAAGGAAACATATTTCATTTTGGGAAGGAGATGGCAATGCATCTTCAATGGAAATAGTGCTTTGTTTTTCCAATCGATTACGTTGGATTAACTCTGACTCTAACCGTTGTTTCTGTTCAAATTGAACACTTTCCTGTGCAGAGGGGAGTAGTTGATTTTCTGTGTAGCCATAGGGCGAAATCATAAACAACGATAAGTATAATAAACGCCACATAATTTGATATTTTGTCATGTTATCTAAATTTTCGTTACGAACAGTAAATTTACCGTAATGTAACTTATTCTCATTAACTGTTTTTAGATAAAAAAAATCCACCATGACTAAAAATTAATACTTTCATTTTTAATGTGTTTTTTTGTATTTTTTAAGTTTATTAATTCGACAAAACTGCAATTGATAACAATCATTGGCTCTATGCACTGAAAATCAATCATTTGATTTTATTGGGAATGATTTTTCTGAAGAATTTGTCACAAGCAACCTATAAATAATTTCACTATTACAAATAAGATATGACAGTGAGGGATTGACTACTCAACTAATAAATATAAGTGAAGTTCAACTTCAGTGAATCTAAACGGAAAAGTGAATTATTTAAGTAATAACTATATTTAAAATAATTCGAATTGTAGGAAGGTGGCAATTGAAGATAGCCAGA
Organism: Providencia sp. M-27; assembly: GCF_011077905.1. Lineage (NCBI taxonomy): Bacteria > Pseudomonadati > Pseudomonadota > Gammaproteobacteria > Enterobacterales > Morganellaceae > Providencia > Providencia sp. M-27. The sequence continues at coordinate 272,595 of NZ_JAALBT010000007.1, read as the reverse complement.
TGAGCATACAGTCGTATGTAATCCAAATAACCGAAATATGACCAATAATTAAATTTCTAAATAGCTCGAACTCTAGCAAGGCGGCAATTGAGGATAGTTTGGGGAGCATACATCAGTATGTGACCCAAATAACCGAAATATGACCAATAATTAAATTTCTAAATAGTTCGAACTCTAGCAAGGCAGCAATTGAGGATAGTTTGGGGAGCATACACAAGTATGTGACCCAAATAGCCGAAAGAAGCCAACACAACTAGAGCTCGAAATATGACGAAAATTTAGGCGCTCTTTCTCTTATCAGCAGCGATATTACTATAATCTGGGCTCTCTAAAGCGATTAACTCATCCAACAGTGCGGTCAATTGCTGCATTTTCTCTGGCGAAAAAGCCTGCTCGATTTTTTGATAACCTTCTTCCACTTCCTGCCGTGCTTTGTCATACAACTCTTGCCCCGCAGGAGTCAAAGAGACATATAATTTTCGCTGATCATTCAACGGTTTTAAGCGGAAAATTAAACCTTCACGCTCCATACGGGTTAAGATCCCCGTTAAACTTGGGCGCAGAATACAGGTTTGGACTGATAATTCATGAAAATCAATTGAACGCTTATCAGCTAAAACGCGAATGATACGCCATTGCTGTTCAGTCAAATTATACGACTTTAATATCGGCCGGAAAAAACCCATTGCGGTTTCTCTTGCCTGCAATAATGCAATTGTCAATGATTCATGCATAAGCTTAAAACTCACCACTTAATTAACGTTATTTAGCCCAATTTAGGTATTTTATGGCGGCTGCCACATTGCTTTATTGGCCCAATGCTTTAGTGAAACCTTTGGTTATCACCATGAATTTCCACATCACCAATTTGCCTTAATTAAGAGTAGCACGCCCAAATAACAATCTCAAAGAAAAACCCTAAAATATTAATGAGTAAATAATTTAAAATCCAACTTTAAAGTTAATTTTTTGTAAATCAAAAAAAATTGAAAAAATAATAAATTCTTTTATAACAGCATCTTACAGAAAGATAACTTAATTGTGTTAATGAGATCACAATTAAAATTAACATTTTCATAAACCTATTGCTAATTTAAAAAATATACTTTATTAATATGTTAATAATTACTCGAAAGTTGAATTCTTTTCATTAAGGAGTTGTCAATGAAAGGCACTGTATTTGCCGTTGCCCTCAATCATCAAAGCCAGCTTAGCCATTGGCTCGAGGCATTCCAGCAAGCCCCTTATAAAACCCCGCCGAAAACCCCAGTGTGGTTTATTAAGCCGCGTAATACGCGTATCAATTCAGGCGAGCAAATTTTGCATCCCGCAGGTGAAGAAGTGCAAAGTGGCGCTACGCTTGCTTTGGTAATCGGCAAAAATGCACGTAAAGTCAGCAAAGAAGATGCACATCAATTTATTGCTGGGTTTGCATTGGCAAATGAAGTGAGCTTGCCAGAAGACACATTTTATCGTCCTGCGATTAAAGCCAAATGCCGTGATACTTTCTGCCCAATCGGTGAAATGGTAGCAACTTCACTGAATACTCCTGTTGATATCATCACTCTAGTGAATGGCAAAGAAGCGGATCGCTGGTCAACAAAAGATCTGATCCGCGATGCTAGCGAGTTAGTGGCTGCATTAAGTGACTTTGCCACCTTAAAGCAAGGGGATGTGATCCTACTCGGCACACCACAGCAACGTGTCACCATCAAACCCGGTGATGAAGTGGTTATCCAAGCGGAAGGCTTTCCTAGCCTGAAAAATACCGTTGTGGCAGCAGGAGGAAAATAATGTCTACGATAATAAAACGCGCCAAAATCCTTTTTAAAGGCACTGAATATTCCGTCACTGTTGGTGATAACGAAGCCATTACATTACCTAATGGGGATGTGATCGCGGGTGATTCTCCTGATGTTACATGGCTGCCTCCTGCTCAAGGGACGTTATTTGCCCTTGGTTTGAACTATGCCGACCACGCCGCAGAGTTAGAATTTAAGCCACCTGAAGAACCGCTGATTTTCTTAAAAGCGGAAAGCAGCTTAACGGGTCACCGCCAAGTTTCTGTTCGCCCTGATAATGTTGAATATATGCATTATGAGTCTGAATTAGTCGTGGTGATTGGAAAAACGGCTCATAAGGTCTCAAGAGAAGATGCCATGGATTATGTCGCAGGCTACACCGTGTGTAATGACTATGCGATCCGTGACTATTTAGAGAACTATTATCGCCCAAATTTACGTGTTAAGAGCCGCGATACCTTAACACCGATTGGCCCTTGGATTATCGATAAAGACGCCGTTAAAGATCCCCATAATTTGGCTTTATACACCTATGTTAATGGTGAATTACGTCAAAAAGGCACCACTGCCGATCTCATTTTCGATATTCCATTTTTAATTGCTTACCTCAGTGACTTTATGACACTGCAACCGGGAGACATGATTGCGACAGGGACACCAAAAGGGTTGTCTGATGTCGTACCGGGTGACGAAGTCATTGTTGAAGTTGAAGGCGTTGGCAGATTGGTCAACACCATTATCAGCGAAAAAGAGTATGAGGAACGTGTGTAATGACTAAGATTAATCATTGGATCAACGGTAAAAACGTTGCTAGCAAAGACTATTTTGAAACCACCAACCCTGCAACTGGCGAAGTATTAGCTGAAGTCGCAGCGGGTGGACAAGACGAAATCAACCAAGCTGTTGCCGCAGCAAAGGACGCATTTCCAAAGTGGGCCAATACCCCAATGAAAGAGCGTGCTCGCTTAATGCGTCGCCTTGGTGAATTGATCGACGAAAATGTCCCGCAAATTGCAGAAATGGAAACCAAAGACACCGGTTTGCCTATTCACCAAACTAAAAATGTGTTGATCCCACGTGCTTCACATAACTTTGAATTCTTTGCCGAAATTTGCCAGCAAATGAATGGCCGCACTTACCCTGTTGATGACAAGATGATGAACTACACCTTGGTTCAACCAGTGGGTGTCTGTGCGCTGATTTCCCCATGGAACGTGCCATTTATGACCGCAACATGGAAAACCGCCCCTTGTTTAGCTCTGGGTAATACTGCGGTGCTGAAAATGTCTGAGTTATCACCATTATCAGCGAATCGCCTTGGTGAACTGGCTCTAGAAGCCGGTATTCCTGCGGGCGTTTTGAACGTGGTTCAAGGCTATGGTAGCACTGCTGGGGATGCTTTAGTCAAACACCATGATGTCCGTGCGGTTTCCTTTACTGGGGGCACGGCCACTGGCCGCACCATTATGCAAAATGCAGGCTTGAAAAAATACTCCATGGAATTAGGGGGTAAATCACCTGTATTAGTCTTTGAAGATGCGGACATTGAACGTGCACTCGATGCCGCTCTGTTCACTATTTTCTCCATTAATGGCGAACGCTGTACTGCGGGCTCACGTATTTTCATTCAAGAAAGCATTTACCCTGAGTTTGTTAAACGCTTTGCGGAACGTGCAAACCGCTTGATCGTCGGTGACCCGAACGATCCAAAAACCCAAGTGGGTGCATTGATCAGCCAACAGCACTGGAACAAAGTTTCGGGTTACATTCGCTTAGGTATGGAAGAAGGCGCAACCTTGTTAGCGGGTGGACCAGACAAACCGACCGATCTACCTGATCACCTGAAAGGTGGTAATTTCTTACGCCCTACCGTACTGGCTGATGTCGATAACCGTATGCGTGTCGCCCAAGAAGAGATCTTTGGGCCTGTAGCTTGTTTAATTCCGTTTAAATCTGAAGAAGACGGTTTACGCATGGCAAATGATATTGAATACGGTCTTGCTTCGTATATTTGGACACAAGATGTCAGCAAGATTTTACGTTTATCACGCAGTATCGAAGCAGGCATGGTGTTTGTTAATACACAAAACGTACGTGACCTGCGCCAGCCTTTCGGTGGTGTAAAAGCTTCGGGTGTAGGCCGTGAAGGTGGCGAGTACAGCTTCGAAGTCTTCGCAGAAATGAAGAACGTCTGTATCTCCTACGGAGACCACAACATCCCTCGTTGGGGTGTGTAAGCTTTACAACACTCTGTGCTGGAAACCTTATATTCCAGCACTTTCCGCTGAATTACATTGATACTCAGCATCGTTAAAACTGATAAACCAAGTCACTTCAAGTCGTTAGAAGAGCTACAACTTAGGTAAACTCGCTGTCTTACCCTAAATAATTCGAGTTGTAGCTAGGCGACAAACAAGCTAATCCCTAGGAGCATACATGAGTATGTGACTAGGGTTAGCGCGAGCAGTCAACAACGCTACAGCTTGAAGAATGACGGGTAAGGATATAAATATGGGTAAGTTGGCACTCGCTGCAAAAATAACACACGTCCCATCCATGTACCTATCAGAACTACCAGGTAAAAACCATGGATGTCGCCAAGCCGCTATCGATGGACACAAAGAAATCAGTCGTCGTTGCCGTGAATTAGGCGTTGATACCATTATTGTTTTTGATACACACTGGTTAGTTAATAGTGCTTATCACATTAATTGTGCTGACCACTTCAAAGGTATTTACACCAGTAATGAACTCCCACATTTTATTCGTGATATGGAATATGAATATGATGGGAACTCCGTATTAGGCCAAATGATTGGTGAAGAAGCACGTAAATTAGGCGTTCGTGCTCAAGCCCATGAAATTCCAAGCTTAACCCTCGAATACGCCACGTTAGTCCCTATGCGCTATATGAATAGCGACCGTCACTTTAAAGTTATCTCAATTTCAGCATTCTGTACGTCTCACAGTTTTGAAGATAGCCGAAAATTAGGCGAAGCCGTACTGACTGCGATTGAAAAATACGATGGCACAGTCGCTGTATTAGCGAGTGGTTCATTATCACACCGCTTTATTGATGACCAAAAAGCCGAAGACGGTATGAATAGCTACACACGTGAATTTGATGAGCAGATGGATAAACGCGTCGTCAAACTTTGGCGTGAAGGCCGCTTTGAAGAGTTCTGCAAAATGCTACCTGAATATGCCGACTACTGCTATGGCGAAGGCCATATGCACGACACAGTGATGCTGTTAGGCATGTTAGGTTGGGATAAATACGCTGAGAAAGTGGAAGTTTTAACTGACTTGTTTGCCAGCTCAGGCACAGGGCAAATTAATGCCGTGTTCCCACTTCCAAACTATATCACTGATAAACAAGCTGCCAACGCATAAGGAACTGTTATGCCTCATTTTTATGCAGAATGTACAGAGAATATCCGTGAAGAAGCGAAACTTCCAGAGCTGTTTGCACAAGTGAATGAATCCCTTGCTGCTACTGGTATTTTTCCATTAGGCGGTATTCGTAGCCGTGCTATTTGGCTAGATACTTGGCAAATGGCTGATGGCAAACACGATTATGCATTTGTGCATATGACGCTAAAAATTGGTGCCGGACGCTCTCTTGAAGATAGGCAAAAAACGGGGGAGATGATCTTCGACCTGATCAAAGCCCACTTTGCCGATTTAATGGCAAAACGCTATCTGGCGCTGTCTTTTACCATGGAAGAGCTTGATCCCGTATTAAATTATAAGCAAAACAATGTTCATGCCTTGTTTAAAGGTTAATAGCTTAAAGGTTAATAGTTTAAATCTTTATTTAACGTTTTATTGAGAGGGCAAGATGGTTAAAAATTTCGATAAACACATACCGCACTACTTGATCCCATTACTGGGGTCATTAGTGGCATTCGGTCCATTGTCTATCGATATGTACCTTCCTGCCCTTCCTCAAATGGGAACTGCATTACACGCCACTCAAGGGCAAATGCAGTACACCCTTGGCGCTTTTTTTGCCGGTTTCTGTGTGGGAATGCTATTTTACGGGCCATTAAGCGATTTACTCGGCCGTCGTAAAATGCTGCTAAGTGGCCTAGTCATCTTTACGGTGGCAAGCCTGCTATGCGCTCAAGCCACTGATGCAAATACCTTAATTATTTTTAGAGCATTGCAAGCATTTGGCAGTGGTGCTGCCATTGTTATGGCTAGGGCGATTGCAAGGGATGTTTATCCTGCCCATGAGCTACCTAAAGTACTGTCATTAATGACACTGGTGACCATGATAGCCCCGCTACTGGCACCACTTTTAGGTGGTTTTTTACTTGTTCATTTTCAGTGGCAAGTGATTTTTTACTTATTAGCGTTGATTGGCTTAGCTTCGGTGTGTGCGATTTTTTTCTTGCTCCCTGAAACGCTAACCCACCAGCGTGGTTCTGAAAATATCCTTTGTGTCGCCTTCAAGAATTATGCGCAGGTGCTCACAGACCGAGAAGCACTGAGTATTATTGGCACCATGGCATTCTCTTTTGCCGGTATGTTTGCCTTTATCAGTGGTTCACCGTTTGTGTATATCAATTATTTCGGTGTTTCTGAACAACATTATGGTTTGCTGTTCGGTTGTAACATCTTGGGGATGATCGTCATGCTGTTGTTGAACGTTAAACTGCTAAAAACCTATAGTTTAACGCGCATACTGACTATGCAAAGTGGGTTTCAATTGGCATTTGGTCTGCTGTTACTCATATTTTACCAACAAAGTTTGCCCATAATTGTTATTCTAGTCGTGCTGTTCTTATCGATGGTCAATGCTATCGGCACCAACAGTTTGTCACTATTACTGCAACATCGCGGGAAAATTGCAGGAAGTGCCAGTGCACTTGCGATTTCTATTCAGTTTGCCTTAGCGGCTATCGCCAGCGTTGCAGTTTCTGTATTACAAGATGAATCCCCATTCGCTATGGCACTTGTTATGGCGCTTTGTGCCGGGTTAAGTTTTGCTAGCCAACAGCTATCAGCTAAAAATATCCGCCCACAAGTCCAATCAGTGTCTTCGGAGAACAACGAAAAATGAGCATAAATACCAATTCTACATTATTTCGCCAACAAGCTTATATCAACGGCCAATGGGTTGATGCCCAAAATAAAAGTGTGTTTGAGGTCACTAACCCAGCAAATAACGAGGTTATCGCTAACGTCAGCAACGTTGGTGCGTTAGAAACTCAACAAGCTATTGAGGCCGCAGAAAAAGCGCTCCCAGCATGGCGTGCTAAAACCGCCAAAGAGCGCAGCCAAATTTTAAACAAGTGGTTCCGTTTAATGATGGACAACCAAAAAGAATTGGCTGAGTTACTCAGTGCTGAACAAGGTAAGTCAATCACTGAATCGATGGGCGAAATTGCCTATGGTGCCAGCTTTATTGAGTGGTTTGCTGAAGAAGGTAAACGTATATATGGGGAAACCATCCCATCACCTCTGCCGGGACGTCGCCTTGTCACCATTAAACAACCTGTCGGTGTGGTTGCGGCTATCACGCCATGGAACTTTCCAAATGCCATGATCACGCGCAAAGTCGGCCCAGCCCTTGCTGCCGGCTGTACCATGGTGTTAAAACCCGCAGCAGAGACACCATTATCCGCATTAGCATTAGCAGTGTTAGGAGAAGAAGCGGGTATTCCTGCGGGTGTGTTCAATATCGTTCCGGGTACAGATGCACAGGCCATTGGTGGCGTAATGACCTCCAGCCCTGTGGTACGCAAACTCACCTTTACGGGTTCAACTCGAGTCGGTAAGTTGCTGATGGAACAGTGCGCCAATACAGTGAAAAAGATGTCTCTGGAACTCGGTGGTAACGCGCCATTTATCGTGTTTGATGATGCCGATTTAGATGCCGCTGTACAAGGTGCGTTAACGGCTAAATTCCGCAATAGTGGGCAAACCTGTGTGTGTGCTAACCGTATCTTAGTCCAAGAAGGCGTTTACGATGAATTTGCGGCTCGTTTAGCAAAAGCCGTGAATGAACTGAAAATCGGCCCTGCCACACAAGCAGACTCCCAGCAAGGCCCTCTGATTAACCAAGCTGCAGTGGATAAAGTCACTGAACATATTGCTGATGCTGTTTCCCATGGTGCAAAAGTGATTGCAGGTGGTAAACCTGCGCACTTAGGCGGCTTGTTCTTTGAACCGACCGTTATCACTGGCGTCACTGAGGCTATGAAAGTGGCCAAAGAAGAAACATTCGGCCCACTCGCGCCATTATTTAAATTCCGTGATGAGCAAGAAGCAATTGATCTTGCCAATGACACTGAATTTGGCTTGGCATCCTATTTCTATTCAAAAGATATCGGTCGTATCTACCGCGTCGCAGAAGCTCTAGAAAGCGGCATGGTCGGTATTAACGAAGGCATTATCTCAAATGAAGTGGCCCCATTTGGTGGCATTAAGCAGTCTGGTCTGGGGCGTGAAGGTTCACGCTACGGAATCGAAGATTACTTGGAAGTGAAATACCTCTGCTTTGGTGGTCTTTCTAATTAGTTAAATTGAGTACCGCTGGGTACGCATTCAATTTACACCTTGAATAGTTCGAGTGGCAGCAAAGCGCTTTAGTGCAGCGCTGCTCTCGAAATAGAATAGGTGAATAGGAGTATTAACAGCATGTTACAAAAAGATGTAATCTCGCAAATCGCGCAACGCCTAAATCAGGCTGAAAAATCACGTGAGCAAATCCGTCAGATCTCACTCGATCACCCAGAAATGACGATCGACGATGCTTACGCTATCCAAAAAGAGTGGGTTGGCGTGAAAATTGCTGAAGGACGTGTGCTAAAAGGCCATAAAATTGGGCTAACATCCAAAGCCATGCAGGCAAGTTCACAAATTGATGAACCTGATTACGGTGCGCTTCTTGACGATATGTTTTTTGATGATGGCTGTGATATTCCAACAGACCGCTTTATCGTGCCACGTATTGAAGTTGAATTAGCCTTCGTACTCGCAAAGCCATTAAGTGGGCCAAACTGCACCATCTTTGATGTCTATAACGCAACTGACTATGTGATCCCAGCGCTTGAGCTGATTGATGCACGCTGTCACAACGTTGACCCTGAAACCAATCGCCCACGTAAAGTGTTCGATACCATTTCAGATAACGCAGCAAATGGCGCGGTAATCTTAGGTGGTCGCCCAATTAAACCTCGCGATTTGGATATGCGTTGGATTAGCGCCCTACTCTATCGTAATGGCGTCATTGAAGAATCGGGCGTAGCCGCTGCTGTGCTCAATCACCCAGCGAATGGCGTAGCATGGTTAGCAAATAAATTAGCACCGCATAATGTACAACTTGAGCCAGGCCAAATTATCTTAGGTGGCTCATTTACACGCCCTGTTCCTGCTCGTAAAGGTGATGTGTTCCACGTTGATTACGGCAATATGGGTTCAATTAGCTGCCGCTTCGTGTAAGGAAAATGGTATGGATATTTTAGAAAATAAATTTAAAAAAGCGCTAAAAAGTGGGCAGCCGCAAATTGGTTTATGGCTTGGCTTATGCAGCCCATATAGTGCTGAATTACTTGCTGGTGCAGGCTTTGACTGGTTATTAATTGATGGTGAACATGCACCAAATAATGTGCAAACGACATTATCTCAATTACAAGCGATCGCCCCTTATCCGTCACAGCCCGTGGTACGCCCACCGTGGAATGATCCGGTGATCATTAAGCAATTACTGGATATTGGTGCACAAACCCTTTTGCTACCGATGGTACAAAATGCAGAGCAAGCCAAACAAGCAGTACGTGCAACGCGTTACCCGCCAGCCGGGATCCGTGGTGTCGGCAGTGCTTTAGCTCGTGCTTCTCGTTGGAACCGAGTACCTAATTATTTAACCCGTGCCAATGATGAAATGTGCGTGATAGTGCAGGTTGAAACCCGAGAAGCCATGAATAATCTTCCTGAGATCTTAAAGGTTGAAGGCGTCGATGGTGTGTTTATCGGCCCTGCGGATCTTAGTGCGGATATGGGCTTTTCAGGGAACCCTAACCACCCTGAAGTCAAAGCCGCGATAGAAAAAGCGATTGTACAAATTCGTGAAGCCGGCTTGGCACCCGGTATTTTGATGGCAGCCCCAGATGTTGCTGAACATTATCTGAAACTCGGCGCACTATTTGTTGCCGTCGGGGTTGATACCACGCTACTGGCTCGTACCGCAGAAGCGCTAGCAGCAAAATTTGGTAAAACCGTCTCTGAGGTGACTTCAAGTACACCAAGCGTTTATTAATTAAACTATCTCTAAATAAGTTAATTTTAACCCTACAGACAAATAACTTAATTAGATAAATAAGAAATCAATATCGCAACATTGGGCAGACAGCACCATGGCTGCCTACTCGTCCCTTGTACCTATAATAATCTGCAAAAGAAAGAATTGAGGGCCCTACAATATGAGTAATCAACAACTTGCAAGCACTAACCCTGCTGAACAACATAAAAATTTAACCGAACCGCAGCAGCGGGTGATTAATAAATTATTTAAACGTCTGATTGTATTTTTATTTGTGCTATTTGTTTTTTCCTTCTTAGACCGTATTAATATTGGCTTTGCGGGCTTAACCATGGGGAAAGACATCGGCCTAACGTCCACCATGTTTGGCCTAGCGGCTACCTTGTTCTATGCCACTTACGTGATTTTTGGTATTCCAAGTAACATCATGTTGGGGATTGTTGGGGCTCGCCGCTGGATAGCCACCATCATGGTGCTTTGGGGTATCGCTTCTACAGCCACCATGTTTGCCACAGGGCCTACGAGCTTATACGTCCTACGGATGTTAGTGGGTATCGCTGAGGCGGGCTTCTTACCTGGGATTTTAGTTTATCTGACTTACTGGTTCCCGGCCTATTTCCGCGCTCGTGCTAATGCCTTATTTATGATTGCGATGCCAGTCACCATGGCATTCGGTTCCCTGGCATCGGGCTACATTTTAGGCATGGATGGCATTTTAAACCTAAAAGGCTGGCAATGGCTGTTCCTGTTAGAAGGTTTCCCATCGGTGATCCTCGGTGTGTTGGTTTGGTTCTACCTTGATGATTCACCAAAGAAAGCAAAATGGTTGACCCAAGAAGACAAAGATACATTACAAGAAATGATGGACCAAGACCAACTAGAGCTTGTCCAGCCACAGGGGTCAAAAAGCCATACCGCATTACAGAACAAAAGTTTATGGAAAGAAATTTTTACCCCTGTGATCTTAATGTATACCGTCGCTTATTTTTGCTTAACCAATACGTTAAGTGCGATTAATATTTGGACACCACAGATCATGCAAAGCTTCAATGAAGGTAGTAGTAATGCCATGATTGGGCTATTAACCGCTATCCCACAGTTTTGTACTATTCTAGGGATGATCTATTGGAGTCGTCGCTCTGATAGATTACAAGAACGGAAAATGCACACTGCACTTCCCTACTTATTTGCGGCAGCGGGCTGGATCCTCGCTGCGATGACAAGCCATCCCGTCATCCAATTAATTGGTATTATCATGGCATCAACAGGTTCATTTACTGCGATGGCCGTGTTCTGGACAACCCCAGACCAATCAATCAGTTTACGTGCTCGCGCCATCGGTATTGCTGTTATTAACGCAACGGGTAATATAGGTTCTGCCGTCAGCCCACTGTTGATTGGTTGGTTAAAAGACCAAACCGGTAGCTTTAACTCCGGCCTCTATTTTGTGGCAGGCCTGCTGGTGGTCGGTGCGCTGTTAGTCATGGTTATTCCAATGAAAAACTCAAGACCAAGGGCAACACCTTAAAAGTGTAAGGTTTAATAAATTAAAGTGCTGTAACTCAATAACCATGGATATTGCTCAAAATAATTTGGCTTGCAGCTAGGCGGCAAGCAAGCTAATCCCTAGGAGCATACACGAGTATGTGACTAGGGTTAGCGTGTGAAGCCAACAACGCTGCGGGCCAAAGAATGAAGAGCAATTCGAGTTGCAGCTAAGCGGCAAGCAAGCTAATCCCTAAGAGCATACTGAAATATGTGACTAGGGTTGGCTTGTGAGGCCAACAACGCTGCGAGCCGAAGAATGAAGGGTAACTCAACTTTAATTACGAATATTGACATCAGTACAGACTACGACGAAACCCAAGGCACTGACGACGTCCACTACCAAACCTTTGGCAACATGGCTGCCTTCTTTGGTCGCGATATGCAAGCGCATCGCCATGACGGTTTCTTCCAGTTGCACTATTTGGTTACGGGCCATATTACTTTGCAGCTCGATGAGTCCCGCTATTCCGTTCAAGCCCCATTATTTATTCTTACGCCCCCTTCGGTTGCGCATGCATTTTTCACTCAAGAAGACACTGACGGCCACGTACTCACCGTACGACAGGATTTAATTACGCCATTACTGGGGTCGTTATACCCAGCAAATCCTGATTTAGTGGATATTCCGGCTATATGTTTATCTGTTGCTGATAAACCTGATGATATCGATACCTTTAACCATTACTGGGCATTGATGGCGCGTGAATCGGCTAATAACTATATAGGTAAAGACCAAGCCCTCGCTTCTTTAGCCCAAGCATTATTTACGTTTCTGCTGCGCTCGATTCCACTTGATGAACACCCAACAACAGGGGTTAGAGGCGAACATCGTCTATTCCAGCGGTTTAATCAGCTCATTGACTTGCATTATCATGAACACCTTGCAGTGCCTGAATATGCCAAGAAACTTGATGTCACAGAATCACGCCTTAAAGATATGTGCCGGCGGTTCGCTAACCGGCCACCGAAAAGGTTAATTTTTGACAGAATATTGCGTGAAGCTAAACGAATGTTGTTATTTTCCGATAGCCCCGTTTCTGAGATTGCCTACCAGCTCGGTTTCAAAGACCCCGCCTATTTTGCGCGTTTTTTTAACCGGTTAGTAGGATGCTCTCCTAGCCTATGGAGAGAACAAAACATTCATTAAAGAGAGGCTTAGTGATTTTATCCTTATTTTTTTAGGTAAAAATCATTAAGCTTCTCTATCTGCATATCAAACCATCTTCTCCCTTATCTCTACAAACTATTACACCTTCAAATTATTTTACATTTTAAAAACATTTTGATGTTTTATAAATTTTGTTTTAACTTTGTAAAAATGCCGATAACGCTTAACTAAAAGTGAACAAGGAGATTAAAAAAAGAACAATAGTATACTGGAATAATAGTTAACATTAATATAAAAATAAGTTAATTATTAAATGACAATCAATAGATTACGATACAACAAAAGCATTACGTTAATATCAAAACATCGAGATGATCACATTTCTTTCACAAAAAACAACTTTCAACGAAAAGTACCAGTAAACCTTTAGAATGTCTCTTTAAAACTCCCTCGTAAAGCGATTCAATTAAGAAACACAAAACAAACATAAAATTAACATATTTAGCTTGCAGCCTTTGTGCCCTATCAATGCAAGCCCTCATTGTGAGATAACGAGGTAGACATGAAACCAGAAGATTTTCGTTCCGATGCTAAACGCCCTTTTAATGGCCAAGAATATTTAAAAAGCTTACAAGATGGCCGCGAAATCTATATTTATGGCGAGCGCGTAAAAGACGTCACCACTCACCCTGCTTTTCGTAATTCAGCCGCTTCTATAGGACAATTATATGATGCGCTTCATGATAAAACGACTCATGACCAACTTTGCTGGAACACCGACACAGGCAACGGTGGATACACTCACAAATTCTTCCGCTTCGCTAAAAGTGCCGATGAACTGCGCCAACAACGTGACGCTATCGCAGATTGGTCACGCCAGAGCTACGGATGGATGGGACGCACTCCAGACTATAAGGCGGCATTCGCCAGCTGTTTAGGTGCTAACCCAGAATACTATGGTCAATTTGCAGACAACGCGCGTCACTGGTATAAACGCATTCAAGAGAGCGGCCTTTACTTTAACCATGCGATTGTTAACCCGCCAATCGACCGCCATAAGCCAGCTGATGAAGTCAAAGATGTTTATATCAAACTCGAAAAAGAAACGGATGCGGGTATTATCGTCAGTGGTGCAAAAGTCGTTGCGACCAACTCCGCATTAACACACTATAACTTTATCGGTTTTGGTTCTGCACAAGTGATGGGTGATAACCCAGATTTTGCACTGATGTTTGTTGCACCAATGGATGCCGACGGTGTGAAATTAATCTCACGTGCATCTTATGAATTAGTGGCTGGCGCAACAGGCGCACCATTTGATTACCCGCTTTCAAGCCGTTTCGATGAAAATGATGCCATCTTGGTGATGGATCATGTGTTAATTCCATGGGAAAACGTCCTGATCTACCGTGACTTTGACCGCGCTCGTAATTGGGCCGTACAAGGTGGGTTTGCGCGTTTATTCCCATTACAAGCTTGTGTCCGCTTAGCGGTTAAATTAGACTTCATTACCGGATTGTTACAAAAAAGTTTAGAATGTACAGGTGTTATTGATTTCCGTGGTGTACAAGCCGATCTCGGTGAAGTGGTCGCATGGCGTAATCTGTTCTGGTCATTAACCGATGCAATGACCTCTGAAGCGCAAGCATGGGAAGGCGGTGCTTATCTACCAGATACTCAAGCCATCCAAACTTACCGTGTTATGGCACCAATGGCTTACACCAAAATCAAGAATATCATTGAAAGTAACGTGACAAGTGGCCTGATTTACCTACCATCAAGCGTTCGTGATATGAATAATCCAGAAATTGATAAGTATTTAGCTAAATATGTTCGCGGCTCTAATGGTATGGATCACGTTGAACGTATTAAGATCCTTAAACTCATGTGGGATGCAATCGGTAGTGAATTTGGTGGCCGCCACGAACTGTATGAAATTAACTACGCAGGAAGCCAAGATGAAATTCGTCTGCAATGTCTGCGTCATGCATACGGTTCTGGCAATATGAAAGCCATGACAGATATGGTTGATCGCTGTTTATCAGACTACGATCAACACGGATGGAAACGTCCACACCTGCATAACAACAATGATATTAATCAGTTAGATTCGCTGCTGAAATAATCGGCAGCAGGAGGTCAAAATGTCTTTAGAAAATGAACATCGCCTGCGTTTCAGAGATGCGATGGCAAGTCTTGGTGCAGCAGTCAATATCGTCACCACGGATGGGACTGAGGGTCGCTGTGGAATTACAGCCACCGCAGTCTGTTCAGTTACAGATACGCCACCCACTTTGATGGTCTGTGTTAACCGCAATAGCGCTATGAATGCGGTATTTCAAAAGAATGGCCGCCTGTGCGTGAACGTGCTGAGTCATGACCAAGAAGAGTTAGCGTGCCATTTTGCTGGAATGAAAGGTTCCACGATGGAAGAACGTTTTAGCTGGAATGTGTGGGATAACGGTATTTTACAGCAACCTTTACTAAAAAATGCCCTTGCCAACCTTGAAGGCGAAATCACTCAAGTGCAGGACATGGGTACGCACTCTGTCTATATGGTTGAAATGAAACAAATCATTGTCCGTGATGAAGGGCATGGCTTAGTCTATTTCAAACGTAGATTCCACCCTATTATGCACCAAATCCTTGAGCCAACCGCTTAATGACTCACAGATATCGATTAAATAGCCTCGACTTTAAGAGGCTATTTTTTATCCATACTTTTTCTTAGATAAAACCACATCTTAATACTTCGTTTAACATTAAAATTTTTTAATACTGACAGATTAATGTTTCCTTTCTTCTTATTTTCTAAGTAACTAGCTAGTTTTGAACGATTATAGAAATAACATCAAAAAACCGAATTTTAAACATAACAAGTGTAAACAAAAACACAACCAATTGATTTAAAACAAATTTTAATTTAACTCGAATTATGCTTAATTGACATATTATAAATAACAGGTATACACTAAAATAATACAAATATTTTAACGATAAATAAAAAATTTTAAAATGAACTATTTGATTAATGATCATATTACTTATGATAGTCATCAGGGGCTGTTATATACCGACGATATTAATAACGCCTTAAAACTAACAACAACTTTAAACCGTTTGTTGCTAGTCTTAGTGCAAAATAATCATGACATCGTTGACCGAGAAACAATATTACGTAGGGTTTGGGAGGAACATAACCAAGTCGTCTCTGATAATAACCTTAATAGCAGTGTATCTGTACTACGTCGTCACCTGTCTTCTTTTTCTGATGGTGAAATTATTACAACTATTCCTAAAGTTGGGATTAAATTTTCTGCTGACCTGAAAATTGAAAATGGGCGTGAGGAAATAAAGGATAATAATGACAAAGAATTGCTCACTACTGGGGTTGAACTAGGCTCTTCATCAAAGGTACCTGAAGGAGCTTCCCCCCAAGTAAGCGAAAATAAAAAAAATTACATGCTGAATAACCGGTATGTTGAAATTTCACTTATAGCTATCATTATTTTTTGCTTATTATACCTATTTAAAAGTTATTTCTTTGCAAGCCGAACAGAATATCCTGAAGTTGGTCGTATTGATCAATGCAGTATCCGCTACATTAATAGTTACCATAAACCCGATACAACAACCATCAGCTTTGCGACAATTCAAAATGAACTCACGAAATTAAACCTTGATTGTAAAAAGCCAGCAACTGTTTTTTATTATAATGTTGGTATCGTCGCGAATGATAAAAATTTATATGACAATTTCCTATTTTTGTCCTATTGCCCAACGGTACCGAAAGAGAGCGCAACTGTGAGCTGTGAGAATTTTTATGTCAAATAAACGCTCCGCAAGAATACTTTATTTATTTATCATATCAGCAATACTGGTTTCCATTACTGTTTACGCATACCATATAATTAATACCCCTATCATTCCTAACTGCCGCGCAACCGTTAAAATAAATATTTCAGATAATAAATCAGATTTAAAAGGTTTTTATCTATTAAGTGTCATTCCTAACAAAAACAAGCCTGACCAACATACTTTTGTAATGAATGGTACTATTAATGATGATGGTAAGAGCTATACTATCTCACGAAAATTTTTAATGAAAACAGAAGCATTAGACGACCATTTTTTTTTACGCGTTGAAAAAGAGTTTATTGACCCAAATGACCAAGGTAAAGATAGACCCAATATCCGAGGTATTCCAAAAGTTGACCAACTTTATTTTTTAAAAATAAAAAGATTAAACGATAAAAATTATATTTTTGAAGAAAACTTCTCTCCACTTTTTATTTGTACACTATAACAGAGCAAAATAATTGATAAAAATGCATCAAATATTGATGATTTGATGCATTTTTTTATTTTCCAAACACTCTCCACCTTAAAACACCTTAAACCCACAAATATCAAAACATTTCAATCACAATAAAATTAGCATAAAAATATTAATTTACATTAAAAAAATACTAAAACAAGCATATAAAATCTAATTTTGTTAATTTTTAAGAGTTTAGTTCCAATTTATCCGCGATAGGGATAAGCTTTTCTTCGTCGAAATGACCCATGCTAAGAACAACCGTAAGGATACGTTAAGCGTTTTTTTGATTAGGAAATCGAACAATCCATTAATGGATATTTAACTTCAATCCTATAACTGTGCCTCTATTGGCACACTAGGGATCTTACTTAAATTTAAGGACGTACAATATGAATTTGAATAAACTTTCTATTGCTGTATTACTGTCAACTTCTGCATTCTCTACTTCTATTCTGGCAAGTGGTAATAGCGGTGAATTACATTTCAGCGGTCAGGTAGTTAATTCCCCATGTAATATCGAGTCAGAAAGTACTAAACAAGAAGTACCATTTGGTCAGCTTTCTCGTGCTTCTTTAGAAGCAGGTAACTTTGCTGAAAAAAATATCGCTATCAAATTAAAAGAATGTAACTTTGATGAGTTTAGCAAAGATGTTGATGGTAAATGGGTTGCTGTTAAAGATATTAAAATTACCTTTGGTGGTAAAAACTACGCTGGTGCAAATAAAGAGTTCTTAGGCGTTTCTGGCTCAGCTTCAAATATTGGTATTCAAATTAAAGATTTCAAATTTGATGAAGCTAAATCTATCCTCAGCCAAATTCGTAACCGCCAAGGCGAGAACGTTCTAGAGTTCACTGCATTAGCAAAACGTATTGATGCAGCGACACCAGTAACAGAAGGTGACTTTAATTCTATCGCTGATTTTAAAATTACTTACGAGTAATTTTTTATGGGAGGGGAAATCCCTCCCAATAAAAGGCTCATCATGAATAAAAAATATCTTTTATCGTTAATATTACTTACTAATTATAATGTGGTGTCAGCAGAATATATTATCGATGGTGGTATCCGTGGGGCAACGGTTATGCAAGGTTATATTGTTTCCGCTCCGTGTTCTATCGAAACGAACAGTCAATATCAATACATTGATTATGATTCAATTTCAACTCATAGCATCGAATATAGTGAAATAAAAAAAGAGAGTAGAAAATCATTTACTATTAGATTAAACAATTGCATCAGTGAATATGACCAAGAAAATCGCAAAGGCATAAAAATACAGTTTTATGCACCACAAGATACTTATGCTGATGCAATAAAATTATCTGGACCAAAACCAGGGGTATTACTTTATATTTATGATGTAAATCATAATTTATTATCGCCAAATAAATCATATTCCATTTCAAATAGTTCTATTTATTTTGACAGTAAAACAAAGACTAGCTATTTAAAATATGAAACCGAAATAAACACATTCAATAAAGAAATAGAACCTGGGGATTATTTTGTAACGATTGAATTCAATATCAGTTACGACTAATAACATACTCATAATAATTTAATGATAAAAACACCATGGCTAAATTTAATATTTTCCACAATCTAATTATTGTTTCTTGCTTATCTAGTTTTTCTACGGTGGCATACTCCGTCGAGTTTAATACCGATATGTTAGATACCGAAGACACTAAGAATATTGATTTTAGCCAATTTTCTCAGTCAGGTTTTATTATGCCTGGCACTTACCACTTAACACTAAAAGTTAACAATGAGCGATTAGGTAATGCCCAAGATATTACCGTTGGCTCTCCAATATCAGCAGAAAATACATTATTTGATGTTATTTGCCTTCCCTCTGATATCCTCGAAAAATTAGGGTTGAAAAAAGAGGCTTTGAGCTTAGTTAAATATCGAGATAACAATCAATGTATTAACCTATCGCCTTTAGAAGGAACAACGCTAAATACGGATTTATCCACTCTAACACTGTCCCTTTTCATACCACAAAGCTATTTAGAATATTCCGACCCAAGTTGGGTTCCACCAACACGCTGGGAAGACGGGGTAAATGGTTTTTTACTTGATTACACCTTGACAGGGGCATTAACACGTCGAAATAGTGGTACCAAAGAATCTTATATATCGGCAAATGGAACAACTGGCCTAAATTTTGGTTCATAGCGCCTTCGTGCTGACTACCAAGCAAATTACCGTAAATCCTCAGGTAACTACAGCACACAATATAGTGATGCCGTTTTTAGCCGTATATTTGCCTATCGCTCATTAACCAATATTGCATCTCTTTTGACTATTGGAGAAAATTATTTTTACTCATCAATTTTTGACTCTTGGCAATATATCGGTTTATCACTAGAAACTGATGAAAATATGATGCCACCAAAATTGACCGGATATGCACCTGAAATTATTGGTATCGCCAAAACTAACGCAACGGTAATAGTCAAAAGCCGTGATCGAATCGTATTAGAAACTACCGTTCCTGCTGGACCATTTCAGATTCAAACTTTAGACAGCTCTATCCGTGGGACACTTGATGTCACTGTACGCGAAGAAAATGGCGAAGAGCAAAGATTTAGTATTACGACAGCAGCGCTGCCATATCTAACACGCCCTGGGCAAATTCGTTATAAGTCTGCTGTGGGTAAGCCACGCTATGACGGCCGCAGTTTAGAAGGCGACCTAACGACATCAGGCGAGCTTTCTTATGGCTTAAATAACATTTGGTCCGTCTACGGTGGGTCAATTTTATCAAAAAATTACCAAGCACTTTCCGCTGGTTTTGGTCGTGATTTATTCACCTTTGGAAGTTTGTCATTCGATGTAACGCAGTCTCACGCAAAATTGCCAGAGAAGACCTTAACAGGGCGTAGTTATCGCTTAAGTTACTCGAAATCATTTGATGAAGCGAGAACCGACATTACATTTGCAGGTTACCGCTTTTCCGATAAAACATATCGTTCATTACAGCAAACCTTAGATGAACGCCGTAGTGGTGTTGAAACTCAAGCTCAAAAAGAAAGCTATCAAGTTAATATTAATAAATATTTTGATGCCTTTTCTTTAGGTGGAAACTACCAATACAACACCTATTGGAATAGCCAAACGGAGGAACAATATGGCGCTTATTTAAATACCGCCTTAAATTTGCCATCACTCGGCTTAAAAAACATCAACCTAACCACATCGATAACACGCTCTCAACGTGCTGGATATCGTGATGACGCCATTAATTTATATGTTTCTATCCCGCTAACTATTGGTAGTAGCTTAAGTTTCTCGGAAGGCTATTCCAGAAACCAAAGCGGAAAACGCTCTTCAAGCCACAACGTAGGCTACAGCAACTATAGCGACCAACGGAGCTACAACCTAAATGTGGGCTATCAAGCGGGACAGATGCAAGACTCTCAAACCAGCTTTAGTGGGTATTTAACTCAGAACCTACCATCTGCATCAATATCAGCCAATGCGAGTTATGTACCAAGCCAATATCACAGCGTTGGCGGGTCGATTAATGGAGGGATTACCTTAATAAAACAAGGTATTGCCATGCACCAAGCGGCTTATGGAGGGACGCGTTTAGTTATCGAGACCCCTGGCGCTAAAAACGTACCGCTCAATGAGGGCGTTCACCAGACTAATCACTTTGGTCTTGCTGTATTGCCTAACATCAGCAGCTACCGAAAAACCACTGCATCCATTAATACCAGTAAGTTACCTGACAATATTGAAGCCCTCGATACCATGACGGATGCCACCTTGACTCGTGGGGCTATTGGTCATCGCCGACTCAATGTGATTCAAGGGGAAAAAACCTTTGCCCGTTTGAAACTGGCGGATGGTAGCTTCCCGCCATTTGGTGCCAGTGTGCGAAATAAAAATAATATTGAACTGGGCATTGTCGGCGAGCAAGGCATTGCATGGATTGTCGGGGTAATGCCAACAGAATTCCTTGATATTTACTGGGCGAACAAACTGCAGTGTCGTACTCAGCTTCCTGAGGTTATTCGCACCCAAGATATCTATCCAACTTTAACTTGTCGTTAATAAGAGAAAAAAATGAAATTGAATTTACCTTTTTTGATCCGCACTAGCACATTTATTAGCTTAATCAGCACGGCTGTGACAGCACATTCTGCAGTCACATTGGATCGCACTCGTATTATTTTTGATGGTAGCCAGCAGTCAATTAACATCACTATTCGTAATGATAATCCTGAACTTCCTTATTTAGCCCAATCATGGTTAGAGGATGATGCCGAAAAGAAACTGGAAGCGGGCCCTGTGATTGCAACACCACCAATTCAACGAATGGAACCTAAATCAAGTAGTTTGGTTCGCTTAAGTACAGCCCCAGATATAGCTAAACTACCTCAAGATAGAGAAACATTATTCTATTATAACCTGCGTGAAATCCCGCCAAAGTCAACAGAGGCTGGGGTGTTGCAAATTGCGCTGCAAAGCCGTGTAAAACTGTTTTACCGCCCAGAGTCCATTATGGCTGAAAGTAAAAAAGAATGGACAAGACAGCTCACACTAACCCCGACAGCAAGTGGTTATCAACTGAACAACCCCACGCCGTTTTACCTCACGGTTATTGGCCTTGGTAATAGCCAAAAGCAAGCTGAGCAAAGTGATTTTGAGGCAGTCATGATCCCACCAAAATCAACGCATAGCTTTAAATCAGCAAAGTTCTCGACACCTTATTTAACATATATCAATGACTATGGTGGAAAGCCTTCGCTGGCGTTTAAATGCCAAGCATCACAGTGCAGTGTGACGGAATAGCAAATAGGGAGCTTATTATGAAATTACACCACTTGGGGCTATGGATGCTTGCAATGCCAATATTTGTTGGGCAAGCCCAATCACAAACAACAGGCACCGTGTTTGTACATGCCCGTTTAGTGGCTCCACTTTGCCAGCCTAAAGTCACAGTGCAACGTGGTGTAAGCCATATTAATACACCTATTTACCAATTTAATATCAGTTTTGCACATTGCCTTAATGCAAAGCGATACAAACGATTACCATTTTCCATCACGCTAGGGCAAACCATGTTGTCGTCATCAAGGTCTTTAATAAAAGACTCGCTTATTTTATCTGTACCAGAAAATAACTCAGCGCGTCGCTTGGAGCTAAATTATGACTAAGTATTTATTATCGATTTTAGTTTTCAGTAGCTTACTGTTAGTTTCTAACTTGGGCTTCGCTAATAGCTTAGTCGTTTATTTTGAAGGAACTTTAATTCCTTTAGGCTGCCAATTGTCTGATGATGATACCAAAAAGAAAGTCTACCTTTCCGGTTTGCGTTTCTCTGAGCTTGAAAATCAAGGGCGTTCTGCTATTCAACCCTTTAAATTAGATCTCATTGATTGTTCGTCATTCGCTTTAAATAAAACCATCAAAATCACCTTTAATGCGAAAAATACTGAAACTCATAGCGGTATTACTTATTTAAAAACAACCGGTGAATCCAACGTGTTATTGGTACTAACCGATGGCAATAATGGACAACCATTGGAGTTTAATAAACTGCTAGATTTCAGCAAAATTACTGAATCAGGAAAAGGTTCGATTAATACATTGTCATTCGGTGTATATGCACAAAAACCATTTAATCAACCACTAAAAACTGGCAGCTTTTCCACATTAATCACTTTTAATGTGGATTACCAATAAGGAGAATAAAAGTGAGCATAATGCGAATATTAGTATTGTTCTCATTTTGGGTTTCAACAACTATGCAGGCCGATATTCTAATTAGCTTAGAAGCTACGTTAGTTCGCCCTGCCTGTGTTATCACCAATGAAAATGGGGATAAAGAACTTTATATAAATTTTCCCAATGTGGCTATTGAGCGTTTAACCGAAGAGAAAGCCACTTTTGGTATATTGATTAAACAATGTGATTTAAGAAAAAATTTGCAGATATACCTGTCACCCAAAGAAGGTTCTACTCTGAATATCAATAATGAAACTGTACTGTCTACGACGACAAAAGGCCTAGGTATTCGAATTTCAGAAGAAAATAAAAGTAGTGCAATTGATCTTCTTAAATGGCAACAAATCTACCCCAAAATTGTTGGTGACACTGCTCGTATCACATTGCAGTCACAGTTAGCAACAGACCAAAATCCACAAAGTCTTGAAGCTGGTCCATTTAGTGCTGCTCTATCCGTAATGATTGATTATCTTTAATATTAGGTAACTATAATGAAAAAAATAATTCATTTTTTATTAATGGCCGGTTTATTGCCATTATTTCTATTTAGCCAATTATCCTATGGGCTGACACGTTATGCCCCTAGCGGGGGGACTTATACTATGAATTTAGTATCAGTTAACGCTCAATTATCTTATACGCCAATAATAGGTAGCGATGGGGATAAATATTATTCAATTGCTCCAGCAAACAGAGAAGGGATAGAAATTAATCAGCATACATCTCAACCATCAGGTCTCGTTTATTGTATGGTTAACTATCTATCTGGATATTATCATCCAGGATTACTTCCTAATGAAGCTTATCATCGAGTTTTTGCTTATAAACCTGATGCAGGTATTACAATAAAAGGGCTCAATGCATATAAGATCAACTCAAATACTTATTTTACCTTATATTCCAATAATAAAATCACTCAAGGATGGCAAAGAATTTTTGCTCCCGGATGTTCTAATGCTGAATTAGGTCCATTAGATGCCTCTCATTTTGTTATTCACTTCCCCTTTGAGGTACGTATCTACGTAAAAAACATCCCTGTAGATGGAAAAATTGTTATTCCTAAGTCTATGCTTGCAGGTTATACCCGTATATTTAGCGATTCAGGAGCACCAAATATCAATGTACCATCAGATAAAGCCAGTATAATACTAGACTTAACCTCATCAGTAGTGAGTTACCCCTCAAATTGTAGCTCTAATATCAGTAATTTAAATATCAATCATCAGACACTGAATGCTTATGAATTTAATAGCTTAGAAACACGCACTGTAAGCTATAAATGTTACCTAGATAGATCAGTAAGAGTGAAATTTGCTTTAGACTACGTCACTGATAGTGATCCACAGAAACGAGTTCCTTTAAAGTCTGGCAAAAATACCATTTACTCTGACCTCACCTTATATGATGCAGACACCAATCAACGTGGAAAAACTTTTGAGACAACAATTGATAAAGTAAAAAATATTCAAGTGGAAAGTCATATTTCTGGTTTTGATATGACCCCTGGTAAATATACGGGGAACGCTTGGATTATTGCGACATTTTTATAGTTCACTCAAAAAAACAAACCAATATGATTACGTTTTCTCGTGCTATATTTCTTGCTATATTTATTGTTTGGCATCTTGCTAGTCTAATTTATATAGACAGCCTTGGAAGCCTGAGACAATCATTACCGCAAAATATTATTAGCTGGTTATCCATTACATTAATCATCTCTATTACTGCGTTTACTGTTTTCTGTCGCCGTATTAAAATCGTCATCACATTACCGGCTATTTGTTATTGCTTATCGCTGGCAATTTTAATGATAGAATTAATATCTTATCAAAATGAAAGTAATAGTATTGATTTTTGGTATTGGTCAGGCTGTACTATTGGTGTTTTATTATATATAGCAGGGCTGCAGGTAAGAAAAAAATGGTATATACAGTCATTTTGTATCTACTGCTATATTATGATTAGTGTGATTCAAGTATTTCTTACTGCGTATCAATATATATTTGAAGCAGATATCTTTTATCTTGCCTCCGGTATGCGGTCAAATGGGCTATCACAACAAGTCAATATATTATCCATCAATATGGCCACTGCATGCTTGTTATCTTTAATGACACTAGTTTTGTCTCAGTTTTCGTTATCATCTGAACAATATGAAAATGTCAGAGCCATTTTACTTGGAGTCTGTATTCTACTGTTTACACTAGTTTTAGTGGTGTTGCAGTCAATCATCGCTTGGCTCTGTTTAACAGTTTGTGCATTTGTTTTTATTTGCCTTTTTTATAATAAAAACCCACTGAGAGTAAGTGCTAGCTACTTTATTATTGCTGTAGCTATATTTATTGGTATCTATCTCATCAAGCTCGGTCCACAGTATATTGGCACTGATATTATCAATCAGTTTCATTTAAAACAGATGTTACGTTTTTCTATTACTTTATTTTTAGAAAAGCCTTATGATGCATGGGAACAGTCATTCTTATTTGAAAAAGCTATGAAAGAACGGCAATTCCATTTTTTAGCCCTAAAATGTATATAGTCCCCCGCCCTCACAATGAAATATTTCTATGGATTATGAGTAGTGGATATATTAACTTAATTTTCATGTCTCTATTATTAACAGGAGCTATCTATGTTATTTTTCAATCTGTAATAAAATACAAAACAAATGGAAATGGCTATCCACTCGCAATTATACTATCAATCACCCCTATTATTATTCATGCTAATGTAGAGTACCCTTTTTTACTCTCCGTATTGCATTGGGGAATAGTGATATTATTTTTATCTTTCTCTGATGCAGCTTTTGCATTAGAGCACCAAACATTAATTTACATTAATAAACAGCTATCATCTATTTCTAGCTTAATTATCTTCATTCTTGGATTAGGTATTTTTAGCATTGGATTATTTTTATTCAACGGGGAAAAATCTTTCTATTCAAAAGAAAACTCCATTCGTGAAGACTTAATGATACATACATCTAGCTTCATCATTCTAGAAAGTACAAAACTATAGTTAAAAAATATAAACATTATTAGCACTAAATTCGTGCATATATCAGGAAAAAATAATGAGAATATATCAAACTGAAATTTCAAACACCTATATAGGACTACAACTTCGTAAACGCCGCTTACAAATGGGCTGGACCGCACATACTTTAGGCAAAAAATCAGGCCTAAGCCAACAGCAAATTTCCCGTTATGAACGCGGTACGCAGAATTTTACCATTCATCGACTATGTATATTTGCTAATGTACTGCAGTGTGACCTAGATTATTTTCTTGAACAAAATATCTATGAGAACCTTTCTCTTGTCGATATAAATCTTTAAGCACTGTTTAAACAGTAAAATCTGATTTTGTTATAAAATAAGATCAGATTTTCTTTATTCTAACCTCAATTTCATTCTTTTCTGATTGCATAAGCTGCATGGCTTTTATACATTTAACTCAAATCACTTATCTCGGGTTAAAACGCATCAATATGACTATCACACTTATCGTTGTATTTATTTTACTATTATTGGCCGTAGGCTGGGGGATCTCTATTTATAACCGCCTGATCAACGCTCGTAATCAAGTCAGCAATCAATTTGCCAATATTGATGTTATTTTAAAACAACGTGCAGACCAAATCCCGCAACTTGTTACCATCACAGAAAAAGCGATGGAACATGAAAAAACATTATTTACTTCATTAAGTGATGCACGCCAACGCTACTTTAATGCCCAAAATATGCATGAAAAAATTGCGGCATCAAATGAAATGAACCGTGCACTCAGCAGTCTTGTTGCCATTGCAGAAAACTACCCGACTCTCATTTCTGGTGAGCAATTTACGCAGTTACAAATTGCCTTAAGTGAGGTTGAAAATAAAATCGCGCAGCGACGTGAAGGCTTTAACGATGCAACAACAGAATACAATACCGCAATACAAATGTTTCCAGATAGCCTGATTGCGAATGCCTTTCGTTTTACAGCACTGCCATTACTTGATATTTCTGAAGATGAAAAAAAATATCACGGCGTCCAGTTTAAATAATGTCAGCGTAAAGGTATCAATGCGTGAATATGTATTTTTTACTTGGTGCAGCCATTGGCGCTTTAATTTTATTTATTGATAACAAGTTCTCGGTAAATAAAAAAGTAAACTGGGGAATTATTCCTTTTATTAGTATTGCTTGCGGTATGTGGTACTCACTCTCTCCTTCTACCCGTGATTATGTCAGTATCATTTATTATGTCGTTGTACTCGTTATCACCTTTTTTATTACCCGTAGCGTTGTCAAATCTAGCAAAGTTGCCTATCAACGTTATCAACGCTTACAAAATGAAGGCTCATCAAAGTTTAGTGCATTTCTGAAAGTCCTTGTGGGAATGCTACTAGCAACTTGCCTATTTGCAGGGTTCTTTATTGACATGCGGGTATTTTTTATCGCATTTGTCTTAGCCTTCGTATTTAAAGCCATTGAAAATACACCAACCAAGCGCTTCTTAAAATTTCAGAAAAACTTAGCCACTTCAAAGATACGTTCAATGGCGATGGGGCTTGTGGAAATTGAAGGAAAAATTACTGCCGGGACAGTTATAAAAAGCCAGCTAGGCAATAAATCCTGCTATGGCTCCTTTTATTTTGAGTATTCCATATCAAAAGATAAAGATGGTAAAAAGAGTTATACCTTACAAAATAGCAAATACAACATGCACAGCTTTACCCTAACGGATGATACGGGCTCTGTTAAAGTAGAATGTGACCCTGATTATTTTGTTTACCCTGGCTTAGAACCGCATATGGATATTGAAAGCGGTAATCGCCGTTACAAAGAATATTTACTTGAACCAAACAGCAGCTATTTATTAATTGGCACTGCAGATGCCAATGAAAAAGGGGAGCCCGTTATTATACGTAAAGCACCTCATATGTTATTAGGCGTCTCACCTTCTAGCTATGTCGTCCGTTGGAACAAAACGGGTCCATTGCGTCGAAATTTAGCTATTACCGCCATGATTGCACTTTTTCTGATTGGTGTGATTTTGGTTACCCCGATGGATTACAAAAATGGGCAGCTCAATATGCATTTCGACCAAATTGCATTATTTGGTGATAACTAACATGGAAAAGCTTATTTTTTTCATCATTATCGCTGTTATTGGCTATGTTTTTATACGCTATCTTATTAATATTTATAATAATATTGTATTCTTGAAAAATAATTGCCATAAGGCATTCGCGAATATTGATGTGTTATTAAAGAAGCAAGTTGAATTAGTTCCTGTATTAACCCAAGTTGCAGATAAAGCGATGGCACATGAAAAGCAGCTATTTAGTGAATTAATAGCAAGCCGCCAGCGCTATTTATCAAGCACCGCGATTGAAACCAAAGTCGATACCGCAAACCAGTATCCATCAAAAATAAAACCACTGATTGCTATTGCTGAAAAATATCCAACACTAATCAGTAAAGCGGTGTTAATGGAATTACAAACTCAAGTAAAACATATTGAAGACCAAATTGCAGACCGACGTGAGTTTTTCAACCAAACCGTCACACTCTACAATACGGATATTCATGTTTTCCCCAATCTTATTTTTGCCCGGTTATTTGGTTTTAAAAATATCCCCCTGCTATTTAGCCAACAGGAGCGTTCATCATGGTAAGTATCCCTTTCTCTTGGTTTGGTTTCACGGATTGGCTCATTGAACAAGAGGCAGGGCTTATCATTATGTTTGCGACATTTGGTACGCTACTGTTAACTTTTGTCGTGCTTACCATCCTCAATATATTCGGGTTTAAAAAGTACTCGCTCTATATTGCTGGCGCGTTATTGTGCTCCATTTTCATAAGCATGATGGTCATGATCCCACTGCTACTACTTTTCAGTATTGAAAACTCAATTAAGTTGCAACTTGTTTGGGTAGTGATTGTTGCCAGTTGCTTAATTTCATTTTTAAGCAACCGACATTATTTAGATATCTACTTCAATTCCATTAAAAAGAAAGCGGATAAAGAAGTCAAAAAACAAAATAAGAAACGTAAAAAATAGCACTTACTCTATTTATATTAAACTTGCTCTGCTTCTAATCTTTGCACATAACGGTAATGTGAAAATGTCACTAGCAACGCTATAAAAGCAATTAATACTCCTAATATAAACCCACCTGAATAGCCTACCGCTGCCGTTAAACCAACAAGCATCATTGAACTGACTAACTCCCCAATGTCCCGTGTGCTTTGTACCGCGGTCATGTCAGTACCCGCTTGCTGATAACCTGATGCAAATTGCATCCCTGCTGTCATTATCGCGACCGAGGTGATCCCCGCAGATAATGAACCAAATGTAATACACAGTGCAACTAAGCTCATTGACACGCCACTGAAAGATTGTAGCAACCACAATAGTGAAGAGAGTAAAGCAAATAACAGACCAAATGAGAAAGCGCGCCACACACCGATTTTACCGATTAACCACGCCCCACCGCCACAACCTAATACTAATGTGACCATTCCACCAGCCATGCCCATTTTACCAATTTGCGCTAATGACCAACCTGCATCATTTAAGAATAATTTGGCTAAACCAAAACCGGAAACAGCTGTCACCGCAGAAAGCAAAGTTAATAACAGTAAACGCGGGGCACCACGGCGTTTAACCGTTTTTAATAGACTCGCTTTCTCGTTCATTTCCTGTGTGATTGATGGTGTTTTTAATGGACAGAGACTAATAAACACTAAACTGAGTAACGGCACACAAGCTAAAACCCCCAAGGCAAGGTGCTGGCCTAAACTTTCACTCATGATCATCAACCCTGCGCCACCAACAAAAAAGCCCGCCATCACCCCGGCTATCTGTACCGCATTAATTTTTGATAACATTGTGCCACTGACCTGCTCCGCAGCCATACCATCTGTTGCAATATCTTGGGTGGCACTGGCAAGTGAAGCGACAAACAACAAAACAATGCAGGGTAAAGCATTCACAACTGACAGCCCGATGGTACTTAACGCAAACATCGTTACCGTCACAATGATTTGCATTGGAATAATCCAGCTTTTACGACGGCCTAAATGTTTCCCCCAATGGTTATCAACAAACGAAGCCCATAAAAACTTTACCACCCACGGCAAGCCGACTAATGGCAAAAAAGCCAATGCTTTCAGTTCCCCACCATCATGGCGTAAAAAAGTAGGCAACGCATCCATTGCGATCCCCATCGGTATCCCTTGTGCAAGATAAAGTAGCCCCAACGTCACTACTAACTGTTTATTCTGTAATAGATCTTTCATACCCACTCCGTGCACGTTTTGCTGTGCATGACAATTTTCGACAACCGAATAAAATAAGTAACAGCCCTATTCCGCCACATAGCAAAACAAGATTGATACGAGAAAAAGGTAACGAGCCAAACAAATAAGAGGCGATAAATGCGAATAGCAACAAAATGGCAGAGAGAAAAAGGGATACCATCAAGCTAAACTGGGCATTTTTACAGAGTAAACTCGCGATACATGCTATTCCCCAAACCATAAAAAAGTGTATTGGCAGCAAAGCAGTGAACCATGGCATTACGGCTAGCAGCACACATGCGGACAACAGCAACCCACCGCAACAGCCCACGATAAACCTTGCGGCTAGGCTATGCATTCTTTTCCAACACCACATGGCGAGGCCAACAGAAACCAATATCAGCCCACTCAACCCTGCGATAAAATGCAGGTAACTCAATGTATTACTTACTTTAGGCAGCCATTGATATTGCCCATAATGCAAGGGTTGGATGGCAATAAAAGCACGTGTCCAAAAGCCTTGCTGTGCAGAATCTCGCACTGCAACTAACTGGCGTTTTTTACTATCAAATTGATATTGTTCGAAATTAGAAGTGGATAACTGCCCATCACGCACTCCGCCAATCACCCACGTATCACCTTGTTTGAACAAGGTTTGAGGTATAAAGCTAGGGACCGTTTGCTGTAATGCGCTGACTGCCGCAGTAATCGAGCTTTCAGCCACAGAAACGGGTGTTTTTAGTGGCTCAAACTCCCCCATCAAGGTTTTCATGATAATGTGTGGATTATCCGGTGCCGCCCTTTCCCCAAGGGAGACGGTTCCGAGCGCACCTAACCCCGATAATGCGCCGGTAAACGCAAATAAAACCAGCCACGGATAACACCATAAGCCAAGCCAGCTATGTAAATCGTGAAGCAATGCTTTTAAGTGTGTGGTGCGTGGCAAGTGCAACATTGTGGCTATTCTGCGACGTTGTATCACTAGCCCTGTGATTAATAAGACAACTAATGCAAAACCAAATAAACTGATAAAAATACGTCCAGGAAAACCCACAAATAAGTTTTTATGTAATGTCACTAGCCACATTGTCGGGCTATCTAATACAACCAATTCACCGTTAATCGCGCTATAGCTGAGTTCGCATTTCCCCATGCTTTGGCAAAAAGTGATCACTGGGTTGTGCTGTTCTGGCAATTGGATCATGGTTGCATTTGGTTGCAACGCAAGGAGCTGTTCGAGTGGTAATAACTTACCTGAAAGTGGCACATTGTTACCCCACAACCTCAATGCATCACTGCCTAAGCTCCAGCACCCGGTGAAAAAGATCACAAACAGAAAAACACCAAATAGCGCCCCCGCACTGCGATGTAATTGGTCTAAACGACGGGTGAGGGAAAGAGGCTGTTTATGCTTCATATCCACCCACCTATCATTAAAAATAGCGGCAATGGCCACCAACTATAGCTGCGTACTAATATTTGCCGCCAATTTGATGCACTGAGGTTATAAACCAATAACCCCATTGAGGTGATAACACTCAGAAATATCGCACCATATAAGCGTTCGAGCGGATCTGTTGATGGATAAAAACGTGCTATCAACATCGATAGCACGATCCCACTGAACAAGGTGCCAATAACTGCTAGGCAACTCACTAATTTCATTAGAAATCAGCCTTCAATGTAAACATCACATTACTTGGGTCACCATAGCGGTTATTCCATTGAGGAGAGAACAACCCTGAGTAATAACGACGGTCAAATAAGTTATTCACGTTAACCGCTGCCGTCCATGTTTCATCGATTTGATAACCTAAACGAGCATTGAAAATGGCATAACCGCCTTGGCGTAAAGTCACATTGCCGTTACTTGTACTGTATGCACTCTGGGCTTGCATGCCACCGCCCAAACTCCATTTGCGCTCATCCCAAGGTAAGTCATAGTTAGACCAGACACGCAGCATATGTCGCGGAGTTAAGGTGTTGTAAGACTCACCTTCGCGCTGGCTGTCATCACGGTATTTCGTATCCGTATAGGTATAACCCACAGAGACATCCCAAAATGGGGTTAGATAACCAATGCCTTCAAGTTCAAAGCCTTGGCTACGGACTTTACCACCACTAATGAAATAGTTATTAAAGCCCCCCGTTGGGTGCGCAGGGTCAATTTGTGGATTATTTTTGATATCGATTTGGTAAATAGCACCGGATAAGTTTAATCCGCCATTGAATAGCGCACCTTTGACACCCGTTTCAAGAGTTTGCCCTTCAACAGGCTTGAGCATTTTCCCGCTCCACGTTTTTCCTGTTTGCGGCTGATAGACCGTTGAATAGCTGCTATACCATGACCATTGGGGGGTAAAATCCCAAATTACGCCACCATAGGGGGTAAGACGGCCATTTTCCGTGAAGTTTGCTGTTGGCGTTTTGACATCCCACCAGCTATCGCGTACACCTGCAATAACCGTGACAGGTTCGATCACTTTGATGCGCCCCATCCCATATAAGCCTTTTTGCGTTGTTTTGGTTGGCCCAGCAGAACTATAAGCGCCAATACTCGGTTTTGGCACGCTGTGAGGGTTCCAACGATACACATTCACAGGCACATTTAAGGCGGGGTCTAAATCTGCGCTATATTGTTTTTCACTGGCATGTGAGTAACTTGCACCGACAACCACATCATGGGTTAACCCCCACGCGTCCACTTTGCCGTTTAAACTGGTATCTATACTGGTTTGTTCGTTACGAAATTTATAGGCGCCCCCCATCAGCATCGCACCATCACCCGTAACTGGGTCGATATTTCCCCATGCGCCTGCATACAGTAATCGAGCATTCACATGTTGATATTCTGCGTTAAGCTTATATTGCCAATCATCGTTGATTTTATGTTCAATACCCGCAAATGAGCGGGATGTATCCCACTTGAAGCGATCCCAACCCACATCTAAATAGGTTTTACGCGGTAGATGTAAATCACTGCCATCTTTACCAAAAGGCACCCCTGCCATATTGGTGACAGAATCAATGGTTTGGAATTGCGCGCCCATACGCAGCAAGGTGTCAGGGGTAATATCGATATCGACCGTACCGAACATCAAACGGGTTTGTTGATCAGAAACATCATAAAAATAATCTTTATCTTCCCACGCCATAACAAATCGCCCACGAACAGAGCCAGATCCATTCAGTAGCCCGCCAACATCCACTTCGCCGCGATAACGATCCCAACTTCCCGCACTTAAACTCAACTTGGCCATGTTTTCTTTTGGTGCATGTTTTCGCACCATATTGACAGTTGCCGCTGGGTTTCCCATACCATGCAATAGTCCGTTCGAGCCCCGCAGAATTTCGACCCGCTCGTATACCGCCATATCTTGAGGTGAGCTCGCCATATTCCCTAGTAACGCGGGCACGCCATCAATTTCAAATGAGTCAATCTGGAAACCACGGACATAATAAGCGGTTGTTAACTTCACATAAGGCGCGCTGGTTACCCCTGTTGCACGTTGCATTACATCATCAAGGGTTTGTAGGTTTTGTTTTTCAATTTGCTCTCTATCAATCACGCTAACAGATTGCGCCACTTCTCGCGGCTTAAGGGCAATTTTCCCAAGCGTTGTTACACCGGGTGCAACATAGTCATCATCAACCTCTGAGGATGCTGTCACTTGTATAACATCCTGTTTCGGTTGTACTAACTCTGGGTTTGCTTGTACAGACCAACTCACTGTTGCACACAAAAGGGCACAAGGTGTTAAGCGGAATATTCCGCGTGACTTAATGTTATAAACGGACAGCATTTCCCACCCTAAAAAAGTTAAATGATAATTGTTATCAATTTAGCAATTAATGTGATGGGTTACTTTCGACTGCCGGAATTTGTCTATCGTTATCCGGCACATCGATTGTTATTTTTTGAGTTGATTCGGGGAAATACCAAAGCGCTTGCGAAATGCAACGGAGAAATGAGCGGGGGTATAACCGACTTGGTAAGCTACGGTTGAGATATTTGCATCATTCATACTCAGCAGTTGAAAAGCCGTTTCTAAACGGTACTCCTGCAACCAGCCATAAATACTGTTACCGAATAATTGACGGAAACCTTGTGTAAGTTTACGGGTATTGATCCCTAACCGCTTAGCCAGTTCATCTAAACTGGGCGGAGATTCTATTTCCTGAATCAATATCGTTTTTGCCATATGCAGACTATCAATATCTCGCTGCCGTAATGTGCCCATAACCGCCGAATTCGCACTAGATAACGAATGATGTAAGCATAATGCCGTAATTTCAGACACTTTAGCGCTTAAATATAGCTGGCGTAATGATGAATGGGTTGGGCAAGCAAATAGTTGATGCGTGATTGCTAATATATTGGGAGGAATAACCAACTGTAATAGTTTTGGGGAATTTGGGTGATAACACGTATCTGGTAAACTTAATTGCTGCGCATCCAACCATTCAGGGGAAATATCTATCATGGTGTATTTCATGGTTTGTTGGCCATAAAATTGATTATTCAATAGATAATTTTTCTGGCTGCCCGATAAAATCAAAGAAGGCGAATTCACTTCAACATTTTGTCCCGCACTACTACGGCAGCCCATTGCACCTTGATGGATAGCCACAATTTTTAGCCCAGCGGCTTGCTCTTCTTCAATACCTAAATCACGGTTAATCAGAAACTCACCGCGACGGATCCGAATAAACTCACCAACAGAGTGTTCTTCTCGGGCTGAATGCGCTTGAGTGAATTTATCTTCGATGCGCTGCTGCATAAAGGCTCTTACCTAGACGAATAAATAAACAGTGATAGTGACAAAAAAACGCCAAGATAACAATAATTATCATTCGCAATAAATAAAGAGGAGATTAATCAGTTTAAATTGAAGATTTGACTGTAGCTTTTAGGGTTCAAACGCAAATAAAGAATCAATGTTACTAATACAAAGACCACATGCATTGCCCATACCCATGTAAAACTCTGGCTCAATTGCTGTATCCACGCAGCACATAGTGGCCCAAAAGCTGCAATAATGAATCCCCCAGCCTGCATCAATGAAGTCAATGCCCCTGCACTAACCGGGTGAGGTAGGTGGTCTAAAGCGGTAATAATACTTAATGCAAAGCAGCCACCTAGCCCCATGCCTAATAACGCAACCCATAAAAGTGGCGCATCGCTGGCAAACAGCATCAACCCAGAAAAACCAAGAGCTTGGCAACTGAGCGTGACAATCAACCAAAAGCGACGGTCAATATTATGCGATGCAAATACGGGTATCATAAGCGCAGATAACGCCTGAAAAACCGTTAATATGGCAACAAATGAGCCACTTTGTGCAGCACTCATTCCCTGCTCTTGGAAAAAAGGTGCCAGCCAAGTCACCACGGTGCCATATCCTGCATTAATCAGCCCAAAGCCTGCCATCAACAACCATGCTCTCGGCTTGCGTAAGAACACCAATACTGAGACCCGATCTGCTTTTGAGCCCCGCTCCGTGTGTACATTCGCCCAAATAGCCAACAGCGCTAACAAAGCAGGGAAAGCTAGCCACGCTAAGGCACTCTGCCAATGGCCTGTCATTTCCTCAACCAAAGGCGTAAGCTGTGCGCCGATAGCGCCTCCCGCCATCAATGTGGCTGAATATAGCCCGGTCATCATCGCCATTTTTTGGGGGAAATTCGCTTTAATGAGCCCAGGAAAGACCGACTGAATATAAGCCGCACCCACTCCACATAAAAAAGCGGTTAATAATAAAGCCGCACCATCCGCAACAAAGTAACGAGCGAGTGAACCGACTAGCAGTAACAACATTGCCGTACTGATACCCGCACGTTCGCCTATACGTTGGTTTAACATAGGTACAACCAATGCCCCAACCCCCATCAATAACATGGGTAACAGCGTTAAAAGCGAAATACTTTGATAACTCATCCCTGTCGTTTGAATAATATTGTCGATGACAGGCCCAGGCCCCGTCATAAAGGGTCGTAAGTTCAGCCCGACTAAGACAATGGTCAATATCAATGACAACGAAGATGGTGCTGTTTTACTCATTGAGATTGCCGTTCCCACCACTGTTGGTACAGGGTGCTACGCGTTTCATCATTAGGTTTTAATTGCTCAAACCGTAAACCTGATTGCTGCTCAGGAACGACCCTCAGCGCTTTTGCTATGGCGTCCGTAGAGAGCCCAAAAGGTGCGGCATCATCATTTGAATAGGCGTAGACGACCCGAGAGATCCCCGCCATTCGCATCGCGGCCAAGCACATCGGGCAAGGCTGCCCACTTGCATAAACCACACAGTCATCCAATTTCACACGGCTTAATTTTTGCCCTGCTTGACGCAATGCCATCAGCTCCGCATGGGCGGTTGGGTCATTGAGCTCAAGCATCTGGTTAACGCCACTTGCAACCACTTGCCCATCACGGACAACTATTGCGCCAAAAGGCCGTCCGCCAGCTTGCACGTTCTCCATTGCTAAGTTGATAGCTTGTTGTAAAAATTGCGTATCCGTCATTATTTCGCTCCTGAACGCTCAAGAATTTCGATTAAATTACGGTAACCTTTACTTTTCGCCAGCGTCAACGGTGATATCCCCGAACCATCCGCTAAATTGACATCTGCGCCACCTTTAATTAATTCAGTGACAATTTGTGCGTACTTATCGCTACCATCACCCAAAATAATCGCTTCAATCAGTGCAGTCCAACCCAACCGATTAACGTGATTGACATCAACACCCGCATCAATCAAGGTTTTGACCGTGGCAACATGGCCGCGCTCTGCTGCGGGGATCAACGCAGTTCCCCCGTAGCGATTGGTACTTTTCAAATCAGCACCATGTTGCAGAGTCAATACAAGTATCTCTTGCAAACCACGCGCCCCTGCGTACAAATAAGGGGAGTCTTGCATATTATCCCGTGCATTCACGTCCGCGCCTTGCTCAATCAAAAAACGGGCAACCTCAAGATGGTTTTCATGGGTTGCCGCCATCAACGCAGTACGTTGGCGTGAATCTCGCTGTTCAATGTCCACGCCCTGCTCAACTAAGGACTTAACACTTTGTAAGTTACCTTGTTCAGCCAATGATACCAAAGAGTTAGCTTGTGAATTTGCCATGCCTTTCCCCATAAATATCAATGAAATCATAAGAATGCTAGCTAAGTGAACCAACCATTTTGCACGTAAAAAGAATGTTTTCATGATTAATCTCCCCTATGACTCTTTAATCTACTGAAAAAGTATGCTATTTAAAAATTAAATAACCAAATGATAGGTATTTATAAAATGAATTCGTTGCTCAATCTAGTTTTGTTGAAAACCTTTGTTACTGTCGCTGAGACGGGGAATTTCACCGTAGCTTCACAACATTTAAATTCAACGCAATCAACATTGAGTCAGCAGATCCAACGACTAGAAACTTTAGTCGGCCAGCCTTTATTTATCCGAGGGCACCGCATACTCACCTTAACCGAAACTGGAGAAGTTTTGTTAAGCTATGCAAAAAATATTTTGGCGCTAAATGATACCTTCTTTATGAAAATCACTGGCAATGCCGTCATTCAAACTATTCGGCTCGGCTTTCCTGAAGACCTCGCTTCTGGCCAAGTCACCCCGACACTGGCCGCATTTATGCAAGCTAACCCCAATGTGCGGCTAGAAGTTACGAGTGGCCTAAGCCGCCAGCTCCATCAGCGCTACCAACATGGTGAATTAGATTTAATTATTGTGAAACAGAAGAAAGGTGAATTTAAAAGTGATTACCATTGGCCAGAGCCTTTGTGTTGGCTAACGAGCAACCAATATAAACGTTTCAATAATGATTCAGTACCTTTGGTGGTTTTTCCTGAAAACGGCCTTTATCGTAATGACATGTTTAAGTTATTAGACAATGAGCAACGTCCTTGGCACATAACTTATACTTGTTCTAGCCTTGCTGGTATTCAAAGTGCTATCGCAGACGGGTTAGGTATTAGTTTATTACCTTTACGAGCAAAACTTCCTCAACATCGAATTTTAACAGAAGAAGAAGGTTTCCCTGCTGCTCAAGAAATGGAAATTGCGATGCATTTCCAAGCAAATACTTCGGATACGGTGACTCAACTCGCTGAGAAACTGGCACAACAATTGGGGGCACGCGAGTGATGAATAAACTGATTGAATTAGAAAAAAAATTACATAACAGTACTAACCGGCAGAATAGCGATTTTCTTCGCGAGATATTACATGAGGATTTTTTTGAATTTGGTCGTTCTGGCTTTTCAACCGATAAACTCGATACCCTAGCGTCATTGGCTAATGAAACAGCTAAAACGATTTACGCCGAAAATTTCCACTGTTCGCAATTGAGTGATAATACGGTGTTGATGACTTATATCAGTTTTGAACAGCAAGATGGGGATAAAACCAAGCTAACTAACCGCTCATCTATTTGGCTAAAAAATTCAGCAAACCAATGGCAATTAAGGTTTCATCAAGGGACACCCGCAAATTAACAATAAAGTGGAAATGAATCACCCTCTTTATTGTTAGCACAACATTAATTGGCTGCGTTATTTCTTATCAAAATATCCTGCGCGAATGGATGCTCCAATTAAATTCACAACAAAACGCCCTGCAGTCACCCCAGTTAGCTTAGAGGGAATATCTTTTGCGGGTGTAATTTCAACGATATCCATACCAACAACGCGACCTTTTTTCACTAAACCGTGAATTAGGCTACGAGCTTGCAAATAAGTCACCCCACCAGGAGCCGGGCCATCAACTCCAGGCATGATACTCGGGTCAATACCATCCGCATCAATACTAATATAGTAGTTCGAATTATCTGGAATGCGGTCTAAAATGGCTTGCATGCCAACCTCGTGTAGTTCATAGGCCGGAATAACATGCGCACCATGGTCTTTAGCCGCTTGATAATCCCCTGGGCGTCCGCTACCTTGTGCACGTAAACCAATTTGGAAAATTTCACCTATATGCTTCATTTCAGAAGCGCGACGGATCGGGCTTGAAAGGCCGGTATCCACCCCATTAACCTCTTCACGCCAATCTAAATGTGCATCAATATGCACAAGTGTAATCGGCCCTACTTCATCAAATCCCTGCAAAATAGGCGTTGTGATCCCATGGTCGCCCCCTAAAACAATAGGAAGTGCTTTAGCTCTTAATAACTGTCGAATTGCCTCGGCTGCACGCTGATGATGCTCCCCCAAAGGCTTTGATAAATCAGGAATAACATCACCACAGTCAACAAATTTAATATCTTTCCGGCCTTGTAGTAGTGGCCCATCAATATCAAAATCATAATGATCTGGATGCCTAACAATTCGGTCACTCATATCACGTAAATATTGTGGAGCACGAGATTGATCGTTGGTAAATGCATGAGCACTATAAGCTGAACTAAATGGCATCCCTAGTATGGCAATATCCGCTTCAATGTTGGTCAATTCAGTCACTAATTCTGAATATAAAAATGTTTTATGGCCAACATGTGGGGGTGTCGTTAATTTTTTCATACAAACTATTCCTTCTTAGATTTAGTTTTCTTTCTTTTGTTTTTTATTTCTTAGCCACCAAATGTGTTAGCTAAGAATACAAATAGAGGGACACCAACAATATCTGTTAATACCGTTCCAGCGATTGGTATAATAATGAATGCCTTTCGTGAGAATAAACCGTATTTATTACAAATAGCATCCATTACCACTAAGCCATTTGGTGTTGCACCTAAACCATGCCCAATAAAACCAGCTGACATAACAGCGGCATCATAGTTTTTACCTAATGCACGGTAAACAACAAATATAGCCACTAATATTGTTGTAATGACTTGTGATATTAATATGATAGTTAGAGGTAACGCTAACTCATATAATTCCCAAAGTTTTAGCTTCATCATTGCCATCACTAAAAACATTTCTAGTGATAGAGTGGAAATTAATACAACTGTATTGCGAGATATTTTAATCATCGGTTTTCTTTCATTAATTGAATGAAATATAACGCCGATAAATAAACTAAAAATATGGCCAGGAATAGTAAACCCTGTTACTGTGCTTATCCATTTTGCTGTCGGCATTCCGATAGCGAGTACGCTTAAAATAACTGCACCTGTAATAATACATTGTTGAGCTGTAATTTTATCCTCAGTATCGTTACTTTCCGCTAAATTTTCTAAATCAACATGGTCAGTTTCAATCTTTAATTTATTTCTTTGGATTAACCAGTTCCCAACAGGCCCACCTAGAATTGACCCTGCAATCAAACCAAAGGTCGAAGCCGCTAACCCAACATTCAGGGCTTGGTTGTGACCAAAGGACTCAATCAGCGGTGCTAAAGATGCCGCCATACCATGACCACCTTGCATCGAGGCTTGGCCTGCCATCATAGCAACTAATGGCTCAATATCTAAAACATACGATAAACCAATACTGACGCCATTTTGCATAAATGCCAAGCCCCAGCAAATCACCATATAAATCAGTAATATTTTTCCACCACTCACTAATAATTTAACCCCCGTCATTAAACCTATTGTGACGAAAAATATATACATTGATAAATCATATAATGTGTTATCAAAATTAAGCTCTACAATATTAAATTGATAAGCTATCCACATTACAATAGAAAACATAAACCCGCCGATAACCGGACTAGGAATTGAATATTTCATAAAAAATGGAAATTTCTTTATAATTACATTGCTAGCGATTAACAACAAAGCCCCTAATGCTGTAAATGTAATCATATCTAATTTTATTGTTAACAATTCATCTGTGACCATAAATTAGAATCCTTTTGTATTTATATATATTTGGATTAATTATTATTTTGTGGCGCCACTTTGGTAATAATCTATTAACAACTACAACTTTAAGATATACGTATCCACTAGGAATAAAAGTGATATTTTTGATCCTATGGTTTCATAAAATGAAACCTTTTATATAAATAAAAACAATTTTAACATTTAAAATAAAGCAGTATTAATTATGCTATTTGTATCGCAATAAAAAATAAGATAGATTAGCATTTAGTGATTGATTTCACGTAATAGGTATAAATATGCATAATAAAAAATTAACTGAAAAAGACTTAAAATCATTACGTGTTTTTACTTCCGTTGCAGAAGCTGGTGGCTTTACCATTGCAGAAAAAAAACTAAATATGTCAAAAGCGTCAATAAGCCGCCATATCCGTGAAATTGAAGAAAAACTCGGGGTCCAATTGTGTGAAAGGGGTCCTTCTGGCTTTAAGCTAACTGAGTCAGGCTTATTTGTTATCGAAAAAGCCAATACCGCTTTGAAAGCATTAGATAATATCAAAACTGAAGTTGATGAACGCCATGGGATTTTATCTGGAACATTAGTTATTGGTGTTATTGAACATATATTAACGGATCCACTCTGCCATCTATCAGCCACTATCGCTCAATTTACCCAAGAGGCACCTAATGTTAAATTAGAGCTAAGTATACTCAACCATAATCAATTAAATAAAGCGCTTAGTGATAGAACAATTCAAATCGGTATTCGCGGGCAATATCACGAAAATAGCCGTTTTAATTACCAATTCTTATTTATAGAAAACCATAAGCTTTATGTTTCTGCGAATACGGCCAACAACAAACATAATCTAGCATTGGTTTATCGGCCACACCCATTCACTGAAAGTATTTTAGCATCGGGTGAATTTAGCCGAGGCCCCGAAGCCGCTGGCCTTGAGGCCGTAGCCACCTTTATCGCTTCAGGTCACTATGTCGGAATTTTACCGGAAAACTATGCCTCACATATTAATTTCCGCCATTCACTCATAGAAATGAGCGACTCCCCTGTCTTTCATAACCGCATATGTGCAATCACCGAGGCTAGTAAACCGCTAACACAAAGTGAAGCACTGTTTTTAAAACTACTTTCACAATTAAGTAAAGCACCAGTATCTACATGATCAAAAAATCCCCCAGCAAGTCACCTCACTGGGGGATTTTAAAAGTAAAAACTTAACGAATGTTAATTACAGTACATCAACACAGTTCAGTTCTTTAAATGCTTGCTCTAAACGAACAACCATTGACTCTTGTGCTTTACGCAGCCATACACGTGGGTCATAGTATTTTTTGTTAGGTTTATCCGCACCTTCTGGGTTACCTAACTGACCTTGCAGATAGCCTTCGTTCTTTTTGTAGTACTGTAAAATACCATCCCAAGTTGCCCACTGGGTATCAGTATCGATGTTCATTTTGATAACACCGTAGCTCACTGCTTCTTTGATTTCAGCAGCACTTGAGCCAGAACCACCGTGGAATACGAAGTCTAAGCTGTTGTGTGGCAGGTTATATTTTTCTGAAACGTAGTCTTGTGAATTACGCAGAATTTTTGGCGTTAGCTGGACGTTACCTGGTTTATAAACACCGTGAACGTTACCGAAAGAAGCCGCGATAGTGAAACGAGGGCTTACTGCATTCAGTTTTTCGTATGCGTATGCAACGTCTTCTGGTTGAGTGTACAGCTCAGAGCTGTCCATACCCGTGTTATCAACACCGTCTTCTTCGCCACCGGTACAGCCTAATTCGATTTCGAGTGTCATATCGATTTTAGCCATACGCGCTAAATATTTAGCACAGATTTCGATGTTTTCTTCCAGTGATTCTTCAGACAGGTCAATCATGTGAGAAGAGAACAGTGGTTTACCTGTTTTCGCGTAGTGCTTTTCACCCGCATCTAACAGACCGTCGATCCATGGCAGTAATTTCTTCGCACAGTGGTCGGTATGCAGAATAACAGGAACACCGTAGTGCTCAGCCATTTGGTGTACATGATGGGCACCAGAGATAGCACCTAAAATTGCCGCTTGTTGGCCTTCAGCTTTCAGACCTTTACCTGCGATAAATGCAGCTCCGCCATTAGAAAACTGCACAATAACTGGCGCACGCACTTTAGCAGCCGTTTCAAGTACGGCGTTAATTGAATCCGTACCAACACAGTTCACTGCTGGCAATGCAAAGTTATTTTCTTTAGCAACTGCGAAAACTTTCTGTACATCATCACCAGTAAGAACACCCGGTTTAACAAAATCAAAAATTTTAGACATGTGAAAAGGTCCTGTGGTAAACAGGCAGCCTACGCTGCCTGTTGTGTATGAACAATTAATTACGCTTTAGCACGTTCTTCTAGCATCACAACGGCAGGGAGCTTTTTGCCTTCAACGAACTCAAGGAAAGCACCGCCACCAGTAGAGATATATGAAATTTTGTCAGCAATATCGAATAAATCGATAGCTGCTAGTGTGTCACCACCACCAGCAATAGAGAATGCGTCGCTGTCTGCGATTGCTTTTGCAACGATCTCCGTACCTTTACGGAAGTTAGGGAACTCAAACACGCCTACTGGGCCATTCCAAAGAATGGTTTTGGCATTTTTCAGGATCTCAGCCAAACGTTGTGCAGATTCGTCACCTAAATCCAGAATTTGTTCGTCGTCTTTAATTTCAGTACTTGCTTTCAAGGTTGCTGGCGCAGTTTCAGAGAACTCGGTAGCAACACGAACATCGGTTGGTACTGGAATTTGGCAGTTAGCCAGTAATTTTTTCGCTTCAGGGATTAAGTCCGCTTCATATAATGAACGGCCAACATTGTTGCCTTCTGCTGCGATAAAGGTGTTTGCAATACCACCACCAACAATCAGTTGGTCTGCAATTTTAGACAGTGAATCTAAAACAGTCAGTTTAGTTGATACTTTAGAACCACCAACAATCGCAACCATTGGGCGAGCTGGGTTACCTAATGCTTTCCCCAGAGCTTCTAATTCGCCGCTCAATAATGGACCAGCACAAGCCACTGGAGAGAATTTTGCCACACCATGTGTAGATGCCTGCGCACGGTGAGCCGTACCAAATGCGTCCATGACGTAAACATCACATAATGCCGCATATTGTTTTGACAGCGTTTCGTCGTCTTTTTTCTCACCTTTATTAAAGCGAACGTTTTCTAGCACAACTAACTCGCCAGCGTTGATTTCAACACCATTCAAGTAGTCTTTCACTAAACGAACTGGGTAATCCATTTTGTCGGCCAGATAGTCAACAACAGGTTGCAGTGAAAACTCTTCGTTGTACTCGCCTTCGGTCGGACGACCAAGGTGAGAAGTGACCATGACTTTAGCGCCTTGTTTCAGAGCAGCTTCAATTGTTGGTAATGAAGCACGGATACGTGCATCAGAAGTAACTTTGCCATCTTTTACAGGAACGTTTAAGTCAGAACGGATGAATACGCGTTTACCCGCTAAGTCTAAATCGGTCATCTTAATTAC
The DNA here is from genome assembly GCF_011077905.1 of Providencia sp. M-27. NCBI lineage: Bacteria > Pseudomonadati > Pseudomonadota > Gammaproteobacteria > Enterobacterales > Morganellaceae > Providencia > Providencia sp. M-27. The sequence continues at coordinate 228,190 of NZ_JAALBT010000007.1, read as the reverse complement.
AGACATGGTGAATCCTCTCGTTGATTCTCTATAAAGTTTCCATCAGCGGCTGTGCAAAGCAATAATGTTATCATGCCCTGCTGTCTGTCAGTCGCCAATTAGTTTAAACCTGTCGCTGCCATTGCTAATGTTGTATCTAGCATCCGGTTAGCAAACCCCCATTCGTTATCACACCAAACTAGGGTTTTAATTAAATGCTTACCACTAACTCGCGTTTGTGTACCATCAATAATAACACTGTGTGGATCATGATTGAAATCCATCGAGACCAGCGGTAATTCTGTGTAGTCCACTATACCACGAAAATACCCTTGTGCAGCGCCTCGCAGTAGCTGATTGACTTTTTCAACACAGACATCGTCATGTACGGTAACACTCAAATCAATTGCTGTCACATTCGTCGTCGGTACACGAACAGAAATAGCTTCAAAATGGTCTTTAAATTTCGGAAAAATTCGCGTAATTCCTGCTGCTAACTTGGTATCAACAGGAATGATAGACTGACTCGCCGCGCGAGTTCTGCGTAAATCTTTATGATAGGCATCGATAACAGGCTGGTCATTCATTGACGCATGGATCGTCGTCACCGTTCCCGACTCAATCGAAAATGCCTCATCAAGTAATTTAATAATTGGAATAATACAATTGGTGGTACAAGAGGCATTGGAAACAATTTTGTCTTGAGCGGTTAAAGCCTCATGGTTAACCCCATAAACAATCGTCGCATCAAGGTCATCGGTTCCGGGATGAGAAAATAGCACTTTTTTAGCACCTGCGGCTAAATGTTGTAAACCGTCATCCCTTGAGCCGTAGGCCCCACTGCAATCCAACACAACATCAATGCCTAACTCTTTCCAAGGTAATTCATGAATAGCCGGCTGATGAAACAAGCGAATATTGTCATCACCAACTTGCAAAAGTGTACCGTTAAGCCGCACATCCCAAGCAAAACGCCCATGACTGGAATCATACTTCAGCAAATGCGCAATACCTTCAGGTTCAGCCAGTTCATTAATCGCCACCACGACAATCTCTGCCCGACGGCCTGATTCATACAACGCTCTTAAAACACTTCGACCAATGCGGCCAAAGCCGTTTATTGCTACCCTGATTGCCATTCTACACCTTGTATCTGAGCAAAATCACACGGTTGCTAAGGATAACTGACTCACACCAACTCTACTGCTCATTTTAGCTGTCAAACATCAAAAGTGTGCTTCAACCGACATTTTTAAAAAATATTTTCATTCAGTAGCATGTAACTGAAACGGTTCAGCTTATCTAAGGTTAGAGTAAGGGATATATTTACAGAACGCAATAGAAAATCGTTAATCGGTGCACAAAAAAACAACGCCTAACTTATCATTAGGCGTTGTTCAGCAAAACATGATTACGAGGGGCATCCGCACATGGATACCCCAAAATGCAATCACTTATTTCAGAAGAGATTTCGCAGCTTCAACTGCTTTTTCTGCAGTGATGCCGAACTCTTTATACAGTTCTTCCGCTGGTGCAGATTCACCAAAGGTATGCATACCGATGATGGCACCGTTTAAGCCAGTGTACTTGAACCAGTAATCTGCAATACCTGCTTCGATAGCAACACGCGCTGTCACATTGGCAGGTAATACTGCTTCACGGTATGCCGCATCTTGTTTATCGAATGCATCAGTAGAAGGCATTGATACAACGCGAACTTTACGGCCTTCCACTGTCAGTTGGTCAGCTGCTTTAACTGCCAGCTCCACTTCAGAACCTGTCGCAATAAAGATTAATTCAGGCGTACCTGCACAATCTTTCAGGACATAAGCCCCTTTCTCGATATTGGCTAATTGCTCAGCAGTACGAGGTTGTTGCTCTAAATTCTGACGAGAGAAGATTAAAGCGCTTGGGCCATCTTTACGTTCAATAGCATATTTCCATGCCACCGCAGATTCAACTTGGTCACAAGGACGCCATGTGCTGAGATTTGGTGTCACACGCAGGCTCGCCAGTTGCTCAACTGGTTGGTGAGTCGGGCCATCTTCACCCAGACCAATAGAATCGTGGGTATAAACAAAGATGCTACGCACTTTCATCAGTGCAGCCATACGAACCGCATTACGTGCGTACTCAACGAACATCAGGAATGTCGCGCCGTAAGGAATGAAACCACCATGTAACGCGATACCGTTCATGATAGCTGACATACCAAATTCGCGAACACCGTAGTGAATGTAGTTACCCGCTGGGTCAACATTCAGTGCTTTGGAGCCTGACCACATAGTTAAGTTACTTGGCGCCAAGTCTGCAGAACCGCCCATAAATTCAGGTAAAACTTTACCGAACGCTTCTAATGCATTTTGTGATGCTTTACGGCTGGCAATATTCGCTGGGTTTTGCTGCAAGTTTTCAACGAATTGTTTCGCATCTGCGTCAAAACTAGCCGGTAATTCACCATTCATACGACGAGTAAACTCCGCAGCTAATTCAGGGAATTGTGCTGCATAAGCGGCGAATTTTTTATCCCATGCGCTTTCTTTTTCTTTACCTGCGGTGCGAGCATCCCAAGCTTCGTAGATATCTTTAGGAATTTCAAATGGACCGTAGTTCCAACCTAGAGCTTCACGAGTTGCTGCAATTTCAGCATCACCTAAAGGTGCACCATGAACAGATTCAGAACCGGCTTTATTTGGTGAACCAAAACCAATGATCGTTTTACACATAATCAGTGTTGGTTTATCAGCTTGTTTCTTCGCTTCATTGATTGCTGCGTTGATCTGTGATGCATCATGGCCGTCGATATCACGAATAACATGCCAGCCATAAGACTCAAAGCGTGCTGCTGTGTCGTCAGTAAACCAACCTTCAACTTCACCATCAATAGAGATGCCGTTGTCATCATAGAATGCGATCAGTTTATTTAATTTCAGTGTACCCGCTAAAGAACACGCTTCATGCGAGATACCTTCCATCATACAACCATCACCCATGAACACATAAGTGTGGTGGTCTACAACATCATGACCAGGACGGTTGAATTGCGCTGCTAATGTGCGTTCTGCAACCGCAAAGCCCACTGCGTTTGCAATACCTTGACCTAAAGGACCGGTTGTTGTTTCAACGCCTGGAGTATAACCATATTCTGGGTGGCCTGGTGTTTTAGAGTGTAGTTGGCGGAAGTTTTTTAACTCTTCGATAGGTAAGTCATAACCTGCAAGATGCAGCAAGCTATAGATCAACATAGAACCATGGCCATTTGATAGAACAAAACGGTCACGATCTGCCCAGTGTGGGTTTGCTGGGTTATGATTCATATGGTCACGCCACAGTACTTCAGCAATATCAGCCATGCCCATTGGCGCGCCAGGATGCCCTGATTTTGCTTTTTGAACCGCATCCATACTTAGAAAGCGGATAGCATTAGCAAGGGTTTTACGAGTCGTCATCAGTATACTCCAGGTAGGATAAAAACGTACTTAAACCAATTTTTTCAACGCAATACAGATAGTGCTACTTTAATTTCGCTGTAACATGAAAATGTCAATTTACCGATGTATCGCCATATGCTCCTTTCCCTAAGGAACTACAACACATCGCCAACAAACTGAGCATTTCACGAATAGAGCGATTGAAAGTAACCCAATTCTACCTATACCGCAATATTTGCTATGTTCATGGCAGCAGATCGCAAATAAATTGAACTGCCGCAAAGCTGAATCCATTCTATTGCGCAAAATATCCCTTAAGGCTTACATTTTTGCGCAAGTGACTAACCTTATTAAACCTGAGTTCGGTGTCTGGGATCAAGATGATTTATGTATCTAGCACATTTAGCTGCCACATTAGTGATAATTGGCAAAGTTTTAGGCAAAAAAACTCAATATACCCGAGTATTTTTGTTTATGCTGAAATACCCACCACTTCTAATGATCAGAAATAGATAGTGCGTGCACTTCTAACAACCAACGTTTTTACAACAGAAATTCCTATACAGTTCACAGTTCTTATATGTATAGTTTTGAATGAAAGTGACTTTCAAAAGACAACAGTGCAATCTTAATTAGCGGTTAGGTGGATCCGTATATCTAACTTATTAAGTAATAATTAGTGAATCCCTAACTGAAGAATTGCTTTTAGAACAAACGTGTATAGTATTAGGCACTGCAAAACCTATATGCATTTAGTGACCTAATTACAAAGAGAAAGCCTTACCCATTATTATTTCTATAGCACGCTGCATCCACAGATAAAGACATCATAATCGATATTGCTGAAATTAAAATAAGGGACACTAGAGAGCGTAGTAACCTATCGCAGATTCTATTTTCACTGGTAAAAACCTGATGAGGTTATAGAAAATAAATTGGCCTGTAAGGCGAAATCTTAGGCCTAAACCCCATGTATCACAATAGAGTCAAGATATGAAAAAGTTGATACTATAGTATCAATCTACTAAACATTGATGTTATATCATATATCTAGTTAACGAAGCGGAATTTTAACATCATACACATTAAACTAGTTAGTTGAGTTATTAATAAATAATAGGGCTAAAAACACATCAAAAATTATAATTTTACTAATATAATTAGTATCCCGCCTTTATTCTAAATTATCCCCCCTTTTAATTGTAATAAATTGTAACTTTCAATGTGGATTCTTTATGCTTCTTAATTAAATATACATTTGTTAACAATTATAATAATTTTACACTTATTTAGTGTATTTTTTTATTAAATCCCCTGATTTCAACACTATTAAGTGTATTTTTAACCAATTAAACTGGTGGGAGTGTATTTTTCAATTAGATAATGCCAAAAAAAACAATATCAATAGAAAAAACCTATTAATAATAACTTTTTAATAGAAATCCAGCCATTTACTCTTTTTTTAATGTATTTATTATAACACTCAATTAAGCAAGCGAGTGAGTTAACGAATATCATATAAATAGATCTATTAATATTAGAGGCTGAAAAAATGAAAGCTAATATAATTAGTAGTCATGTAGGAAATTATTTACGAAAATCACGCAAAGAAAAAAACATGACAGGAAAACAGTTGGCAGAATTAATTAACATTAGCCAACAACAGGTATCTCGCTATGAAACTGGTAGCAGTTCATTATCGCTAGACCAATTAAATGAAATCTTAACCGTTTTAGATAAAAGATGGATTGAAATGATTTACTATATTGATTGTTTCTCTGAAGAAAATAAAAGAAACGATATAATTTTAAGTAAAAAAACAATCCAAATATTAATAAACAGCATGAAAGATATTTAAATATTCCATTTTAAATTCAATAAAACCATATCAATATGTAAAAATTAAATAACTAATTTTACTATTGTTTTCTATCAATATAAAAAGAGAGATTAGTATGTTAAATAAAAAAATGGCTTCTGTATTGTTATCAACAATTATCGCAGCTTCTTTTGCTACAGCTGCAAATGCAGATACACGCACCGCTCAAGCAACAGCAACATGGCAAGCGACTGCAATTAAAGACACGACAAGTATGTTAGTTGTGACTCCATTAAGAAGTTTAACTTTTAATTATGCCGAAGGCCAAAAAAGCTTTAACCAACAAAATGGAGCATTTGATATCGCTATTCAAGGCCAAGCTGGTGCAACAGATTTTAAATTAGCATCAAAAATTATTGCTAATACATTAGCAAGAACAACTGACGATTCTAAATTAACTGTTGGGGTTAAATGGAATGGCGAAGATCTGACTAAAAATAATGATTTAGTATTAATTGATACATCAACCGGTTTAACTTCTGGTTTAGACAATTTAGCGGCTGATGGTATCTATAATGGCTCTGAGCGTGCAGCAGATCGCGGTGAATTCACCTTTGTTATTGCTGGCGCTGAAGCTGATGGTGCAGCGACTGACTTTAAAGCACTGACTGATGGTACATGGGATGGTGATGTGAAAGTTCAATTTACTGCAACTTGGGACGGTGATTTCACGCCAGCGCCTTAATTCAATATCCCCTTATTAGATAATTAAATATTACGATAAAGATACTATAGGGAAATAATATCTTTATCGTCATTCATTTTTGAAATTTACGATTATGAAAAAGATAACATTAGCATTAATTTTATTATCATGGTTACCATTAAAAAACAGTTTTGCTGTCAACGTGGGAAACATTACTGAAATAATATCATCGAATGAAGACACCTTCTCTAAAGAAATTGAAAATACAGTAGATACCGCAAGATTGGTAAATTTAACGATAGAAAAAATAGATTCACCACTTGATACTGGAAAAGTAATTCCAGTTAATGACCCTAATGAAATATTATCAACGCCCGCTAACTTAATTCTCCCAGGGAATGCAAAAGATATATTTAAGATAATTTATCAAGGCCCAAAAGATAATAAAGAACGTTACTATAGATTAAATTGGAAAGATGATCCTATTGGCGAGAGTGGTGTTACACAAAGTGCAAAATCGGCATCAGCAACAACATCAGCAACAATTAGTACAATTCTCGTAGTCGCACCAAGAATTGAAAAATTTAATTATAAATACACTAGTTCTCAAGTTTCGAATACTGGAAACAGCACCTTCCGTGTAGTGGCTTCAGGCCCTTGTTTAGCAGAAAAACAAAAACACGGAGTGGATGGTATTTGCCGCGAGCGTTATTACCTCATGCCAAATTTAGCCGTCAAATTACAATTTGTCGATGTCACAAATAAAAAATCAAGCGTAGGTATTTGGCACAAAGGAGAGTTCATTGTTGTCAAATAATTAAGAATGGACTTAAATTATGCGTAAAAGTTCTATTGCTTTATCAATATTAAGTATTATTTTTTCGAATACGATTAATGCCAATGAAATGAAAAGCGTTAAGATCGGTGGATATATTATTCCTCCTGCATTTGTTAGTGCATTGGAAGAAGGAATGTCTGTACCTGTTTTTTTACGACTAAATGATGATACGGTAACCAATCAGAGCGAAAGCAAAATTGCAGATGCAGTTATTGTAGTCGATCATGGTAATATTAAATTATCAAGTATTCATCTCATTGAAAATGAGCACGGTGCGAAACTAAATAATTTACTAATCGATAAACTTGAAGAAAAAAAGGATGCCATTTTTAATGAAAGTAATGGCATTGTTATTGATAATAATGCAACCCTTCAATTAAATATTTCTTCATTTAATTTATCATTAGATGTTGATAAAGCTGCTTTTTCGCCAAAAGAACATGCGCGGCAATCTGTACTAGGAAATTCTTCAGTTAATTCATTTTCAGCAGTAGCTAACTATGATTTAGGGGTATTTCAGAGCCGTGTTAAAGATTCAAAAGATACATCCAGTAGCTATTTCAATTTAGATACATTATTCGCAGCTGCGGAACATCACTTTAATATAAATGCATCAGCATATAGCATTGGAAAATCTAATTCTAATGTTGAATTGTATCGTGCAATGTATGAGCGTGACTTCAACGGATTCCGTTTTGCTCTTGGGCTAATGAGTACGTGGAATTTGCAATCTATTGCCAGCTTAACTGCCCTTAGCAGCAGTAAAATTTATGCGGCATCAATAGGGAACAACTCCTCAAGTATGGTGACAAATAAGCAGCAATCACTCACGCCGATTTATGCTTTTTTAAATAGTCCTGGTGAAGTACGTATTTATCGACAAGGTAAATTATTAAATATTCAAAATTTTCCCATGGGTAATTTTGAAATTGATACAAGTATACTGCCCTATGGCATTTACGACGTCACTATTGAGACGGTTATCGATGGCAAAATTGTCACAACACAGCACCAAACAATTAATAAATCCTTCGGTGCGATAACAGGCGGTTTTGATAAACTCAATTGGGAAGTTTATGGTGGTTATATTGACTTTGATAAGCGTCATTATGTAAGAGATGAAGGCTCAACGAGTCAAACTCCTGGTAAAAGCCATTTAATCGGAGCCTCTTTCGCTTATAACTTCCCAGTGTTGTCTGGCGTGCGTTTTCAAATGTCAAATTATGGATTTGATAAATTTGTTGTACAAGAAACAAGTATCAATGCGGCTTTAAATAACTATATCTCAGTTAACTGGCAAGGGATGCTAGAAAACCATGGTAGTTATCGGAACATTGCGACTCTTTCGGTCAATATACCTGAAGGTTACGGTTCTTTGTGGGCATCTAAAGAAAAAACTGTAGTGAGCGGTGACTTACCACTTTATGATGCTGACAGTTATTCTTATGGCGGGACCATTAATTTTGACAAAATAGTTGATAGAACAGGGTCACTGACTATTAGTAATACTAAAGATCGCCGTATTGGCAGTGATTCAATTAACTATGAATATGCGAATACATTATTCTCTGGCCGTTATGGAACGGTTGGGTTAAGGGCGGGTGTACAGCGTTATCATTATGATAATCAAAATAGCACCAACGAGAAATATATTAACCTCGATTTTTCCTTACCTTTATCAACATGGTTGAGCACGGGTGTTTCCTCAACAAATGGTAATGTGAAAGCAAATATTTATGCGAATAAGAATTTTGAAAATTCAGTGATTACCAATGCAGGAGTTTCTGTCTCCAAATTAGTCCGAGATAAAGATAATGGTGAATCCAATTTTTCAACATTAGGCTATGCTTCTTATGATACTAAATATAACTCAGGTACCGTGACTATTAATCGCCCTGATAATAACAGGCTTAATGGTAATTTAACCTCTCGTGGCTCTGTGGCATATAGCAACGGCATGATCATGCCAAGTGGGCAACAAGGCAAATCGGGCGTCATTATCAATTCCGATATAAAAGGTAGCGGCAGCATGGTCGCAAAAGTAAATGGGCAGAATTACCCAATTAGCGGAAAGAATACCTTTATTCCATTATCCCCTTATTCGGATTATGACATTCAATTAATGAATGACGGAAAATCAAAAGACAGTTTTGATATTGTTTCAGGGCGAAATAAATCCGTCACATTATACCCAGGGAACATTGCTCTTTATCAACCTGAGGTAAGACAATTAGTCACGGTATTTGGTCGTCTGAAATCACCAAATGGTGAATATATAAAATATGCCTCAATTCGAAATCATATTGGTCGCACAAAAACGGACCAAAATGGTGAGTTTTCCATGGACGTTGACGTCCGATATCCAGTGATATCTTTATTACAAGATGATCAGCAAACAATTTGCGAAGCAGATTTAAACCTTCAAGGTGCACGTGGTGCATTGTGGGTCGGTGAGGTGACATGTCAACCTCAAGAAGCATTGGCTAAACGTTAATTATCACTTTAAGGCTAATTTAATATGCGATTATTATCGATAACAGCATTTTTTATTTCATTTTCGGTTCTGATACCGAATTCGTTTTCTGCGACAGCGCCATTACAAGAGTATGTCATTGTTGAAAACCAAGTTGATAACGAATTCTTTATTGTTGCCAATAGAGTTGACCCACGCTTCTCGGGCTCAAATGTATTCACAAAATACCAGCGCAATAGACAATATAGTTTAGGCTATATGGGATATACAGGAACACCTTTTAGCTCAACTTATAATACAGGTGATATCTGGTTAGAAAATTCTCCCGTAAGCCAACCTTTTATCGGGAATCGTTGCATGACAAATAACCGAAATTGTCCGGCAACGTCTTATTGGTCAGCTCAGCAATTACGAGATAATGGTGCATATAAAATCCAACAAACAGGAACACCGGGTGAGTCTGGATATTCAAGACCAATATTTTCTGAATCTTTTTATCGCTGGTTAGCCGAAATCCCACCGGGAACAGAGTACACTTTTGATTTAAGAACCTGCACAAGCCGCGACGATTATGATTTAAGTAACTCGACCTGTATGACGAGTGGAGGAAGAACAACAACACAACAACATTACATTCCAACCAATAAAAAAGGCAATATTATTCTAAAAAGAACGGGCGCCTTACAAGAAGTCTTTGTGGATAGCAATGGCAATCCAACTATTGGGCTCGGTTCTAATTTTTGCTCGACAGGGATTGTTGGAAATACTTCTGGAATTATTTGTAAGTTGGTTGAATTAGAAACCCAAGGACAATCTATCGGCGGTACATTTACAGTACGTATGTATATTGATAGTGCAAAGTTAGGTTTAGCTAGAGATCCCCGTGCTGCACTTATTCAATATAAAGGGAGTAACAGCACACGCTGGACAAATTGGTCATCAACAACAAACATGTCAGAGATCTTTAATAATGGTTCACAAAATATTGAAGTTTTTCTCTCAAATGAATATTTAAAATCAATTGTTGACGCTTCACCTAATTCAACAGTCACACTTGCTGATAGTGTATATACTTTTGGTTTTCAATCACCACTTCCTCAATCTGGATTTTACGAATTTACACCTTCAAATTTCTTAATAATTAAGCCGAGAGATTATGGAATTAGTATTATTCCTGCAGATTTTAACCCAAACCAATCCAAAACAGGAAAAGTCGGCAATGATGAGCCACCGATAGAATTTAATTATATCGTCACGACTAGCGGGCCAAGGCAAGCGGACTCTATTACAGCAAAAGTTGAAGGACCAAACACAACATTAAAAGGACAGTCATACTGTTTATTTACCTCAAGCGATAATAAACTTAATGTTCCTTTTTCCGCTTATCTTTCATTTAAAAATGAAAATGGCACTAAAGAATCACACCGAGCAAGTTGTGATAATAATGAAATTTCATTAAAAAATGCATTATGGTCTGAAACACCATGGGATAGGCCTAATGAGGATTTAGGGTCTTTTTATCGAACTAACTTAGATTTATCATTTCCAATGAATGACTCTGAATCATTTTTTACATTGGATGGTATTGATTGGCTAGGCACCGTTTCTGCAAGTGGCACAATAACTGTCAAAGCTATTTGGACAGGGCCCGATATTCAATAATATCTAATGGCTACTTTTAGGGCGACTTGTAAAAATTCAAGTCCCCCTTTTATTGAACCCCATATACACTTAAATTTTGGTTTGGATTTTTTAATATGAAACTATTTTATTTACTTAAAATCCTATTATTAGTTGTGCTATCAGTATTTTACAATAATGCTATTGCTTTATATATCAATGCAGATATTTCTTCGATGGAGTCAGGGCAAGAGTTTTTTTCTAAGCCATACATCAACGACACAGATAAGACTAATTTATATAGTTTTAGTGCCTACAAAATTGATAAACCAGGTAACCAAGAATATGGGGCACCTCTCCATAATGGCGAGATTATTTTTACTCCATTGAAGAAAATTTTATTACCTGGGGAACAAGAGTTTTTTAAGATTTTTTATCGAGGAGAAGCCGATGAGACCGAGCGCTATTATAAGATCATCATTAGCGAAACCCCTCTTGATATGCGTAATGATGATGAACAAAAAAAGCGACCTTTATTTTACCCAACGGTTAGCCTAGAAACCTATTTCGTTGTGAGACCTCAAAAACCAGATTTTAAATATGAGCTTAATCCAAGTACTAACACTCTAAAAAATACGGGTAATACCTATTTTAGAGTACTCTTACATGAAAGCTGTGATGCTAATGATGATTCTGAGCCTTATGTATTTTACTTATTACCCGGCCAAGAGTCTAAAGATGAGCGTCTTAAAAAGAAAAGTCGTAAATATATTGTAATATTTGATAAATATTACCCAATTGGCAATTGCACCTAAAATTCAATTATATCAATAAATTAAAAAATAAAAATAGCAAATTAATTTAGGTCTCTATGATTTAAAATAGTGGTTAATACTGCTTTTTATCTATGTGCGAGACATCAAAACAAAAATATCAGCTTCATTAATACAATACACTGAAATTTTTGCCATTACATATATAACCAATCGTTATAAACAAAAATTTATTTTCATATTTTCTTCTCAAGAAGAGAGTAGTATATTACACTGATATAATTACTTTAAAATCAATGACTATCATGTTAGCTAAAAGTGACCAAACTAAGCACATATTTTAATAACTAAATAAGAGTCATGTATGATATATATACTGAACAACATAATAAAATATAACTCTGACTTAGGTGAAATATTTAGGGTAGAAACAGAACTCAGTGTAATGAAATTAACACCCGTGTTGAATTATATTTTCATAATACTAATTCAGAATAATAAAACGACTATCACTCGTGAAGAGATACTAGAAAAAATATTAAATAAATATGACTTAAAAGTTTCGATAAACACCCTTAACCAATACATTAGTACATTAAGAAAGGTATTACATCAACAGCTTTTAGTTGAAAATGCGATCCTAAGCATATCAAAAAAAGGCCTTGTGATCTCTTCTGAAATTCAAATTGAAGAATCGATTACCAAATTCAATAATAAAATAGAGAAAAGCCTAGATCCCCCTCCCACTTCAAGCAATAAATCTAACAAATCACTATTACTTAGTGATAAAAATCATATTGTTAAAAAAACATTATTGATAATTAGTATTTTTTTAATTTTGGTGATCATTTACCTTATAAATCAAATTCATGCAGTAAAATTTCCATATACATCAATACAATCATACAAAATTAGCACAATTGGAGATTGCCCTGTTTATGGGTTCAAAGATAATTATGAAAAAAACATAAGTGACACAATAAGCAAACAAGTAATTGATTTTAACTTAACCTGTGAAGATTCTGATATTTTTTATTATTATAACAACATACAAAGCTTAGGGAAAAACAAACATAGCTTATTAGTAAAATGCAAAAAAAATAAAGATTGCATTTCAACAAGAGTGAATTGGCAGGATAAAAATGACTAATAAAACACTATATTCATTGATACTACTTTTTTCATTAATTATCGTTTCCTTGTTATTTTACTTAAATTTAGAAAAAAGTAAAACACAATATTGTGAAGCAACTGTTTCCTCTAATTTCATATTAGCCAATAACAAATCATCATATACACTAAATATGAAATTAGTAAAAAACAATGATAACAGTGGTATATTAAATTATTAGGAACAATTACAACTGATAAGACATATACTGTTAATCGAGTTGTTCATTTCAATCAATCATCAAGAAAGTATGTGAAGGATTTAAAATTAACAATAAATTATGATAAAAAATCTTTAAATGACAATGTTCCTGATGATATATTTGAAAAATATTTCAAGGTATTCAATCTAAATTCAATTGCATATGTAGAAATTGATGAGATAACTTCTGATTGGTACCTTTTCTCTAGTTCATTTGGCCCATATTTTGTCTGTAACAGGAAAGATAAATTAAATAAAATTTAACACATAGCGTTCTACTTACAAAGTAGTTCAGGTAATAATCAATATTGTATCTCTTACTCGTGTTGCCCTTTTCATTTTTATCCAACTAAGCAGATTTAATTATGCTTTGCCTATAATTAAATTTATATGCTACCTACCGATAAGTACCAAATCAATCCCTAATAAATCACTCTTTCAACTTAATCTATAAATATTTTTTTGTAATTTTATGTAAAAATATAAATAATTATTTTTAGATGACTATAAATCCATTTTTTTCATTTATTGTTTATTATATTCTCACTTTTAAGTCAATTTATAAGATTGATGTAATGCATTGTTTTTATTGAACTATAAAAACCTATATTTTGATTTAATAGCCTATACTCATTATTAACATTAATATCAATAGGCAAAAACTATCAAATCAACTATTTTTGATTCATTAAAACAATTTCACATTGGTAACTAAAAAATATAATCTATTACTCATAGAGAAAATCAAAAAATTTAAAGTAATGCCATCTTTAATAGCTAACTTTAAAATAATAAGTTCCTAATAGAGAGAGTATAAAATGAAATATATCAATACTAAAGAATTGAATAAAGGTAATGACCTAGATATTGTTATGGCTACCGCAAAATACTTGAAATCCGCACGTATTGAAAAATCATTAACAGGAACAGAATTAGGAAAATTATTAAATTTAAGCCAACAACAAATATCAAGGTATGAGAATGGCCAATCTGCTATTTCTATTGATAGCCTTCATATATACCTTAAAGCATTAGGTAAAGATTGGTTAGATTATTTCAGATCTGTTATCTTAGTTAGAGTTCATGCGAATTATTATTAATACAGTCATACAGAATTCAAACTTATAATTTCGATAAAATCGTGATAGAACCTAAAAATAGTTAATGTGATTAAAAAGAATATAAATTATTCTCATAAATCTATTAATTATAAATCTCCTTATATCAAAAATTAACTCAAAGAAGTCATTAGAAGCAAAAAATGTATTGTTTATAAATTCAACAAAAAAGTGATACGAAAAAGAAAGGAACTCTCATGCAGCTAAATACTGTCATGCTAAAAAAAAACGCCACGCTAATTTATTAGCGTGGCGTTATAATTTGGCGGAACGGACGGGACTCGAACCCGCGACCCCCTGCGTGACAGGCAGGTATTCTAACCAACTGAACTACCGCTCCTGATGTTCCCTGTTGGGAACGCCATGCATATTACGAAGACTTGAAGAACTCGTCAACACTTTTTCTTGTAAAATCGCGCAGTTGAGCAGTTTTTAGCCTTTAAAAGGGCTCATAATGTAAATCCATTCGCATGCATTAATAATAAATTCAATTATTAATGTAAATTTTCAGCTTCATCAGAAGATTGCCGCCAAAGACAGGGTTTTCCGCCCTTCTTATCAACAATATCCAACCGAGCTTCATGAGCAATGAGCTCCTCATCAGAAGCAAAAATGACTCTAAGACCACTCTGAGGACGCTCAATCCTTTGAATTTCATACTCTTGCTCATTATTAGCAGATTCTGAATCCATCGAAAATGATAATGAAGTTTGCCCACCCGTCATTGCCAAATAGACATCTGACAGGATCTCGGCATCAAGTAACGCCCCGTGCAGTGTTCGTTTAGCGTTATCAATTAAATAACGGTCACATAGCGCATCCAAGTTATTCCGTTTACCTGGAAAAAGTTTACGAGCCAATACTAGGCTATCAGTGATAGTGCAAAACTCTTGTGTAGGCGGAATACCTTTATTGAGTTTACGGAATTCATAATCCATAAACCCGATATCAAAGGGAGCATTATGAATAACAAGTTCAGCTCCTCGAATAAATTCAAGGAATTCATCTGCAATTTCTGCAAAAACGGGTTTATCTTGTAAAAATTCGTCACTGATCCCATGAACTTCAAATGCTTCAGGGTCAACTAAGCGATCAGGCTTAATATAGACGTGAAAGTTACGCCCTGTTAAACGACGGTTAATAACTTCAACCGCACCAATCTCAATAATGTTGTGGCCTTCATAATGAACCCCAAGCTTATTCATACCCGTGGTTTCAGTATCAAGGACAATTTGTCTGGTTATCACCGTGCTCATAATGTTTTTTTGTGTCAAACTAGAGGTGAATGAATAATATAGAGTGTACCAGAAATGACAAAGCAGGTAGAAATTTTCACGGATGGTTCCTGTTTGGGCAATCCAGGCCCTGGAGGATACGGGGTGGTTCTTCGTTATCAACAACACGAAAAAACCTTAAGCGATGGTTATTTTATGACCACAAACAATCGTATGGAACTACTTGCAGCCATTGTCGCTCTTGAATCCCTAAAGCGGCCTTGTGATATTATTTTAACCACAGATAGCCAATATGTACGCCAAGGGATCACCCAGTGGATCCACAGTTGGAAGCGCAAACAATGGCGCAAAGCCGATAAATCACCCGTGGTGAATGTGGATTTATGGAAACGCCTCGATGAAGCAATTCAAAGACATACTATTGATTGGCGCTGGGTCAAAGGCCATGCCGGTCACCCTGAAAATGAAAAATGTGATGAGCTGGCTCGTGCTGCGGCTTCAGCACCGACCAAGGAAGATACCGGTTACCAACCCGCACAAAATTAAGAAGGGTCGTTTATCTTCATTGATTTACTGATCTCCTTCGCAGCGCCAAGCGCGGTTCCAATCTTAACCTTTGGTTGTTTGAATTTTAGTGGTGTCGGAGTTAATGGACAAGTCCGTTTCCGCGCCACAATCACACTTAGAGCACCAATCCCCCCACAGCTTTTATTCACTCGCCTTTGTGCGCTCAACCAAGGGATTACTTGGCAATTACGATGATATAAAACTTCATAGTTTAATAAACTTAGCCAATCAAATACCCTGACAGATGGAAAAAAACGGCTACAATAAGGCTGCCGTTTACGCAAAACAGGTACGAGTTTCGCCATTCCGGCAAGACTAAAAGGGTTAAAACCTGAAATGATTAACCAGCCATCATCAATTAGTACCCGGTCAACTTCCCGTAAAAGCCAATGAGGGTCATGGCTATAGGCCAAGCAGTGAGTCATTAGGCAGGCATCTATAGATTTTTGGGTTAATGGCAATGCTTCGGGCTTGGCGACAAGATTAAAACGAGGGTCACCAGTGCCAACATTAAACTGATGGGAAATTAGGCAATCGTCGGTATGGATTTCAGTACTTAAATGGCCTAACTTAAGCAAATGAAAGCCGAATATCTTCGGCCACCAAGGGCTAAGTTGATTTTCTATAGCTTGACGGTATTGTTCCCCAAAAGGAATATCAGACCAACTAACAGGCATTTGAATTTTTTTATCAATACGCGCAGGCTTCATGAAATTCCCCTATTAACTATTAGCAAGTATCGAGGTCATTATGGAGTTAATTCGAGTACCCGCTTTAAACGATAACTACATTTGGGTTTTAGTCGATAGCCACCAACAGTGTATCATCGTTGACCCAGCAGAGGCAGAGCCCGTGCTTGAAATAATGACAGCCAAGCAACTAGCTCCTGTCGCCATCCTGCTAACTCACCACCATAATGACCATACTGGCGGTGTAAAAGGGATTTTAAGCAAATTTACAACACTTCCGGTTTTTGGCCCACAAGAAACCCAATCTAAAGGGGCAACAGAAATAGTCGAAAACGGTGATAAGGTTATAATTAACGAGTTCAATCTACAGGTTATTTCATTATCAGGCCATACCTCTGAGCATATCGGCTTTTACCAAGCACCTTATCTATTCTGTGGTGACACCCTATTTTCCGCGGGTTGCGGACGGATATTTGAAGGAACCCCCGAGCAAATGTTCGAATCTATCCAAAAAATTGCCGAGCTTCCTGATGAAACCTTAATTTGCTGTGCTCATGAATATACTTTATCTAATCTTAAATTTGCACACCATGTATGGCCTGAAAATGAAGCCATCACTCAATATTTACAAAAAATAACGCAAATACGTGACAAACATCAACCAACAGTACCCACTTCATTGAAAACAGAGAAAAAAATTAATATCTTTCTGCAATGCGATAACGTTCAATTACAGAAAAAACTCAATATTAACGTACAAAATCCACCTTTAAGGGCTGTTTTCACCCTGTTGCGTCAATTAAAAGACCAATATTAAAGTTTAATGATTGTCATATCGGGGTGGGATAAGTATTATTGTTCGACTTTTAAACATCAAAATGAAGAACAATAGAAAAGAATGAAGATAATCGCGACGCTTATCGCCGTTGTTCTGTTGGCCGGATGCCAAACTGCCCCGAAAAAAATTAAGCAGAACAAAACTCCAACTAACCATACAATTGAAACTGTTGCACCACATAACCAAGCAGCCAGTCGACAATTACCCAAAGCCGATTATGACTTATGGGGCTATATTAGCGATGAACTAAAAATGGATATCCCTGATAAACCTCAAGTTAGGGAACTCGCAAACAGTTATTTAGATAAACAACGTTTTGTCTACGATGTGGCATTAAGAGCTGAGCCATACATGTACCTCATCGTAGACGAAATTAATGAGCGAAATTTACCTATGGAATTAGCTTTAATTCCTATTGTTGAAAGCTCATTTAATCCTAAAGCGACCTCCCCAGCACAAGCTGCTGGTCTATGGCAAATCGTTCCTATCACGGCACGCTCATATGGTCTAAAACAGACACAATGGGTTGATGAACGCAGAGATGTGGTTTCTTCAACTAAAGCAGCCTTTGACCTTCTCGAAAACTT
Source organism: Providencia sp. M-27 (assembly GCF_011077905.1). Classification (NCBI taxonomy): domain Bacteria; kingdom Pseudomonadati; phylum Pseudomonadota; class Gammaproteobacteria; order Enterobacterales; family Morganellaceae; genus Providencia; species Providencia sp. M-27. The sequence continues at coordinate 210,145 of NZ_JAALBT010000007.1, read as the reverse complement.
AAATGTTATGTTCGGCCATGATTGGGAGCTCACTCTTGCGGCCTATAACTGTGGAGAAGGTTGCGTACAAAATGCTATCAAGAAAAATGAAGCTGCCGGGTTACCTACTGATTTTTGGTCACTCTCTTTACCAAAAGAAACTAAACAGTACGTACCTAAAATCTTAGCGCTTAGCCAAGTATTGAAAAACCCTGAAAAGTATCAAGTTAATTTACCGACAAGTAATAAAAATAGAGCACTCACTCAAATTGATGTCGGCCAACAAATCACGTTATCTCAAGCAGCAGAGCTGGCTGGGCTAACAGTTGAATCGGTAAAAACATATAATTCTGGCTATATACGTGGCATAACATCGCCAAATGGCCCTCATTATATTATGTTGCCTACCGCGAAAGCTGAACAATTCAAAATATCACTGTCAGACCAAGATGTTTTAAACACGATCCGTTTAGCTGCGCAACAAAATCAGCAGATAAAAACAGTACAACCCACCGCAATTTCGAGTGCGCGTCAAAATAGGGCTAAAATAGCCACATATAAGGTGCGCAAAGGTGAGTCCGTCGCAAGTATTGCAAAAAAATTCAATACTACCGCGAAGAATATTCAAAAGCTAAATGGGTTAAAAACCGCAAGCGTTATCAAGCCTGGGCAAGTATTAAAAGTTTCAAATACAGCGTCTACGGTGAGCAATCGTAAGGCAAAAACTTATAAAGTAAGGAAAGGCGATTCCTACTATAGCATTGCGAAACGTCATGGCATAAAACTCAATGACCTAATGACGTGGAATTCCGGTGTTAAAATGGCCGACCTGAAACCCGGGGTAACCTTGAACCTCTACCTTTAAGTTATGCTTAACAAAAAAAGCTTTTGTCTATTTCAGGCAGAAGCTTTTTTATTTTTTAATTCTGTTATTAGTAAAAATAAATTATTTGAATGAATTAAATGGGATAATAATTTTTATAACATCTTTTGTATAAACACTTCATATTCACCGCACTAAAATAACTGATGGGTAAACTATAATATAAATGCTTCATGAAATTGAGTTTAAGCAGAACATACACAACTCAAACTTCAACCACCCACTAATAAATTAGAAAAAAGTAGTTTATTGGTGGTGACATATGTGATAATAATGCTATTATTATATCGCGGCTAGTTTAGTCCGAGCTGCCAGTCCGTATTCGAACATCGCTTATGTATTATATTAATAATCTTCGAAAAGTTTAACGAACTAGCAATAATCTTATATTTTTCAATATATTAATGAACAACTTTTATATTGAACATAGGTGCTTTAATTAGTTAACATGATATTATTATTGATAAAAAATACACACAGCAAAAGTCAGATTCGCCTACGGAGGTGATTATGGATGAATACTCACCCAAAAAACATGATATAGCAGAGCTAAAATACTTATGTAATAGCCTCAATAGAGATGCTATTTTAAGCTTACAAAAAACAAATACACACTGGATTAATGACTTAAGCTCCCCTCAAAGCGCAGCCTTGAATGAGCTTATTGAACATATCGCTGCATTTGTATGGCGGTTTAAAATCAAATATCCAAAAGAGAATCTTGTTATATCACTTATCGAAGAGTACCTCGATGAGACCTATGACTTATTCGGTAGCCCGGTCATCACGCTCAGTGAAGTTATAGACTGGGAAGCAATGAACCAGAGTCTTGTCGCTGTGCTGGATGATGACCTAAAATGTCTAACCAGCAAAACCTAAAGATATTATTTATCTTTAGTTCAAACTATAAAACCATATATTAATAAGTAATTTTGCACAAAAGAAAGGGTATTATGACCAAATTTGATTATCTGATGCGTTTAAGAAAATGCACAACAATTGAAACTCTTGAGCGTGTCATTGAAAAAAACAAGTATGAATTATCTGATGATGAGCTAGAGCTATTCTACTCCGCAGCAGATCACCGCTTAGCTGAACTCACAATGAATAAGCTTTATGATAAAATCCCAGCTTCTGTTTGGAAGTTTGTTAGATAATACCTCATTAACACGCACAGATAGTGAATGGTTATGGCCGGTAAACCCACTTATCGGCTGGACGCGATGTAATTATTGTTAGCATTATAATTATGCTAATAAAAACCTTTACTGCTTTTCATTTCAATCTACTTTTTTCTTATCATAATAATTAATGTTGTATTCTTAACCTTTCTTTTTTAACTTTTGAATTTATTTAAGTTAATGAACTTAATTTACATTTATAAAAATAAGAAAAGAACAATTAAAGATTATATTCATAACAAATTAGAATATATGGATTGATATGCAGAGAAGAGTACGTAGAATTGGGTGGGAGCCCTGCCAGCGACATCCCGGCACACACGACCCCTGCTATGGCTGCTTCCTTCCAGACCTGACCAAGTTAACAAGTTAGTGTTGCGGGAGAACCAACAGAGCCCCCATTGATTGCTTCTTTCAAAGCAGGGGCATTATGCTTGATAGTCGTTGAAATAGCAAGAAACCCATGATTAAGTGACGATTTATTACACAAAGAACCTTTGAAAATAGCGACTCAACTAAGAAATCGCTTATTCGCTAGTTTGCAGATACCATCAATAATTCAACATTTTTTGTGATGCCGTTATTGATAACCTCTACAACACTATCACTAATATATAATAATTTTCCATCAGCGTTCACGGTTGCATTAACAACGAGTGTACCTTCCTGCCTAACTTCATTTTTTTGGTAAGTGAGCTCAAAGGGAATTGTCGGGCGATTGTTCACTGAATTATAATATTTTTGAGATAATATTAGGGCTGGCAAGTCCGCCACCGTTGTATCCGCCAGAGTAATTGTAACAACCGCACCTTCAGGTAAAGCAGTATTCTGTAAAATGACAACACGGCCCTCGATTTTCCCTGAATCTACCGTCTGATTATTATTACTATTTTTAGCATTAAGTGCTTTTTCGTTGGGCTTTGTGCTATTCCCTTCACAACTAACCAATATTAAAAGTACTAATAAGCTAACAATGTAGCGAAAAAACTTCATAGTTATTACCTATAATACAATGTTTACTAAAACATTTTTAAATAATCGGAATAGACAAATCATTTTCTGATTGGTGAATAATAAAAAGTATAGCTAATATTGGTAGAATAATACATTTATATTTCCAAATGTAACAATGCGTAACCTGAATTTATTCGATAACAATTAACCTACCTATTCAGGATAAATAATGGGAAAATACGAGTATCTCATTCACATATAACAGAACTAAGATGACTATGAGCCCAGAATTACAGAATTTAATTAGCCTAATCGAACTCGAAAAAATTGAAGAAGGTATTTTTCGGGGACAAAGTGAAGACCTTGGTTTGCCTCAAGTTTTTGGCGGACAAGTTGTTGGACAAGCCATGTATGCAGCGAAACAAACCATACCTGAAGAGCGAGCGATTAATTCTTTTCATAGTTATTTTTTACGTCCAGGCGATAGCTCACGTCCTATTGTTTATGACGTTGAAATTTTACGCGATGGCGGAAGTTTTAGCGCACGTCGAGTGAGCGCCATTCAAAACGGCAAGCCTATCTTCTTTATGACCGCATCATTTCAATCTCAAGAAGAAGGTTATAATCATCAAAACTTGATGCCGGATGTACCACCACCGACTTCGTTAATTTCTCAAGATGATATTGTGCAAAGTTTGGCTGATAAATTGCCAGAATCAGTTAAAAAATATGCTCTTAGGCCAACTCCCTTTGAATTTCGTCCTGTTGAGTTTTACAGCCCATTCGATTCCGCACCTCAAGAGCCGTTTCGTTATATTTGGTTTAAAGCGAAAGGACAGTTACCGGATCTACCTTCGCTGCATCACTATTTGTTAGGTTATGCATCTGATTACAATTTCCTTCCAGCCGCATTGCAACCGCATGGTAGAGGCTTTATGGAACGAGACCTACAAGTCGCAACGATTGATCATTCAATGTGGTTCCATCGTCCATTCAAAATTGATGATTGGTTACTGTATGCCGTAGAAAGTCCCTCGGCATCTGGTGGAAGGGGTTTTGTTAAAGGACAAATCTATAATTTACAAGGTGATCTTGTTGCAACCGCAGTCCAAGAAGGTGTAATTCGGCATAGGCAACCCCATAAATAAAGCGGAGTTTCGAGTAAGTGATTACTTACTTAGAAAGGTAGATCAGTCGGTTTAAAAAGGTAATGGCAGCCAGCAATAAGCTGCCATTATCAATTTACACAAAGCACAGTATTATCCTGTAATTATCATTACATTAAGATTAATTGTAGGCACTTTCACCATGAGAAGTAATATCTAAACCTTCCCTTTCTTTTTCAACATTAATGCGTAAACCTGAAGTTTTCGCTGCCACTTTAAATGCAATATAAGCAACGATTGCGGTCCAAACAACACAAACTAGTATGCTAACAGCTTGAATTCCGACTTGCTTCATCATCGTAATACCCTCCGCAAAACCACTTCCGCCTAATGCCGTTGAAGTAAATACCCCCGTTAGTAAACAACCTAAAATCCCGCAGACACCATGAACCCCAAAAACATCGCAAACATCATCAACTTTTAATCGACGCTTTAAAATCACAACACCCCATAAACCCGCCAGCCCAGACAATACCCCTATAATTAATGCCCCACCGACCCCAACCGTTCCTGCCGCTGGCGTAACCCCAACTAACCCAGCTAAGCAACCAGAGCAAGCACCTAATAATGAAGGTTTTTCCCTGAAAAGCCACTCAGCTAAAGTCCATGATAAAATAGCACCAGCTGCAGCTGCGATAGTGTTCACAAACGCTAATGCAGCGATACTATTAGCACTTCCGGCCGAACCTGCATTGAAACCAAACCAGCCAATGAATAGTATGGATGTTCCCATAAACACCATAGGTAAGTTATGTGGTTTAATAGCCTCTTTTCCTAACCCAGTACGATGCCCAAGTAAGTAAGCACCAACTAAACCGGCAACAGCCGCATTAATATGAACAACCGTACCCCCAGCAAAATCTAGTGCGCCATCTTGCGATAAAATACCGCCGCCCCATACCATGTGTGCCATTGGTAAATAAGCAAATGTCGTCCAAATAATCGTAAAAATTAAAATTGCAGAAAATTTAATTCGCTCCCCTAGTGCACCAACCACCAATGCAACCGTTAAGCATGCAAATGCCCCTTGAAAAACAACGTGAATAAATTGAGGGATCGGTCCAGATAAGCTTTCAACAGTGATATTTTTTAACATAATCTGACTAAAACCACCGATAAAATCATTTCCCTCACTAAAAGCTAAACTGTACCCATAAACAATCCAAATAACAGACACTAAAGCAAAAATGACCGCAGTTTGAGCCATTAAGGAAAGAACATTTTTGCTTCTTAGTAGCCCACCATAGAATAATGCGATACCTGGAAGTATCATGAAAATAACTAAAGCAGTCGCTATCATCATAAATGCGTTATCCGCTTTATCTAGGGTTTCCTCTGCTGCAAGCACCGTCATTGGAAAACTCCCCATTGATATCAATAGACATAAGTATTGGAACCCTTTGCGCATAATTGCTCTCCTACAGTGCTTCGTCTTGTTTTTCACCTGTACGAATACGTACAGCTTGCTCTAATGACAAAATAAATATTTTTCCATCCCCGACTTGGCCCGTATAAGCTTTTTTTTCGATTGTTTCAATTACCTGTTCTACTAACTCATCAGAAACCGCTATTTCCATACGTACTTTAGGTAAAAAATCGACAGTATATTCAGCTCCTCTATATAATTCGGCATGTCCTTTCTGTCGTCCAAACCCTCGAACTTCAGTAATAGTAAGCCCTTGAACACCAATATCTGATAGTGCTTCTCGGACTTCATCTAATTTAAATGGCTTAATGATTGCGATGATATATTTCATGCTCACTCCTATAAGTCAGGTGAATAAGCCGCTCAATATCTTGAACAGCACTAACGTTATAGCAAATCGTGTGCCAAAATATATTTATCCATATTATTCAATAGGAAAGAACAAAATAAAAAACCACTCGAATGAGTGGCTTTAGGTCTTGCATTATAAGAGTGCAGAATAATTAACTAGTTATACTCTCAATTTCAGCATCACAACGGGCATTCAATGATTCCCCAACTTGTTGCAACTGGTACATTTGATAATAACGTCCTTTTTGCTGTAAAAGCTGCAAATGTTTACCTTGCTCAACAATTGCACCACGATGTAACACAACGACTTGATCAGCATCGACGATTGTCGATAAACGATGAGCTATCACGACGAGCGTAGTATGTTGACGGATCATTCGTAATGCTTTTTGTATCGCTTGCTCAGTCCCTGAGTCAATATTCGCCGTTGCTTCATCCAAAATTAAAATTTTAGGTGTGACCACAAGTACTCGAGCCATCGCTAGTAATTGTCTTTGCCCAACAGACAAGGTGTTTCCTTGTTCACCAAGTACGGTATCTAGCCCATCAGGTAACCCACGAACTAACTCAGCAAGCTGAACAGTTTCAAGAACTTCCCAAACTTTATCTTGGCTAATCTCACGCCCTAGTGCGACGTTATCAAAAAAAGAAGCCGCAAGGACAACAGGGTCTTGTTGCACCATCGCAATACCATGACGTAAAACTTGGTGAGATAGTGAACTCAAGTCACGTCCATCTAATAAAATATCCCCTTCCTGCCATGGGTAATACCCCATAATTAAATTTGCAATGGTACTTTTACCGCTCCCAGTATGACCGACCAATGCAACAAAATTATTATCAGGTACGTGTAAATTAATATCTTTAAGTACCATTTTGTTATCACGGTAAGCAAAAGATAAATGGTTAATTGAGATTGAGCCACCTTGTAATGGCTCAATACTTTCCCCATAGCCTTGTTGCGGGCTATCCATGAGTTCAAAAACACGCTCACCTGAAACAACCGCTTGCTGAAGCATCGATTGCTGAGAAGTTAATTCGATAAGCGGTTCATTCAAACGACCCAAATAGTTAATAAATGCATATAAGACACCAACACCAATGGTAGTCGTTCCTTCAAACCCAAATAGCAATAGCAAGCCACACAATACTGAAGCTGAAAGTAAACTTAGTAATGGCCTTAATAGTAAACCATCAAGTTTTAATGCTTTCATTCTTGCAAAATAATGGTCTTGACTAATACTTTGCATTTTTTCGCCAAACCTAGCCTGTTGGATAAATTGCTGAATAACCGTCATTCCATTAATGACTTCGTTAAAACCGTTGTTAATATCCGCAAGATAAGATCTGACACGACGTACAATCGGTGTACTTAAGCGCTGATAAACAAGCATCACCACAAATACAGCAGGAAAAATCATCACTGCAATTGATGCCATACGCCATTCCAATGAAAACATAGCAACTAACATGGCACAAATCAGGGCTAAACTCCGAAACACCGTCGGCACAACCATCACAAATAGATCTTTAATCACTTCAGTATCATTTGTAACTCGTGAAATCAATTGGCCAACAGGTTGTTTATCAAAGGCACTCAAAGGCTGCCTAAGGGCGGCATTCATCACATCTGTTCGTAATGTTTGCACGACTCCCACAGAAGCTTTATTAAATAAAATAATTTGATAGTAATGTAATAATGCAGCAATAACTTGAAGCAATATAAAACCAACGGCCATATATAAAGCCAGTGGCATGATGATTTGCTTTTTCGCAATCATGTTATCAATAAAATAACTGATCAGCAGAGGCCCGCTGACCTCCGCAATAGCGGCCAACCATAGCATTGCAATAGCAATCCCCATGGTGCCTCGGTGTGCTTTTCCGTAAGAAAGTAAACGCTTAAGTGCTGGCCATAGTGGTTTCTTTTGGCTCATAGCTCACCATCCAACGCCGCTTCAATCTGTTGGTACTGATACATATCTTTATACCAACCCGACTGCGCAATAAGCGCTTCATGCCTACCTCGGCTAATAATCGCACCTTGAGATAGCACAATAATATTGTCTGCTTCTACCAATGCAGATAGACGATGAGCGCTAATTATCATGGTTCTACCCTGCCGCCAATGACTTAAGTTTTGTAAAATCGTAAACTCGGTCTGCCCGTCAACGGCAGAAAGTGCATCATCTAACACCAAAATTTCTGCATTTTGTAAGATTGCCCTTGCAATAGAAATTCGTTGTTTCTGCCCACCAGACAACATAACTCCACGTTCACCAACCTGAGTAGAATAGCCTTCCGGTAAACGTAAAATATCATCATGTACACAAGCGACACGCGCTGCCTGCTCAATTTCTTCCTGAGTGGCATTAGGTCGCCCAAGTGCGATATTGCCTGCAACTGTATCTGAAAATAAAAATGGAGATTGATTTACGATAGATAACCGAGCACGCCATTCATTTAAACGGACCTCAGATAGTGGTAAACCTTGATAGAGGATTTCCCCTTCCGTAACATCAAATTGGCGCTGCAATAACGTCAACAATGTTGATTTCCCAGCCCCTGTTGGCCCACAGATCCCCAAAAATTGCCCAGGTTTTAGGTCAAACCGAATATCATGTAATGCTATTCGTGTGGTTTCTGGATAACTAAAATTGATGATATTCACATTCAAGTTTCCCTTTTCAGGCTGTAATGAATGCGAGCCATCCTGAATAACTAACGGTTCATTGAGTAAACTTAGAATACGACTATAAGCTGCACTACCTCGTTCAACGATATTAAACATCCATGCGAGCGCTAGCATTGGCCAAATCATTAATCCTAAATACATCACAAAGCTCGTTAATTCACCTAACGTCAATGTGTCGTTTAACACCATCCAGCTGCCACCTGCAATAGCGAGTAAATTGGCCATACCAATCGCCATAAAAATGGTGGGATCAAAACGCGCATCAACTTTAGCAACATGCATATTGCGACGTCCAGCCTCAGTGGCTACCTGTTCAAATTGATTCGATTGATGATCTTCAAGGCCAAAAGCTTTAATCATACGGATACTTGTTAAACTTTCTTGCGCATGATTATTTAAAGACGAAAATGCCCCTTGAGCATGCTTAAAACGCTGATGAAGCTGGTCACCATAACGCTTAATGACTAGTGCCATAATTGGCATTGGAATAAGTGCTAGTAAAGTCAGTTGCCAACTAATTTCAACACTCATCATGATGAGCACCGCACACCCCATCACCAATGAGTCAACTAATGTTAAAACACCTTCACCAGCTGCAAACACAACTCGGTCAACATCATTCGTCGTGCGTGCAATTAAATCCCCTGTTCGGTACTTAAGGTAAAACTCTTGATTTTGCAGACTTAATTGCCGATAAAATTTTTGTCGTAGCTGTACGGCTAACTTATAAGAAGCACCAAATAACCATAAACGCCAAACATACCGCAAACCATACACAACCAGTGCAATCAACAGCATGACTGAAACATAAGTAATCAACTGCTTTGTTGGCATTGCCCCTTTACTTATTCCATCAACAACCACACCAACGATGCGTGGAGGGACTAATTGTAAGATAGCAATAATAATGAGAAAACAAACAGCACCGAGATAGCGCCGCCACTCACTCAAAAAATACCAACCTAGTTGTGAAAATAATCGCACGTAATACTGCCTTGAATATATTGATTTAATGATGCCTAAAAATGAGAAGCCGTAATCATCTACGTTATTACGGAGTTAATCAGGAATAGGCAATACTGTCGTATACTTGATTTTTTCCATTGCAAAACTTGAAGTCACATCGATTAAACCATGAACACCATTGACGAGTTTTTTATAAAATAAGTCATATGATTTCATGTCATGCACTTCTACTTGCATAAGGTAATCATACTCCCCAGCCATACGATAAAACATCAGAACTTCAGGAAGTTGACTGACAAAAGAAACAAATTGCTCATACCACTCACTATTATGATGCTGTGTTTTAATTGTCACAATTACCGTTAAACCTAAACCTAGCTTCTCACCGTCGAGTAAAGTCACTCGCCCTCGAATATAGCCCTCATCTTCAAGCCTTTTTAATCTTTTCCAGCACGGCGTAGATGTTAAATTAACAGCTTCAGCAAGGGTGTTTAGGGATAGGCTACTGTCATTTTGCAATAAACAAAGCAGCTTTTTGTCTATTTTATCTAGCATGATTGCTCTCTTGACTTAGGTGTAAGTACTTTTGTCGTTATTGTATTAGCTACATAACCATATTATGCAAAATTGAATAATTTAAAAACAATAAAGATGTTACCAAATGTCGTGATTATAGAATATTTTTATATGAATAACCAAATTCGCATATGAATAGTACTTCAATCAAACTCACTTTGTAAAAATAGAACTATTAATTACACCTTAGTATCGTTAACATGCTTCACTCTCTTCCCATCACATTTTAAAATGATATATCACCAAGGAGTACCTATGAAACGCGCAGTTGTGGTTTTCAGCGGAGGCCAAGACTCAACAACCTGTCTTATTCAAGCTTTGCAAAACTATGATGAAGTTCATTGTGTGACTTTCGATTATGGCCAGCGCCACCGTTTTGAAATCGAAGTCGCACAGAAGTTAAGCGTATCTCTAGGTGCTACAGCGCATAAAGTCTTAGATGTTACATTACTCAATGAATTAGCAATCAGCAGCTTAACTCGAGATAACATCCCAGTCCCTGATTTCACAGAAAGCGAGTCGAGCGGCCTGCCTAGCACTTTCGTACCTGGACGTAATATTTTATTTCTCACTCTCGCAGCAATATACGCCTATCAAGTCCAAGCAGAAGCGGTGATAACCGGTGTATGTGAAACCGATTTTTCAGGCTATCCCGATTGCCGTGATGAGTTTGTCAAAGCACTCAACCATGCTGTAGACCTCGGCCTTGCCAAAAATATTCGCTTTGAAACACCGTTAATGTGGCTGAATAAAGCCCAAACATGGGCTCTTGCCGACAGTTATGGTCACCTTGAGACCATTAGGCAGCAAACACTGACTTGTTATAATGGCATCCAGGGTGACGGTTGTGGTGAATGTGCAGCCTGTCATTTAAGAAGCAGGGGCTTAGCTGAATATCTAAATGATAAAGAAACCATCATGCTATCATTAAAATAAAAGCACTAATAAGTTAATCAAACACGTGGCCTACCATGCCCTATTCATAACTATTCAAGCTAGGTAGGCTAATTTTGAATGAAATCTTCAGAACCCACCTTGAATGACTCTAACTTCTCACGCAGCTGTTCATCGATAACAATCGCTTTATTCTCTATATTATCGATAAAAACAAACGTCACATAGGCATCTGAAACAACCTCTTGAACGCCTGCTTTATTACGAATAATTTGTTGATAACATACTGCGCTTTTACTTCCTATTTTATCCATACGAGTCACTACCGTCAGCTCATCACCAAGTAATACGCCTTGGATATAATTTACATTAATGTTCACTGCAGCCATTGTTAAATTATTTTTTATAGCCCAGTTAATGAAATTACGTTTATTCATCCATTCCCATCGGTCCGCTTCGTAAAATTCTAAATATCGTGCATTATTAACATGTTGAAAAACATCTATATGATAACCATGAACTTTAATATGTGTTGTCATAACTACTCCGACCAGTTTATTTTCCGATAACATAAAAATAACAAATGTACGGAAAATATGCTGAATGATTATCAATAATAAGACTTAGCTCTCAAATTATTTATAAGAGGTTTAGTTTTCTGCTCAATTATTAACCTTTAATATAATTCACCCATACTATATTCCCCCCATACTTTGTATGGGGGATTTTAGTTACAAAGTTAACTTACCTTTATTCTTTTCTAAAAATGCAGGACCAATCCCCTGAACCTCTAAAATGTTTTCAATGGAATTAAAAGCACCATATTTTTGCCTATATTCAACAATTGCTTTCGCTTTTTGCCTACCGATACCCGTCAATTTTTCTGCGAGTTCTTCTTCACCCGCTAAGTTGATATTGACTTTGTCAGACTGGCCATGGCTCGTCGATGGTGAGTTATTACTTACTTGTTTCTCTTGAATGACAGCCGCAGTGGCTTTTTCTGGCTCAATTTTCTTAGCCAAAGAAAAAAAAGAGAATGAGCATAATAAAGAAAGGAGCAGAACAATACCTAATCTGCATTTATTGACTGAATTCCATAACATATTTGTTCTCCTGTGTATGTTGAGATACAACGATGCCATAGAAAAATACGGAACACTTTTCAATAATATTAAAAATACGAAAGGCCACCCAAAGGTGGCCTTCTAATCATGAAGTTACAATTTTATTTGCGAAGCTGTTCGCAATTATTCAATATTCAGCACTTCAATTTTTGCATTCTCACGCAAGTTAAGCATCAGAGCTTCGTTAACTGCAGAACTCATTGCACCTTGGTATTCACGGGTCAGTTGTTTTAACTCTTCATCCGTTGGTTGGCCTAATGTGACTTTATCTAACTGAATAACCACATAGTTATCGGACTCATCACGCGCAAGTGCATAACTTGGTTTACCATCAACAGGTTGTGACATTTCCATTGTCGCATTGATAACCGCTGTTTGTGGCATTAATCGAGAAACAGTCTGAACTTCAGAAAGTTTAACACCAGCAGCATTTAAAGCTTCAGCCCCTTTACCTGCTTTTAACTCAGCAAGTAGTTTATCGCCCGTCGTTTTCAACTCTGCATCGGCTTTTTGACGTTTAACCAGTGTTTCAATTTCTGACTTAACCTGTTCAAAAGGTTCAACACTTTCAGGTTTATACTCTGTTACACGTACAACAAATGCACGGTCACCTTCCACGTTAATCACGTCAGAGTTAATCCCTTTAGAACCATTTTTATCCACTAAACGGTCGCTAAACACTTCACTGACCACTTTAGGGAAATTAAGTGCAGCAGGTGGATTTGTTCTATCAAACCAATCCGTTGTCACCGCTTTCAAACCAGATACAGATTCAACTGATACTAATGATTCCATATCACTCGTAGCCGCTTCACTGACTTTTTGCTGTAAATCATAGAATTGTTTAATGTTTTTATCTTGAAGTAAGCTAGTTTTAATACTTTCTTCAACTTGCTCAAACGGTTTAATAGATTCAGGTTTAATATCATCTAAACGGAAGATAACATAGCTATTTTGTGATTTAACAGGTGCTGAAAGTTGCCCTTTTTCTGTTAATTTTGCATCTACAATTTCGATTGGCGTTGATGCAGCTTCCATCCAACCAATCAGGCCCTTTTGCCCTGCACTGAATTTATCCGTTGATTTTTCAGTTGCTAATGTTGCAAAGTCCGCGCCTTGTTTTAATTCATTCAGGATATCATTCGCATCCTTTTCAGAATCCGCCTGAATCATACTGTACTGTTTTTGCTCTGCCTGAGTATAATTTTTCAGGTTTTGCTCATAATACGCTTTTACTTCTTCATCAGACACTGTGGCTGGAGGCATTGATGCAGCATCCATCTCAACATAGCTTACTTGTACTTTCTCAGGTGAGATAAAGCTATTTTGGTTAGCATCATAGTAGGCTTTTAATTCTTCTTCAGAAGCTGTTTGCTTCGCTTGAACTTCTGCTAAATCTAAGATTGCAGTACGAATTTCACGTTCTTGCATAAATAATTCAGCATATGCTTTAACTTCTGATGGTAAAGCGAAATCCGTTCCAGTAAAGGTTTTTCCTAACTGAGCTCGTGTAAGGTCTTGGCGAATTTGAGCTGCGAGGCTATCCGCGTTAATGTTGTTGCGGCTTAAAATCTCACGATATTTTTCGCTATCAAACCGGCCATCTGTCTGGAAAACAGGCATTGAGAAAATATATTGCTCAATTTGCTGATCACTTGCTGAAAGTTGTAGTTCATTAGCATACTGATTAATCAGTTCATTGTTAATCAAGTTATCGAGAGCTTGGCGGCGCAGTAAATTCATACTTTCTTCATTACTAGCGACTTCTGAAAATTTATCTCCCAGATACTCTTGTAATGATTGGCGCTCTTGTTGAAAAGCCTGCTGTAGCTGTTCTCGGCTTATTGACTGCCCGTTAACTTCAGCTGCATTATTTGCACTGTTGCCACCAAGGCCACCCATCATAACGCCACCCAACACGAATGAAAGGATAATCAGCGCCAGTATTATTTTGAGCAAAGGACTATTCGCCTTTGTGCGTAAATTTTCCATCATAAAAAGGCTTAACTCCGCTTTGTTGAATTCAATTTCCTGATAATACGCTAATCTTAACTCAGAAAGAAAAAAAAGCGCACCATTTCAATGGTGCGCTTATATATTAGCTGATTAAAGACATTCCGTCAGTTTGAGTTTTCGCAAAAATACGAGAAAGACAAACTTAAATACCTAATTAGCTATTTACAGCGTCTTTAAGACCCTTGCCTGGACGGAAAGCAGGAACTTTCGCCGCAGCTATTTTAATTTCTTTACCCGTTTGAGGGTTACGGCCTGTACGTGCTGCACGCTCACGAACAGAGAAAGTCCCAAAGCCAACTAGAGCAACATCGTCCCCTTTACTCAAAGAACCCGTTACAGTAGCAACGAACGCGTCAACAACACGACCTGCTGCAGCTTTAGAAATATTCGCATCAGAAGCGATTTGATCAATCAGTTGAGCTTTATTCACTCTTATCATCCCCATATTAGTTGGACTATAAATCTCTTAATTAACTATAATTAACTATAGCAGTTATTAGTATAGTTAATTAATATGCAGCCGTTATATCAATCCTGATTACCAATGGCAAGAGAACAGATTGCATACAAACAATTATCAGAATCATCGTTAAATTAGCGATGAAAAAAAAGGCTGACAAGCTCTAAATTAGCTGTCAGCCTTAATTTTATACAAACTTCTTGATTCAGCTCACTCTTTTAGCTTTCTTTTTAACTACTTCAGCGCCAAAAGGAGGGTTAACTAAAGCCAAAGAAAGAACTTCTTCAATTGTTTTCACCGGATGAATTTCGAGATCCGCGATCACATTTTGAGGAATTTCCTCTAAATCACGTTCGTTTTCTTTAGGGATTAATACTGTTTTAATCCCACCACGATGTGCAGCTAATAATTTCTCTTTCAGACCGCCTATCGGGAAAACTAAACCTCTTAACGTAATTTCACCTGTCATTGCCACGTCGGCTCTAACTGGGTTACCGGTTAAGCAAGAAACTAAAGCAGTTGACATCGCAATACCCGCACTCGGGCCATCTTTTGGCGTCGCCCCTTCCGGCACGTGAACGTGAATATCACGCTTTTCATAGAAATCGCTATTGATACCCAGTTTTTCTGCTCGAGCTCTAACAACCGTTAATGCCGTTTGGATAGACTCCTGCATGACTTCACCTAAAGAACCGGTGTAAGTTAGTTTACCTTTACCAGGTACACATGCAGTTTCAATAGTAAGTAAGTCACCACCAACTTCTGTCCAAGCTAGGCCTGTAACTTGCCCAACACGGTTTTCTGTATCTGCTTGGCCATAATCAAAACGGCGAACACCCAGATAATCTTTCAGGTTATCAGCGTTGATTTCAATGTGCTTAAGCTTTTTGTCCATCAGTAGCGCTTTAACTGCTTTACGGCACAATTTAGAGATTTCACGCTCTAAACCACGGACGCCAGCCTCGCGAGTGTAATAACGAATGATGCTCATTAGAGCACTATCGTCGATAGTTAACTCATTCTTTTTCAACGCATTACGTTCAATCTGCTTAGATAACAAATGTTTCTTCGCAATATTCAGTTTTTCATCTTCTGTATAACCAGAAAGACGGATAACTTCCATACGATCTAACAATGGCGCAGGAATGTTCATCGAGTTCGATGTTGCAACAAACATCACATCAGACAAATCATAATCCACTTCTAAGTAGTGATCGTTAAATGCAATATTTTGTTCTGGATCAAGTACTTCTAATAGTGCAGAGGCAGGATCACCACGCATGTCAGATGACATTTTGTCAATTTCATCCAGTAAAAATAGTGGGTTTTTGACCCCTACTTTTGCCATTTTCTGGATCAACTTACCAGGCATTGAGCCAATATAGGTACGACGGTGACCGCGAATTTCAGCTTCATCACGTACCCCACCTAATGCCATACGGGTATATTGGCGACCCGTAGCCTTAGCAATAGATTGCCCCAAAGAGGTTTTACCCACACCAGGAGGCCCAACTAAACAAAGAATCGGCCCTTTAATTTTACTTACACGGCTTTGCACTGCCAGATACTCTAAAATACGGTCTTTCACACGCTCTAAACCGTAGTGATCGGTATCTAACACTTCTTGGGCTTTCACTAAGTCTTTTTTGACTTTGCTACGTTTATGCCATGGAACCTGCACCATCCAATCGATATAACTACGGACTACGGTAGCTTCCGCTGACATTGGAGACATCATTTTCAGCTTCTGCAATTCTGCTTCTGCTTTTTCTTGTGCCTCTTTTGGCATTTTCGCTTCTTCGATTTTACGTTTTAGCGATTCATATTCATCTGGCGCATCATCCATTTCGCCTAGCTCTTTCTGAATAGCTTTCATTTGCTCATTCAGATAATACTCGCGCTGGCTTTTTTCCATCTGTTTTTTAACACGATTACGGATGCGTTTTTCGACTTGCAGCAACTCAGTTTCTGACTCCATCATGGCCATCAAAAACTCAACACGCTCAGCGATATTCGCCATTTCTAAAACGCGTTGTTTATCCGCTAATTTTAGTGGCATATGAGAAGCAATGGTATCCGCCAGTTTATCTAGCTGATCTTGCTCTATTGCATGTAATGCGGTTAATACTTCAGGTGGGATCTTTTTATTCAGCTTTATATAGCTTTCAAACTGACTAACGATAGTGCGATACAATACTTCGTTTTCTTTTTCATCAAGTGCGTCTGATGATTGAGAACCCGCTGTCGCTTCATCATACGCAGCGTGTTCAGACTCATTATTTTGTTCTGTTGCCAAATATTCCGCTTGCGCTAAGAAATATTCGCCATTATCTGTCAAACTGGTAATACGTGCGCGTCGTAGACCTTCAACAAGGACTTTAACGGTGCCATCAGGCAGTTTTAACATCTGAATAACAGACGCGACTGTACCGACAGCAAATAAATCATTCACCCCTGGCTCATCAGTCGAGGCTTCTTTTTGCGCAACCAGCATTACCTGCTTGTCATGATCCATCGCTGCTTCCAGACTGTGAATGGATTTTTCACGTCCAACAAACAGTGGGATCACCATATGTGGGTATACCACTACATCACGCAGAGGCAATACTGGTATTTCAATGCGTTCGGAACGCTCAGGATTCATAAAGCTCTCTCTTCGTTTAGCTCACGCTAGTTTAAGGGTTTCTCTCTCTTGTTCTAAAATTGCTGTCTAAAACAAGGAAACCACACCTCAGAATATAAACTATATGGGGACAAGATTTTAGCATTCAATGGTTAGTTGAACATAAAAAACAAAATGAGGGAAACCCCTCATTTCGTTTGATTAATTATTGAACATTTTATATGGGATTAGTTATCGCCAGAAGCTTGAGCATCAGGTTTGCTATAGATTAAAAGCGGTTCTGATTGTTCATTAATGACGTTTTCATCAACGACAACTTTTTCAACATCACTCATTGAAGGGAGATCATACATCGTATTCAACAATGCAGCTTCAACGATAGAACGTAAACCACGAGCTCCAGTTTTACGTGCCATTGCTTTCTTAGCGATGGCTTTTAATGCTTCCTCACGGAATTCAAGCTCAGTGTTTTCAAGACTAAATAAAGCTTGATATTGTTTCGTTAATGCATTTTTAGGTTCTTGCAGAATCTGAATCAGAGCTTCTTCACTTAGTTCAGTTAATGTTGCAACAACAGGTAAACGGCCAATAAATTCAGGAATTAAACCAAATTTGATTAGATCTTCTGGCTCCGCCTGAGTTAATAATTCGCCTTCTGTTGCTTTATCTGACTCACCTTTCACTTCTGCAGCAAAACCAATACCTGAGCGGGTATTCAAACGCTGACCGATAACTTTGTCTAGCCCTGCAAATGCCCCGCCACAAATGAAGAGGATCTTTGAGGTATCAACCTGCAAAAATTCTTGCTGAGGGTGCTTACGCCCTCCTTGTGGTGGCACTGCCGCAACAGTTCCTTCAATAAGTTTAAGAAGTGCTTGTTGCACACCTTCCCCAGAAACGTCACGGGTAATTGATGGGTTATCTGATTTACGTGAAATTTTATCGATTTCATCAATATATACGATACCACGTTGAGCTTTTTCAACATCATAATCGCATTTTTGTAGTAATTTTTGAATGATATTTTCAACGTCTTCACCGACATAACCTGCTTCAGTTAATGTCGTTGCATCAGCCATTGTAAATGGCACATCCAAATAACGCGCTAGCGTTTCAGCTAAAAGCGTTTTACCACTACCTGTTGGGCCAATTAGCAAAATATTACTTTTACCTAATTCAACACCATCACTGGTTTTATCACCATTACGTAAGCGTTTGTAGTGGTTATATACCGCAACAGCTAAAACTTTCTTCGCTTTTTCCTGACCGATAACATAGTCGTCAAGATGCTGTCGAATTTCATGTGGCGTAGGCAGTTCACTACGCTCACGATGCGGCGTAAGTTCTTTTATTTCTTCGCGGATGATATCGAGACATAAATCTACACATTCATCACAAATATAGACTGACGGACCGGCAATCAGCTTGCGCACTTCATGCTGACTTTTTCCGCAGAAAGAGCAGTAAAGCAGTTTTCCTGTCCCCTCTTTGCGTTTATCTGTCATCAGTTGACCTCACTTTTATCCATATTGTTTTGTTTTCGTTCATTTAAAAACAAAACAACGATTTTCTTTAAAATAGTTTATGGTATGAACTAATTATACCAAAAGTTAACCCATTAACGGCTACTATAAATTTGGTCGACTAAACCATATTCTTTTGCTTCATTTGCAGATAAGAAACGGTCACGCTCTGTGTCTCGGGTAATTTCTTCAATGGATTTACCAGTATGCAGAGCCATTAACTCGTTCATTCGAGATTTCACTTTAAGAATTTCTTGGGCGTGGATTTCGATATCTGACGCTTGGCCTTGATAACCCCCTAACGGTTGGTGGATCATCACGCGTGAATTTGGTAAGCAGAAACGTTTACCTTTTGTACCCGCTGTCAATAAAAAAGCCCCCATGGAACAAGCTTGTCCCATACAAATAGTACTTACATCAGGCTTGATAAACTGCATCGTATCGTAAATTGACATACCTGCGGTAATTACACCACCCGGTGAATTAATATACAAATGAATATCTTTTTCAGGGTTTTCTGCTTCAAGAAATAACATCTGAGCGACGATTAAATTCGCCATATGGTCTTCCACTTGACCTGTCAGGAAGATAATACGTTCTTTTAATAGACGTGAGTAAATATCATACGAGCGCTCACCACGAGAAGTCTGCTCTATGACCATAGGCACAAGGGCCATTTGAGATGCTAATTGTTCCTGACTGCCAAAATGTGACATCGAAATCTCCTATTAAAACGTTCTGGTGCTTGCGCCTAATTTGCTGTCTGCCTGCTATTTTGAGCCGAGTTCATGCCACAAACAACGGTTTTAAAAAATTCCTGTGTCTGCAAGCTCTTTCAATCCTCTTATTTTTCTAGTTTAGCTAATATTTAACCAAATTACTGACAAAATAAGAAGAAAATGCAGCTAAGTATGCTGCAGTAAACAAGACGCTCTTTAAAAGAGTTTAACACAAGTCTATTGGGTTACACGGAATTATACCATTAGAAAACCATACTTGATTTTCAAGGGTGACGAAATAACTCAATTGGTTAATATCATCGTTTTCGGCAATATTAAGCGGTAAAAAGACAATATTAAGCTATTCAAAATAGTTTGAATCGCAATTAAGGCCCCACTTAGACTACTGAAGTATAGATAATATAATTAGGGTTTAAATGTGTTTTTCAAGGGTTTCCTAATTAAATTCGCTAAAGTGATAATTTAAAGGCTTTAATTGACAAAAAACCCGTAGTAGCACACCACGGGTTTCATTATTTTGCACAGCAAGAAAAAATTAACCTGCTTGAACTTGGTTCATCAGTTCAGTGAAGTTAGTTTCTTTTTCTGTCACTTTAGCAACAGCTAATACTGTTTCAACAGCTTGTTCTTCTAAAGCTAAGTTACGAACACTGTTCATCAGCTCTTCGTTTTTGCTGTAGTATTCGATAACTTCAGATGGATCTTCATACGCAGAAGCCATTTCTTCGATCAGTGCTTTAACACGATCTTCATCAGCTTTCAGTTCGTTTTTGTTGATCACTTCACCTAACAGCAGACCGATCACTACGCGACGTTTTGCTTGTTCTTCAAACAATTCACGAGGTAATTCCATCGCTTGTTTTTCGTCACCACCAAAGCGTTGTGCCGCTTGACGACGCAGAACATCAATTTCACCATCAACAACTGCTGCTGGTACTTCGATGTCGTTAGCTTTGATTAAGCCATCCAGAACTTGGGCTTTAACACGGTTACGCACAGCATTTTTCAGCTCACGCTCCATGTTTTTACGTACTTCTGCACGCAGGCCATCTAAAGAGCCATCAGCGATACCAAAACGCTTGATGAATTCTTCAGTGAACTCAGGCAGTTCACGCTGTTCTACTTTCTTCAGAACGATAGCAAATTTCGCTGCTTTACCTTTCAGGTTTTCAGCATGGTAGTCTTCTGGGAAGTTAACTTCGATATCGAATTCTTCACCCGCTTTATGACCCACAACACCTTCTTCGAAACCTGGGATCATACGACCTTCGCCCATAACCAGAGCGAAATCTTCTGCTTTGCCGCCTTCGAATTCTTCACCATCGATAGAACCGGTAAAGTTGATAGTGATGCGAGAGTCAGCTTCTGCTGCCGCTTCAACTTCTTTCCACTGCGCTTGTTGCTTACGCAGAGTTTCTAACATGTTTTCCAGATCTTCGTCTTTTACAGAAACTGCTGGTTTTTCAACTTCGATAGTTTCTAAACCTGCTAATTCGATTTCTGGGTAAACTTCGAATTCAACTGAATACACAAAATCTTTACCATCTTCGAGTTGCTCTGGCTTGTAGCTAGGTGCACCCGCTGGATTGATTTTTTGCTCAATAATTGCATTGATGAAGTTACGTTGCATTACATCGCCCAGAACGTCTTGCATAACAGACGCACCGTAACGCTGTTTAACGATGTTCATTGGTACTTTTCCTTTACGGAAACCATCAACACGTACTTTTTTAGCAACACTAACTAATTCGCTATTAACTGCTTTTTCAATATCAGTGGCAGGAACGGTGATTGTTACACGACGCCCAAGGCCTTGAGTCGTTTCAACAGAAACTTGCATCTTCTTACCTCAAAATAAATCTTAGTGATCGGTCTACTCCAGAGTTATGCCATTAAATCATAACGGCTGTCTCCCTTCCAGAACCGGGGGCGTTACTTTCGTAACGGTCAATCCCTGATATCAGAAGCGTCCCGAAACCTTACTGAAAATTAGACGCAGCATTATACCGATGCATGCGCCCTGAGTCGAGAAAAGCTGAGAAAAGAAGCGTTTTTTCCTCTTTATTTGTGACTTTTCTGACTAAATTTTTTGTTTTTTCACCTAAATTGAAGAAAAAACATTCACCAAACTCATTATTAAGCATGGCTGATTATGTAAAGAATAGTCTCAGTGCATTACCTGAAACGAAGAATTATCGATTAACACCACCTACACCACGACAAGCTGGTGATTTTAATGCTGTATCAGCAAGCTCATTCCACTCTTGTTGTGTATATGTATGCAAAGCAAGGGCATGGATCCCTCCTGATAATTCGTCCGCTAAAATAGCATAAATTTCACGATGACGGGCAAGCATTCGTTTATTTTCAAATTTATCACTCACTAAAATAACTTTGAAATGGCTTTCAGACCCAGGTAACACATTGTGTTGATGGCTTTCATTAATCACCTCCAAATGTGTAGGTTCAAAAGCAGCTTGTAATTTTTGGATCACAAGAGATTGCATACTTTGAGCTGCATTAGCGCCCATAAAATGCTCCTTAATTAAAAATTATGCTCAGAGGCAATTATCTTTTATTGTACGCGTTGATTATTGCTATCTTCTATATCCGATAATAACTTGCCAATGTTATGATAGCGGCACGTTGATGCGAATTTTTTCAAAAATTGTTGTCTAACAGTTTAGGATAAATAAGCCGCTAAGCTTTATATTGAACGACGGCTACCCGCACCATAACGAAACATTTTCAATTAGGAAAGATGAACTGGAAAAAATTATGTTAAGAAAACTGTGTTTTCCACTTTTAGGGCTATTTCTTCTTGCGGGCTGTGCAACCAGCAGCAATACACTATCACTTGAGCCTAAGATAGCTTTACCTGCAAAAAACCCGACATTGAATGCGACTTCAATCAGTGTTAGCAGTGTAGATAATCGTGCGAACAAATCCTTAGCAGAGGTCAATCGTAATAGTAGTCTAGTCGTACTAAACCCTTCTCGCGATCCTCGCTATCTAATGCAAGAAGCTGTCGAAAAACAGATGGCTGCACGTGGGTTTATGGTGACATCACCGGCAAACGTGAATCTAGTTGTTCAATTGAATAAGCTCGATACCAAAGTAAGTGAAGGCAGTCTACGCCATAATATTACCGTCAACTCTAGTGTGAGCATTATTGCAACGGCTCCAAATGGTTCAACAAAAACACGCTCATTTACCCGCAATTTTAATACACAAGAGTTATTAGCTGCCAATAATGACAAGATAGCAACAGCTATCAATAGCGCACTCACTGATTTAATTGCAGATATGGCAACAGACCAAGAAATCACCGATTTTATCAGACAAAATTCACGCTATTAACTGAGCAATCATTATCATTAAGTATTAAGCTACCTAAGCTCTCATTGATTGAGCTTGGGTAGCATAGCGCAGCCAATACCTCTGCGGCGCAATGTATTGCAGCAATATCACACTGGCTTAGAGGGAATAATGCCTCGTTTTACTCTACCAAATAACATTACTTTAATCCTTTTAGGCTTTGTTTCTGGTCTACCTTTAGCTTTGACTGCAGGTACATTACAAGCTTGGCTAACTGTTGAAAATGTCGATATTAAAACCATTGGTTTCTTTTCATTAGTCGGACAGGCTTATGTGCTGAAATTTCTTTGGTCCCCAATGATGGATCGCTACACCCCGCCCTTTCTTGGCCGCCGAAGAGGATGGCTATTAACCACGCAAATTCTGTTGATTATCAGTATTGCCGCGATGGGCTTTGTGAACCCCTCAGAACATTTGTGGTATCTGGCTGCGCTAGCCGTTACTGTTGCATTTTGTTCAGCCTCACAAGATATTGTTTTTGATGCTTATAAAACCGATTTACTGAGTGCTGAAGAACGCGGAATTGGAGCGGCAACCTCCGTTATGGGGTACCGGATCAGCATGCTAGTTTCAGGTGGCCTTGCACTTTGGTTAGCAGACAAGTTTTTAACCTGGAAACAACTGTACTTAGTCATGGCTGGGCTGATGGTTATCGGTGTTATCGCGACATTACTCGCCAAAGAACCTGAAGAAAGCGGTGCTGCGCCAACCTCATTAAAAAAAGCAATTTACGAGCCACTCGCTGAATTCTTTAGCAGGAACAATGCATGGCTAATCTTACTCCTGTTAGTTTTTTACAAACTCGGTGACGCCTTTGTCATGGCGCTCAATACCAACTTTCTGTTAAACGCGCTTGGTTTTAGTTTAAGTGAAGTGGGTACCGTCAATAAAACTGTCGGTATGGCGGCAACCATAGTTGGGGCATTACTTGGTGGTTACCTAATGAAAAACATGAGCTTATTTAAAGCTCTATTTATTTTTGGACTTCTACAAGGCGGCTCTAATATCGGATATTGGTTCTTAGCGATAACCCCCCCTAATATCTTAACCATGGGGTCGATTATATTTCTAGAAAATATCTTCTCTGGCATGGGAACTGCTGCTTTTGTCGCCCTCTTAATGACATTATGTAATAAGTCGTTATCTGCAACGCAATTTGCCCTTCTTTCTGCTCTTTCTGCTGTTGGGCGTGTTTACATTGGCCCAGTCGCAAGTATTTTTGTCAGTAACTATGGCTGGCCACTTTTCTACCTAATTTCAATCGCGGTTGCAGTTCCTGGCGTTTTACTTTTATTAGCTTGCCGAACATCCTTAATTTACACTCAAACAACAGGGCTATTCCAACGACGTCAACTATATGCTAGAGGCTACCGTATTGCCGTATATGCACTTATTACTGCCGTAAGCTGCCTTGCTATTTGGTTACTTTCATTACTTGTATTTTCATTTAGTGATATGAAAGTTTATCTATTTACGACACAAATTGAATTTTGGCTAAGTTTACCCCACTACCAAAACCTTATTTTTAATACTGGTATTAGCATTGGTGCTATCAGCTTAGTTATTGGTGGTAGTTTAGATTTCCTCGCCGTTCGCAAAACAGTACAGCAATAACCCTCTCAATACTCTTTCTTATTCATTTCATAATTCCCTAAGCAAAGTTTATTTGTTTAGGGGATTTGATCTTTTCTATAAACCAGACCTAAATAGCAAAACGAATTAATATCGTCAAAATATCGTGACTTAGATCACTTTACCTGTGTAAAATATTTCTTAATTGCAATTTATAAGCCTAATATGTCACATGTTGCAAATCAGTTAATTAAAGTGTTAATAACTAGCAAACTGCTAAACCTCATCAATTATTAAGCGAAGATAATCTATCTATGAAAAAAATCATTTACATGGCTACCTTAATTTCTCTAGCGGGTACGGCATACTCTGACGATATTATTGGCTATAAAAATGGCTTTGCTGATGTCAATGTAAACTATTTAGATTGGTCACATCGTACTGAAACCAAAACAGAAAATACGACACGTAAGAAAGATTTTGCCTATATTGAGCTTGAAGGCGGTGCCAATTTTAATTGGGGTGAGTTATATGGCTTTTTTGATCTCGAAAACCCATTCCATAGCCAACACACCGATTCAGGACGAAATAAACGCTATACCATTAAAACAACAGGCCGCTTTTATTTAGGTGATACTGGTTTCAATCTATATGGCCACGTTTATGGCACTTGGTCATTACCGGGAGCCAAGTATGGTGGTAATTTCCACGATGTGAATACTTTATATGGTATTGGTTATAACACTGCATTCGGTGATTTATGGTTTAAACCTTTTATTGCTCTAAATTACACCGACCAGACATTCTATTCAGGTAATAATGGATATGTAGCAGGTTGGGTAGCTGGTTATAATTTCAGCGCATTCGAAGAAAATTTCATGATAACAAACTGGCATGAAATGGAGTTTGCCAGGAACAAACGCTATAACGGCGGCAAGAGTAATGGCATAAATGGCGCTCTCGCTTTTTGGTGGAATGCGACAAACCATGTTTCTGCAGGGGTACAATACCGCTATGCCGACAATAAATTAGGAGATACCTTCTATCAAGATGCAATCATTTACACATTAAAGTATACCTTTTAGCGCACTATAGAATATTGTATCAGGAGTTAACTATTTTCTTATTTTTTTCAGTAAAATAAGAATTTTTCTTTATGATTTAGCCGATAAAGCAACCAAAATAGCTTTATCGGCAATAAAAACTGTAATTTCCCTTAGCAAATTGCTAATCATTTATATCAGTTTCACTCTTTTTTCATTTCTTTTGTATATATTTTTCTTTGAAAAATTACTAAGATAATTTACTATTAATTGAGTTTTATCAATGCATACTTATAAATCGCATCAATTTTAACGTTTTCTTTATAAGTTCTTTACATGTGATCATATTAACATAAAGAGCTAACAATTCCGTTTCTTTGCCTTACAATCATTTACACTCGCATAACCTTACCGTAAAATGCCCGCACTGATGAAACGACAATTAGATTCTTGTCATTTGGGGTCGTGGATGAGACTTATGAACTACAAAAAAAGCATCGGAGCAATCTCACTCGTTGTAGCTACCTTACTATTAGGTGGTTGCGATATGGTGTTGATGGATCCAAAAGGCGCCGTTGGCGTTAAACAAAAAGAGCTAATTCTTATTGCAATTGGCTTAATGCTACTTGTTGTTATTCCTGTTATTTTCATGACGATTATCTTCGCAAGAAAATACCGTGAATCCAACACGTCAGCAACCTACCGTCCTCATTGGGCTCACTCAAATAAAATTGAGTTAGTCTGCTGGACTGTTCCTATCATCATTATCATTATTCTGGGTGCTATCACTTGGAAGACGACACATGAGCTGGACCCGTATCAGCCATTAGTGAGTGATCAGGAACCCGTCACGATTGAAGTTATTTCTGCTGACTGGAAATGGATATTTATTTATCCAGAGCAAGGCATTGCAACAGTTAATGAAATCGCATTCCCTACCGGTGTGCCAGTTAACTTCAAAATCACGTCAGACTCGGTGATGAATTCATTCTTCATTCCATCTTTAGGTGGCCAAATCTACGCGATGGCGGGTATGCAAACAAAACTTCACTTAATCGCTAACGAACCAGGCACTTATAAGGGCTTCTCTGCAAGCTACAGTGGCCACGGCTTCTCTGATATGAAGTTCAATGCTATTGCAACTCCTGACCGTCAAGGTTTTGATGAGTGGGTACAAAAGGTAAAAGCTTCTCCTAAAACAATGGACACCATGCAGGCATTTGACGAAGTCGCTAAGCCAAGCATGAACGTTCCTGTTACCTACTTCTCTAGCGTGAAGCCTAAACTTTATGAAGATATCGTTCTGAAGTTTGGTCATGAGCACCATAAAGGTCACGCTCCTGTAGAAAATCAAAGTCATTCAATGACTGACCATAACGATGCTACAGGTAATTCAATGCAAATGAGCCATAGCGCTCATGCAGCTGGCGCTGAGGAATAAGGGCATGTTCGGAAAATTAACACTAGATGCAATTCCGCTCCATGAGCCAATTATCGTAGTCACCCTGATTGCTATTGTCCTAGGTGGACTTGGCTTAGTTGGTGTGATTTCTTACTTTGGTAAATGGAAGTGGTTGTGGAAAGAATGGTTAACCTCTGTTGACCATAAAAAAATTGGTGTCATGTACATCATTGTAGCGATGGTCATGTTATTCCGTGGCTTCGCTGATGCTATCATGATGCGTGGGCAGCAAGTTCTTGCATCTGCTGGCCAAGAGGGTTTCTTAAATCCTCATCACTATGACCAAATCTTTACTGCGCACGGCGTTATCATGATTTTCTTCATGGCAACTCCATTCGTTGTTGGTCTGATGAACCTCGTTGTACCTCTGCAAATTGGTGCACGTGATGTTGCGTTCCCATTCCTTAACTCATTGAGCTTCTGGTTCTTTGTTGTGGGTGTTGTGTTAATCAACATCTCTCTAGGGGTAGGTGAATTCGCACAGACCGGTTGGTTGGCTTATCCGCCATTATCCGGCTTGGAGTACAACCCTGGGGTCGGGGTCGATTACTGGCTCTGGAGTCTCCAGATATCCGGTATCGGTACTCTATTAACAGGGGTTAACTTCATCGCGACTATTATCCGTATGCGTACACCGGGTATGTCGATGATGAAAATGCCTGTATTCAGCTGGGCTGCGTTATGTACTAACGTATTGATTGTTGCTGCTTTCCCTATCTTAACCGTCACATTAACACTTCTGACGTTAGACCGTTATTTAGGCACCCATTTCTTTACTAATGATATGGGCGGCAACATGATGATGTACATCAACCTGATTTGGGCTTGGGGTCACCCTGAGGTGTATATCCTTGTTCTCCCAGTATTCGGTGTGTTCTCTGAAGTTGCAGCAACCTTCTCGAAAAAACGTTTATTCGGTTATACCTCATTAGTTTGGGCGACAATCGTTATTACCGTTATGTCCTTCATCGTTTGGTTGCACCACTTCTTTACGATGGGTTCAGGCGCGAACGTTAACGCCTTCTTTGGTATCGCCACAATGATTATCGCAATCCCTACAGGGGTTAAGATCTTCAACTGGTTGTTTACCATGTACCAAGGCCGTATCGAGTTTAAATCACCTATGCTGTGGACTATCGGTTTCATCATCACCTTCTCTGTTGGTGGTATGACTGGTGTTCTGCTTGCTGTTCCAGGTGCAAACTTCGTTCTGCATAACAGTCTATTCCTGATTGCTCACTTCCATAACGTTATCATTGGTGGTGTTGTATTCGGGTGCTTCGCGGGTATGACTTACTGGTTCCCGAAAGCATATGGCTTCACGCTAAATGAGAAATGGGGTGTTCGTGCCTTCTGGTTCTGGATCATCGGTTTCTTCTTAGCCTTTATGCCACTGTATATTCTTGGCTTTATGGGTATGACCCGTCGTTTAAGTCAGAATATTGACCCGACTTACCACACAATGTTAGTTGTTGCTGCAGGCGGTGCTGCGTTAATCGCCATCGGTATTGCATGCCAAGTTATCCAAATCATTGTAAGTATCCGTGACCGTCATGAAAACCGTGATTTAACCGGTGACCCATGGGGTGGACGTACACTTGAGTGGGCGACATCTTCTCCACCACCTTTCTATAACTTTGCGATTGAACCACACGTTCAAACCCGCGATGCATGGTGGGATCTGAAAGAGAAAGGCCTTGCTCATAAGAAACCAACTTCATATGAAGAAATTCATATGCCGAAAAACACAGGCGCAGGCGTTATTATCGCTGCATTTAGCTTAGTTTTAGGTTTCGCAATGATCTGGCACATCTGGTGGCTCGCAATCATTGGTTTCGGTGGAATGATCGTAACTTGGATTGCAAAAAGCTTCGACGAAGATGTTGATTACTACGTACCTGTGGCTGAAATCGAAGAAATCGAGAATAAGCACTTTGAAGAATTGCGTAAGGCAGGTGTGAACGATGTCAACTAATACAATGACTAACCAAAATATCGCCCATGCTGAGCATGGGCACCACGATGCAGGTGGAACAAAAGTATTCGGTTTCTGGCTCTATATTATGAGCGACTTGATTCTGTTTGCTTGTTTGTTTGCTACCTATGTTGTTTTGGCCGATGGAACTGCCGGCGGTCCTGCTGGTAAAGATATCTTCAGTCTGAAGTTCGTATTAGGCGAAACCTTCTTACTGTTAGTGAGTAGTATCACCTACGGCTTCGCAATGATAGCGATGCACAAAGGTAAGATAGCTGCTGTTAACTTATGGCTGTTTGCAACGTTCCTGTTAGGCCTTGGCTTCGTCATCATGGAAATCTATGAGTTCCATGAATTGATTGCAGAAGGCTTTGGTCCTGACCGTAGCGGTTTCTTATCTGGCTTCTTCGCACTCGTTGCGACTCACGGTCTACACGTAACTGCGGGCCTGATCTGGATTATTATCATGATGATCCAAGTCACTCGCCGTGGCCTGACTGATGTCAACAAAACGCGTTTAAACTGCCTAAGTTTGTTCTGGCACTTCTTAGACGTTGTGTGGATTTGTGTATTTACCGTTGTTTATCTTCTGGGGGCTATTTAAATGAGTCATGCAAAAGATGCTCACACTGGAGCAAGCCACGGTAGCGTTAAAACATACCTGATTGGCTTTATCCTATCAGTTATCCTGACAGTGATCCCTTTCTGGATGGTGATGGAAGGTACAGCGTCAACTTCAGCAATCCTTTGGACTGTTGTGGGCATGGCGGTTGTGCAAATTCTGGTTCATTTGGTTTGTTTCTTACATATGAATACATCATCAGATGAGCGTTGGAATTTAGTTGCCTTCCTGTTCACCATGCTTATTGTTGGCATTGTGGTCGTAGGCTCACTGTGGATTATGTACAACCTGAACATCAATATGATGCTCGACTAAAGAGTTGCCGATATGTTTAAGCAATACCTGCAAGTGACCAAACCAGGAATTATATTCGGAAACTTGATTTCTGTGATCGGTGGTTTTTTATTGGCTTCAAAAGGGTCAATTGATTACCCACTGTTCGTTGCGACTTTGCTAGGTGTATCACTGGTCGTGGCTTCTGGTTGTGTTTTTAACAACTACATCGACCGTGATATCGACCGTATCATGGAAAGAACGAAGAATCGCCCTTTAGTTAAAGGGCTGATTGATCCGAAAGTTAGCCTGATTTACGCTGCTGCATTAGGTATTGCTGGTATGGTGCTGCTACTTGTAGCAGCCAATGCGCTGGCAATGCTGCTTGCAGTTATCGGTTTCATTGTTTATGTAGGTATTTATAGCCTATATATGAAACGTAAATCCGTTTATGGCACGCTGATTGGCAGCCTTTCAGGCGCAGCACCACCGGTTATCGGTTACTGCGCTGTTACAAATGAATTCGATATGGGTGCACTTATCCTATTGTTGATATTCAGTTTGTGGCAGATGCCTCATTCTTATGCCATTGCTATCTTCCGTTTTAAGGATTATAAAGCCGCAAACATTCCAGTGTTACCGGTTATTAAAGGAATTTCAGTCGCGAAGACACATATCTTCCTGTATATCCTAGCGTTTATGGTTGCAACATTGATGTTAGCTATCAGTGGATACGCGGGCTATAAGTACCTCATCGTAGGTGCAGCAGTCAGCTTATGGTGGCTAGGTATGGCAATTTCGGGTTTCAAAACCGAAAATGACGACCGAGTCTGGGCTAGAAAACTGTTCATTTTCTCAATCGTAGCGATTACTTCATTGAGTGTAATGATGTCAGTTGATCCTATCGTTTCAAGCGATACTGTTATAGCTCTCGTCAGATAACTTATCTGTTCACTGATGATGACAATGTCTAAACGGCGGGTCTTCCCCGCCGTTTTTATTTGTCTCTAACTGCTTTTACAACTCACTTTTACTTATTCTGCCTATCCTTATGAATCTATTTTATGGTTAAATAGCCCCTTGCTATTTATAAGCTAGATATTGAATGCACTATTAAAAATGCTAATAGATTGATAGTACAAACATGTCACCACGACGTAACTCAAATTTGTTGTGCTACCCGTATGCGACCTAAGTAGCCGAGAGAGCTAACACCACGACAGCACGAAATATGAAGAATAAAAATGAATGATAACAAAATGACATCCGCAGAGCTTAAATCCACTTGGGGATTAGGTTCTGTTTTCTCCTTGCGAATGCTTGGAATGTTTATGGTATTACCTATTTTGACCAGCTATGGAATGCATTTACAGGGAGCTAGCGAGTTCTTAGTGGGTGTCGCTATTGGTATCTATGGTCTTAGCCAAGCTATTTTCCAAATTCCTTTTGGTTTGATGTCAGACAAAATTGGTAGAAAGCCTTTAATTATTATTGGGTTATTCATTTTCATTATCGGAAGTATCGTCGCGGCATTAAGCGATTCAATTTGGGGAATTATTATTGGGCGTGCTTTACAAGGTGCCGGCGCCATTTCAGCTGCCGTCATGGCACTACTTTCTGATCTAACTCGAGAGCAAAATCGGACTAAAGCCATGGCATTTCTAGGTATTAGTTTCGGTTTAACTTTTGCTATAGCGCTAGTACTGGGTCCAATTCTCACCAACTTGATTGGTTTAAGTGGTCTATTTTGGGGAATAGCACTGCTTGCAGTAGGTGCTATTGCAGTGACTGTTTTTGTTGTTCCTAATACTAATACTCATGTCTTAAATCGTGAGTCTGCATTTGTGCAAAGTAATTTAAAAGCCGTTTTAATGCACCCACAGTTACTCAAATTAAATATAGGGATCCTCAGCTTACATACCCTACTGATGTCCAGTTTTGTTGCTCTACCTCTTATCATGACCGATTCGGGATTTTTAGCGAAAGACCATTGGAAAGCCTATTTGGTTACGATGTTAATCGCCTTTGTAACAGTACTTCCCTTTATTATTTATGCGGAAAAATACCGCAAGATGAAACAGGTTTTCTTATTTTGCATTATCGTTTTAGCATTAGCTGAAATTACCTTATGGCTTTCTGGTAGTCACTTATGGGTGATTTTCCTCGGTATTCAACTCTTTTTTATCGCTTTCAATATTATGGAAGCCATTTTACCGTCACTAATCAGTAAAGAGGCACCTGCGGGCTATAAAGGAACGGCCATGGGAGTTTACTCCACCAGCCAGTTTTTAGGTGTTGCCATTGGTGGTATTGTCGGTGGGTGGTTGTACAGTTTTGAAGGGGCTGGTACCGTTTTTATTGGCGGTTTAATTTTAACCATTATCTGGTTTGTCATTAGCCTGACCATGCAGCAGCCTCCTTATGTCAGCAGTATTCGTATTGAATTACCCAACCATATTGGAGATACAAGAGCTCTTGAGAAAAAATTACAAGCTCAAGAAGGGGTGATGGAAGCGCTTGTCGTTGATGAGGAATTTAGCGCTTATGTTAAAGTTGATAGAAAAATCATCAATCGAGATCAACTCGAAGCATTAATAAATCAGTAAAAATTAGCCCGCCATTGCGGGCTTACTTGATAAACAACTAATCGCGGAAGTTGTTAAATTGGAAAGGTTGGCCTAAATTCCCACCGCGCACCAGCGCCATAACCGATTGTAAGTCATCGCGGGCTTTACCAGTCACACGCACTTGGTCGCCTTGAACTTGTGCTTGAACTTTCAGTTTACTGTCTTTGATTAATTTAACGATTTTTTTAGCAATCGCAGCATCAATACCTTGCTTGAACGTAACTTCAACACTATAGGTTTTTCCACTATGAACGATATCTTCAGGCACATTCAATACCGCACCATCAATACCGCGCTTTGCCATTTTTTCTCTTAAAATATCAACTAACTGAAGCACTTGGAAATCAGATTCGCTAGTAATTTTAACTGATTCATTTTTGTCATTTAGCTCAAAACTGGCTTCGACATTTTTAAAATCCCAACGGCTAGTTAACTCACGCTGTGCATTTTCCACCGCATTACGTACTTCATTCATTTCCACTTCAGATACAATGTCAAATGATGGCATAGCCAGAACCTCACTGATAATTTTTAGATTGTGCGCATGATAACGTTTTTACTCACATCACTTCAAGTTATCAGGGCCTATGATGTTTCGTTAACTACAACTTAGTATAGTAAAAGGTTATACTGGCAAGAGATCACTTCCGCCTTACCTTATAAGACGTTAAACTCCCATTTTCAAAGGGGAAACAATGAAAATAACTCTGATTGGTTGTGGTGCGATAGGTAAACTGTGGCTTGCTTCACTTGCAATGCAAGGGCATGACGTACAAGGTTGGCTACGTGTTGCACAGTCTGATTTATTCGTCGATGTTAATGAACCCGATGGACGTACTTTCCGAGAACTCGTTCCTTGTAATAATATTAATCACTTGCAAAGTAGCGAGTTAATCATTGTCTGTTTAAAAGCATGGCAAGTTTCTGATGCTTTATTGCCTCTGATTAAAACTATCCCAGAAAATACCCCCATTTTATTACTGCATAATGGCATGGGTACGGTTGAGGAACTTACTCCGTTGCGTCATCCTATTTTAGCTGGCGTGACAACACATGCGGCGTGGCAAGAAAATAACCAAGTCTTTCATGTTGCCAATGGTATCACACATATTGGCGCGATTAATTCCCAAGCACAGGCTTATTACCCTATTGCGGATATTTTGCATGAAGCTCTACCTGATGTGGCTTGGCATAATCAAATTCTAACTACCTGTTGGCGTAAATTGATCGTCAACTGTGTCATTAACCCCCTCACCGTCGAGTATAATTGTAAGAATGGTGAATTAATTCAACATTCCACCCAAATATCTCGGATCATTGATGAAATATGCCATGTTATGGCAGCTGAAGGGTTACATACAGATAAAACTGAACTAACAGAATATATCTATAGCATTATCAATAATACTGCAGATAACTATTCATCGATGTTACAAGATATCCGCAATAATCGCCGCACTGAAATTGACTACATAACCGGTTTTTTAATTAAACAAGCACGAGCTCATGGGATTAGTACACCTGAAAACGATCGCCTATACCATTTAGTCAAAAATAGAGAACAACAATATGACGACTTCCGTTCTAATCTGCATCGCTCATGGTAGTGAAGAAATCGAATTTACCATTACCGCTGATTTATTAGTTAGAGCAGGCATTAATGTGACCTTAGCGAGTGTGACTGAAGATGGCTCTTTAACCATTACCGCTTCACGAGGTCTAAAAATTATTGCCGATACCCCGTTGATTCAAGTCGCTGATGAGCCTTTTGATGCTATTGTGCTACCCGGTGGTATGACTGGCGCAGAAACATTCCGCGATAGCCCACTGGTTGTTGAAAAAGTTCGCCGTATGCATCTAGATGGTAAAATTGTAGCCGCTATTTGTGCTGCACCAGCGCTTGTACTTGAATACCACCAATTGTTTCAGCTAGGTAATATGACCTGTTTTCCATCAATGAAAGATAAAATCCCAGCCCATAAATGGGTCGATCGCCGAGTTTACTTTGATGAACGTGTCAATCTATTAACTAGCCAAGGGCCCGCCACTTCTTTTGACTTTGCATTAAAGTTAATTGAATTATTGGTAGGCAGGAAGACTGCAGCCCAAGTTGCCGCTCAACTCGTTTTACCTAATGGTATTAATGATTATTTAGAAGATTAGACATAAAACTCATTATAAGAAATGAATTAGAAAACAAGTTAACCAATTGAATAATAAAAATTAAGTAGCAAAAAAATCTGTGTTTAGAGTACTTTTTTGCTACTATTGCGGCGGGTGCTTGGATCATTTTGGTTCAAGCCTTGCGAGAGCCAAAAAGACGAAAGCCCCGAATTAGATGTTAATCTTAATCCGAGGCAGTCTCAAACACTCAACAATTTGATTCTGTCTCCTTTTAGAAAAGGAGTCAAGAGGAATGGCCAAAATTGCCCTTCTGGGGCTAGTTACCGTGTGCCTTACGGTATTGTGTTTTTCGTTGTTGATGCAAGAAAGACTATGCTCTTTCAGTATCAGCAGTGAAAGCACGCTGGTTCAAGCTACGTTATCCTGCGATAACTAGTCTTGTGGGGGAGTTTTCCCCCACATTT
Organism: Providencia sp. M-27; assembly: GCF_011077905.1. Taxonomy (NCBI): domain Bacteria; kingdom Pseudomonadati; phylum Pseudomonadota; class Gammaproteobacteria; order Enterobacterales; family Morganellaceae; genus Providencia; species Providencia sp. M-27. Next base: position 175,048 of record NZ_JAALBT010000007.1, on the reverse strand, counting down.
CTCTCTGATGATGAGTTGGTGATACAAGCACCTGTTTTTATTCTCTACTTATTTTTATTCAGCTCACTTTGCCATTTCTATTTCGATTGCACCAGCAATCATATTAATATCAATGATATCAAAATAATCATAACCAACTGAATTTAAATATTTTTATTCACAAAATGAACGACAAAAAGATTTGTTTAGAGTGAATTTTTGCTACTATTGCGGTGGGTGCTTGGATCATTTTGGTTCAAGCATTGTGAGAGCCAAAAAGACGAAAGCCCCGAATTAGATGTTAATCTTAATCCGAGGCAGTCTCCAAACTCACAATTGGATTCTGTCTCCTTTTAAAAAAGGAGTCAAGAGGAATGGCCAAAATTGCCCTTCTGGGGCTAGTTACCGTGTGCCTTACGGTATTGTGTTTTTCGTTATTGATGCAAGAAAGACTATGCTCTTTCAGTATCAGCAGTGGAAGCACGCTGGTTCAAGCTACGTTATCCTGCGATAACTAGTCTTGTGGGGGAGTTTTCCCCCACATTTCTCTCTGATGATGAGTTGGTGATGCAAGCACCCTGTTTTAAGCTACGGCCGATAAACCTTTATATTTTCATAACCTTGTTCCTTTAGGTATAGCGCTTGCAAGCGGCTCATTACCCCACGGTCACAATATAATAAGTAGGTTTTATCTTTTGGTAAGTCACCAAATTGCGTGCTCAACTTATAGAATGGAATATGCTTAACTTCCATTCCATCCACGTTTAATGGTTTATCTTCAAATTCATCAATTGAACGAATATCTAAAATCACTTCATTTTCAATTGAAATCTCACTCACCATTTCAATTTCAGGGACTTTTTCAAGGCTTTCTTGTGCAATTTGGCGAATATCAATATTTTGCGCTTGTTCAACAACAGACTCTAAAATACCGAAATCAAAGTTGCCCTCTTCCGCTTCAATACGCGCTTTCACCGCTTTCACTGTTGGGCTTTTTGAAATCACACCACAATATTCAGGCATGGTTTTAGCAAAATCTTCAGTACCAATTTGGCGAGCTAGCTTGATAATGTGTTCTTTATCATGAGAAATTAGCGGCCTTAATACGAGGGTATCAGAAGCATTATCAATTAAGCGCAGGTTTGTTAGAGTCTGGCTTGATACCTGCCCCAGTGCTTCACCCGTAACAATCGCCTGAACGCCATAACGTTCTGCAACTTTAGATGCGGCTCTTACCATCATACGTTTGAGCACAACACCCATTTGGCCATCATCCACTTTTTCTAAAATTTCAGCCACAACTGGCTCAAAGTTGACAGCAATAAAACGAACTTTATGGGAGCTACCAAAACGGTTCCACAGATAATGTGCAATTTGTTTCACACCAATTTCATGTGCAGCGCCGCCTAAATTAAAGAAGCAATAGTGAACACGACAACCACGACGCATCAACATATAGCTCGAGACACCTGAATCAAAACCACCAGAAATGAGTGATAACACATCCTCTTGGGTCCCGATAGGGAAACCACCGATACCTTCAATACGTGCTTTAACTAAGATAAGTTTATCATCTTCGATTTCTAAGTGGATCGTGGTATCAGGATCCTTAAGCTTAACTTTTGCAGACGCAATGTGCTGGTTCAGCCCACCACCAATATAGCGTTCGGCATCGATGGATGAAAACTCATGTTTACCGCGACGTTTTACCCGCACACAGAATGTTTTATTTTCTAATGACTCACCATAGGCTTCGTGTGTCATTTCGTAAATATGATGTAGACTGGTAAATGGTTTTTCTTCCACTTCGAGAATATGGTGAATACCTGGGATACGCCCTAGCATGTCACAAATTTCGTCGTGTTTTGTTTCCCCCTTCACACGCACTTCAATGTTATCCCAATTACGGACAACCGAAATTTCTTCGCCAAGTGGTTTAAGCACGTTACGGATATTACTGGTCAAAATTTTAATGAAACGTAGCCTAACAGTTTGGCTTTTAATGGTAATTTCTGGGAATAACTTAATGATAAACTTCATAATAGCTGCATGTTCATGGTGGTTGGGGGCAAACGAATGTGCCTTAACAGAGACACATGACACGTTACCAATTGTCAATAATGAGGCGTATTATAACACTATCTTGCGGGTTGAATCTAAAAACCCCAATAATAAATTGTAACCGTAGCAAGACTGCGTTAGTCTGCTGAATATTTAAAATCCCTCGAATTAACTGATTTCACATTAGTGGCTAAATATTATGGCTAAAGAAAAAACTCAGCAAGTTCCAACTGTTAGTTTTGAAAACTCGCTTCAAGAGCTAGAGCAGATCGTCGCTCGCCTAGAATCTGGTGAGCTTCCCTTAGAAGATGCCCTTAATGAGTTTGAACGTGGTGTTCAAATTGCTAAACAAGGTCAAAAAGTACTACAGCAAGCTGAGCAACGTGTACAAATTTTGCTGAGTGATGACGAAAATAAACCACTAGCCGATTTTTCACCTGATACTGAATAAATTATGTCTGAACAACATTTAGATAGCTTTACGCAGCAACAAAAACAGGCCTACGACAGAGTCAATCAATACCTATTAGATGCCTTAAACGCACTGCCATTTACAGACCTTCCACTTGCACAAGCAATGCGTTATGGCACATTATTAGGTGGAAAACGTTTACGCCCATTTTTAACTTATGCCATCGGCTCTATGTTTGGTGTTAGCCAAGAAAATCTTGATGCCCCTGCAGCCGCCGTCGAATGTATTCATGCTTATTCATTAATCCATGATGATTTACCTGCAATGGATGATGATGATTTGCGTCGCGGCCAACCGACTTGCCACATTAAATATGGTGAAGGTAATGCGGTACTTGCTGGAGATGCATTGCAAACATTGGCATTCCAACTGCTGTCATCGGCACCTATGCCAGATGTTACTGATAAAGACCGCATAGCGATGATTGCAGAGTTATCATACGCAAGCGGTTTAGCTGGTATGTGTGGTGGACAAGCTCTTGATTTAGATGCGGAAGGAAAGCAAGTTAACCTTGAATCCCTCGAGCGCATTCATCAACATAAAACAGGTGCATTGATTCGTGCAGCAATCCGTCTTGGTGCTTTTGCAGCCGGTGAAAAAGGCCAACAATTACTGCCTGTTTTAGACAAATATGCACAATCCATCGGCCTTGCCTTTCAAGTACAGGACGATATCCTAGATGTTATCGGTGATAGTGAAGTTACGGGTAAACGCCAAGGAACGGATGCCGAACATGAAAAAAGCACCTACCCATCGCTATTAGGCCTTGAAGCAGCACAAAAAAAAGCACGTGAGCTATATCATGATGCGATAGATGCTTTAGAGACTCTCCAGTCCCATGGATATAATATAGAAATGCTAAGTGCTTTAGCTAATTTCATTATTGAGCGTAAAAGCTGACAATATGCTTTGCCTTTTAGCTACAAGAAGATCGATAATTACGGCAATTATTACCTTAATGCATCTTCGAATCATACCTATAGCCCCAAAAAATAGATGGATGACTTCTTAATCAATAGAGTTATAGGCAGACGATAAACGAAGGCAACCCAACAGCACATAGAAGCCTTATGTCGCTAAATACTGAGAATAGTCATTTTATTGTGGCTAAGTAAGTTGGGTTTTTTATTAATTATAAGTGAGCAACTAATGAGTATTGATATCGCTAAATATCCAACGCTAGCCTTGGCAGAGACACCAGATGAGCTTCGTCTGTTGCCTAAAGAGAGTTTGCCTAAGCTTTGTGATGAACTCAGACAATTTTTACTGAGTAGCGTGGGTCGCTCTAGCGGTCACTTTGCTTCTGGTCTCGGTGCTGTTGAACTCACCGTCGCATTGCATTATGTCTATAAAACCCCATTTGATAACCTTGTTTGGGATGTCGGCCACCAAGCCTACCCACATAAAATATTGACGGGTCGCCGTGACCGTATTGATACCATCCGTCAAAAAAATGGTTTGCATCCCTTTCCATGGCGTGAAGAAAGTGAATATGACATTTTAAGCGTTGGCCATTCCTCAACATCCATTAGTGCCGGTTTAGGTATGGCCATTGCCGCAGAAAAAGAGCAACAAAGCCGTAAGACGGTTTGTGTGATTGGTGATGGCGCGATCACTGCAGGAATGGCATTTGAAGCGATGAACCATGCAGGGGATGCCGCACCTGATATGTTGGTTATCTTAAACGATAACGAAATGTCTATTTCAGAAAATGTTGGCGCACTCAACAACCACTTAGCTCACTTGCTTTCTGGAAAGCTCTACACAACATTGCGTGAAGGTGGCAAAAAAGTTTTTTCTAACATGCCACCGATTAAAGAGCTACTGAAAAAGACAGAAGAACACATTAAAGGCATGGTTGTACCGGGAACCATGTTTGAAGAATTAGGTTTTAACTATATTGGCCCTGTTGACGGCCATGATGTTGTTGCCTTAGTTCAAACGTTAAAAAATATGCGTGATTTAAAAGGCCCGCAATTTTTACATATCATGACCAAGAAAGGCCGAGGTTATGAGCCGGCAGAAAAAGACCCTATTAGCTGGCACGCGGTTCCTAAATTTGACCCAAGCACATTCACTTTACCTAAAAGCAAAGAGACAGGGCCGACTTTCTCTAAAATTTTTGGTGATTGGCTATGTGAAGAGGCTAAAAATGATAGCAAATTGATGGCTATCACCCCTGCTATGCGTGAAGGGTCTGGTATGGTTCGCTTCTCTAAAGAATTCCCAGACCAATACTTCGATGTCGCGATCGCTGAACAACATGCGGTCACATTTGCAGCCGGCCTTGCCATTGGTGGCTATAAGCCTATCGTTGCCATCTATTCCACGTTCTTGCAACGCGGTTACGACCAAGTCATTCATGATGTGGCTATCCAGAAGGTTCCTGTCATGTTTGCGATTGACCGAGCTGGTGTTGTCGGGGCAGATGGGCAAACTCACCAAGGTTCTTTTGATATTTCATTTCTACGCTGTATACCAACAATGGTTATTATGGCCCCAAGTGATGAAAATGAGTGCCGCCAAATGCTACATACTGGCTACCATTACCAAGATGGCCCATGTGCAGTGCGTTACCCTCGAGGCACAGGAACAGGCGCTGAATTACAGCCATTATCACCACTACCTATTGGTAAAGGTATTATTCGTCGCCAAGGTGAAAAAGTCGCTATCTTATGCTTTGGCACATTATTAAGCCACGCATTAGTCGCTGCCGAGCAACTCAATGCAACTGTCATTGATATGCGCTTTGTGAAGCCTTTAGACGAAGCCCTGATCCTTGAAATAGCCGAGACTCATGATGTTCTTGTCACTCTCGAAGAAAATGCCATCATGGGTGGTGCAGGTAGCGGCGTGAATGAATTCTTAATGCATGAGAAAAAAATCATTCCAACCTTAAACCTTGGTTTACCTGATTATTTTATTTCTCAAGGTACCCAAGAGGAACTTATTGCTGAATTGGGCTTAGATTCCACTGGTATTGTTAATTCTATTAATAACTACTTAGCCAAATAATTTTTATCTTTAGGGCATTGCATTAACAATACAATGCCCTATTCAATCACAAAGCCAATCACTCTTATTCCTTTTCTTAATACACTAAAAAAGTATTTATCTCCCTGTTATTACTGACTCATTCATGTTCATTAAAAAAATATGTCACATTTTTATTATATTTGAAGATCATTAAAATAAAATATAAAACTAAATACAATCAGTTTATCTACAACAATATTCAGCTATTTACCTGAAATAAGAATATAAACAAAGCTTTTATCTTGAATGTGAGTTTTTACAATAAAGACATGCAAATTATTTTAAAATCTATTAATATGAACTTTGTCACTATAGGACTGAGTAATTTAGTCTCTGAGTTATATTCGTAAAATATCATTTTGAAAATGACAACTAATTTCTATAACGAATATATTATTTTAACAATTTTAACCGAAAATTAATAAGTAATTATTTTGTTTTCTTAATTAACAAACCAGGAAACAAATAAACGCTATTCCAACTACAATTTTCATATAGTTTATTTTTATTTAATCAATTTTAATAAATAGATTTGGGAGCGCTTATGTGTGGACAATTTATTAATGAACCCTTGTATTTATCTATTGCGAACTGGGTAATGAAACAAGGCCGCTGGACAACAGCTAGAGAGATATCTAACAACTTTGGTATCCCGCATCCTAATGCCGTCAATATTGTTTCTTATATTTTATCTGATGTTGCTGAAATTCAGTGTGAAGTAAAAATGATCCCAAATAAATTATCGGGACGAGGTTGCCAATGTCAGCGGCTTATTAAAGTTAAGAAAATTGATAACCAGCTTTATGCACGTTTAAGAAATCATCAAGCTGAAAAAGTCACTATCGATTCTCCTATAAAAGCAGCTTCTATGCCGCCAAGTGAATTAAATCGAGAGCAAAAATGGCAATGGATGCTATCAAAATCACAACGTCGCTAAACCTATTTCTTAGCTTCACACCAATAAAAAACGCAGACTTCACCAGCTGCGTTTTTTTATTTTACGGCCTTTTTGTGAATCACTGCCCCTTAGGTTTTACATCCGTTGTACCAAATAATTGGTGTCGATTAACTTCAAGCTCTGTTAAGGGCTGAGTTTCTTGTAGGTATTGCTGATACCGACCGGCTAAGTCTTGATATTCTTTAGTGTTTAACCGCTTCCAATGCAGTTCTTCATCAGTCACTGAGCGTAAAAAACGTGCTGGACTTCCGACTAACATCTGACGGCTTTCTCCTTGAAAACCGGCTTTAACAAAACTCATCGCAGCAACAATGCTTTCCTCACCAATCACAGCACCATCCATAACAACACTGTTCATTCCAACCAAAGCATCACGGCCAATAATGCATCCATGTAGAATAGCTCCGTGGCCTATATGTCCGCATTCATGGACAATGGTTTCTACATCACTGTAGCCATGCATGATGCAGCAGTCCTGAATATTCGCGCCTTTTTCTATGATCAATCGTCCATAATCCCCACGTAAAGAGGCGTTAGGCCCAATAAAAACTCCTTCACCGATAATAACATCACCAATCACTACCGCTGATGGGTGTACATATGCGGTAGGGTGAACAACTGGGATCACCCCTTCAAAAGCGTAAAAGCTCAAAATTCACCTCGCTGCTAGCTTAACTAGCGCCCTTTCCAACTTGGTGAACGTTTTTCGGCAAATGCGAGTGGGCCTTCTGTTGCATCTTCGGAATGTAAAACCGCAGGGTAGTTTGTCAGTACACCGCTGCGCATGAGTTTATACCCCTCTTCAACAGTGAGCTCCCCTGTCGCACGGAAAATTTCTTTCAGTGCAGCGACAGCAAGTGGCGCACTTTGGGTGATTTGCTCCGCTAACTGACGCGCTTTGTCCATTAAGTTTTCAATTGGTACAACATCGTTAGCAATTCCCCAACGTAATGCTTCCTTCGCATCCATTCGCCTACCCGTCATTACCATTTCGTTCACAATGGGTGCCGGAAGAATTTTGGGTAAGCGTAAGACACCGCCGCTATCAGGTACAATGCCAAGTTGTGCTTCTGGTAATGCAAAGCTGGCATTTTCAGAACAAATAATCATATCTGCTGCTAAAGCCAGTTCGAAACCTCCACCAAACGCATAACCATTTACAGCTGCAATGACAGGCTTATTCAAATTGAAAATTTCAGTAAGCCCTGCAAAACCACCAGGACCAAAATCAGCATCTGGGGCTTCACCTTCTGCAGCAGATTTTAAATCCCAACCCGCGGAGAAGAACCGCTCGCCAGCACCGGTGATAATCGCAACGCGTAATGATGGGTCATCACGGAAATTGAGAAAAACTTCCCCCATTTTGAAACTGGTTTTCGCATCAATTGCATTCGCTTTAGGTCTATCAAGTACGATTTCTAAAATGGAGCCATTACGGGTAATTTTTAATGATTCGCTCATAGTGCAATCCTTTAGTGATCATGCGTTGGCATTTTGGCTATAAATGATTACAACCAAAACGTTCGCGTAATTAATAGAATTATTCGATTATTTCAGGTGTTTTTTCAGTACTTTCCCAGAACAGTTACGCGGTAAATCCTTACGTACCTCAACCCATGACGGCACTTTAAATTTCGCCATTTGCTTTTCACAGAAAGCGAAAAACTCTTCCTGCGTTAAGGTTTCACCCTCTTCTAGCACAATAAAGGCTTTAATTGCTTCATCACGAATTTCATCAGCAACACCTATCACGGCCACGTCAACGATAGCAGGATGTGAAGCAATGATATTTTCAATCTCACTGCACGAAACGTTTTCGCCGCACCGTTTGATCATGTTCATGCTTCTATCCACAAAATAGAAAAAGCCATCGTCATCTTGATAAGCAAAGTCTCCGGTATGCATCCAGCCTTGTTTATCGAAAGCTTTCTCCGTTGCTTCTGGGTTGTTGTAGTACTCTTTAAATAAGGTTTTTCCACGTTCACCTTTAACACAGAGCTCGCCTACCACCCCTGCTGCAACAGGTTGGTTATTTTCATCCCTGATTTGTGCTTTATAGCAAAAACCGGGGCGGCCAATAGATGGCCAGCGACGAATATCACCGGGCCTATCGCCAATCAACCCCACGATGGTTTCCGTCATGCCATATGAGGTCAGAAAACTCTTCACCGCAAAACGCGCCATAAATTGTTCTTTTTCCTCATTACTCAAATTGAGATAGAACATCGCTTCACGTAAACAATGGTCTTTTTCGTTATCCGCCAGAGGTTGACTTAATAACGTGCGGATCATCATTGGGATCAACTCAACCACTGTCGCTCGATGTTTCACGACTTGTTGCCAAAAACGTCGTGCACTGTACCTTTCGAGTAACACAAAAGTGGCCCCCACCGAAAAAGCGGCCATGGACACGGTGCACTGGCAATCGATATGAAAAACAGGCATGACAGTCAGATAAATATCATCTGAGCGCAGGGTGTTCTGCCAAGAAGAGTAGTAACCCGCAAAACGTAAGTTATAGTGGGTAATGATCACCCCTTTGGGTTTTGAGGTCGTACCCGAGGTAAATAAAATTTCCGCGGTATCATCAACACTTAGCGCAATGAGTTGTGTCAATTCAATGGGTTTTTGTGCGTGTTCAAGCAAAAAGTCTGAAACGCCGTTTTGTTGTTTAACGGGGGTATCTGAAATTAAAAAAATATGTTCAAGGCTGGTACTTTCATCATCAAGTACACGTTGATAAATATCTAAAAAAGTCGCACAAGTCACGACCATCCGTGGCTGGCAATTTTGCATAATCCAAGCGGCTTCATTGTATTTATAACGTGCATTAACAGGGACCATAATCGCCCCAATTTTTGCCAAGCCAAACCAGCAAAAGAAAAACTCTGGGCAATTATCTAAATGTAAAGCAACCTTATCCCCTTTTTGAATGCCATAAGCTAAAAAGAGGTTTGCTGTGCGATTAATGTGTTCATTCATCTCTCTATAACTGAATTCACGAACATTTCCATCGCAGGATTCAAAGATAAGCGCCTTATTATTACCGTGGGTTAACGCTAAATCATCCCACATTTGACGCAAATTTTGTTTACCGATTACATCCATTAATTGCTTCCCATCATTTCCCTGATGAATATTCAGGCCAATGGATTAATTGACCTGAATATTCATTCAATTAATCCACTATTTTGGCCAGTCCTTTGTCGACTAACCCCCGAATATCTGTTTCGCTATATCCAATATTTTTCAATATATCAGTGGTATCCATGCCATGTGATGGCATACCGCGCCATATTTGGCCCGGATTATTTTTGAATTTTGGCATAACGTTTGGACCACGACATGTGCGCCCATCCATGGTCTGCCAACTGGTAATCGACTCCCGAGCTATGTATTGAGGGTTAGTATCTAGCTCAGGAATAGTTAATACTTTCGCACTTGCAATGTTCAGCTCAGCCAACCTTGCTAACACCTCATCAATCGAGCGTGCGCCTAGCCATTCATCGAGTTTTTCTTCCATTAAAGGTCCATAAGGACATTCAATTCGATGAATGAGCTGAGTCCCTTCAGGTATTTCTGGCGTTCCTAGTAAATGACCAAGACCAATATCTTTAAATATTTCTTGTACTTGAGTGATACCAACGACTTCCATCACAATATAGCCATCATTACAGCTATAGAGCCCACAACCCGCGTAGTACGGGTCTTTCCCTTTGGTCATACGTGGGCAAATTTCGCCACCATTGAAGTAATCCATCATGAAGTATTGCCCCATACGCAACATCACTTCGTACATGGCGATATCAATGCTTTCCCCTTTACCCGTTTCACGCGCTTTATACAGTGCTGCGAGAGCTGCTGTTGTGGCAGTCATGCCAGAAAAATAATCTGCGGTATAAGGGAAGGCTGGCATTGGCTGGTCTTTATCACCATTTTGGATAAGATAACCACTGAAAGCCTGTGCAATGGTATTGTAGGCCGCTAGGTTAGTGTATTGAGGGTCGCCATATTGTCCGAAGCCTGATAAATGAGCGATAACCAATTTTGGGTTGTGTTCCCAAAGTACCTCATCGGTGATCCCTCTACGGGCAAATGCGGGTCCTTTACTAGCCTCAATGAATATATCCGTTGTTTCCATTAGCTTCAGGAATGCTTCTCGCCCTTCATCTTTAAAGATATTCAGTGATAATGCACGCAGGTTACGCCTTGATAACTGAGGGTAATTAGGCTGAACACGAATGGTATCCGCCCACGCTACGTTCTCTATCCAAATCACTTCTGCGCCCCACTCTGCAAACATTTGTCCTGCAAATGGGCCGGCTATTTCAATCCCTGAAAATACCACTCTGACCCCAGCTAATGGGCCAAACTCTGGCATAGGTAGATGCTCTGCCATGTTCTCGTCTCCTGTGAAACTTGGTTGGCTCGCTAAAAAAGCCAACCTATAAGCATTCAGTTATTAGCGGTACTGTTTCAGTACACTGCGGCCTAGTGTTAGTATTTGCATTTCATCTGAACCACCAGATACACGATCCACACGTAAGTCACGCCAGAAACGTGCAATTCGATGCTCACCTGCAATTCCGACACCGCCGAGTACTTGCATCGCAGAATCCACAACTTCAAACGCCGCATTTGCACAGAAGTATTTACACATCGCTGCATCACCCGAGGTGATCAATCCGTTGTCACTCTTCCATGCAGTTTCATATAACATGTTGCGCATTGAATTGAGCTTGATCGCCATATGTGCAAATTTTTCTTGAATTAATTGGTAACGACCAATTGCTTCACCGAATTGAACACGCTGATTTGCATAGCGAGCCGCGTCTTCGAACGCACACATTGCTGTACCGTAGTTAGTCAGAGCCACAAGGAAACGCTCGTGGTCAAACTCTTCTTTCACACGGTTAAAACCATTACCTTCACGGCCGAACATATCTTTTTCATCAAGTTCAACGTTATCGAACGTAATTTCACAGCAGCTATCCATGCGTAAACCCAGTTTCTCAAGTTTATTCACCTTGATACCCGGTTTGCTCATATCCAAGAACCACTCAGTAAAGACAGGTTTATCCGGCGAATCTGCATCACGGCTCATCACCACGATATACGGTGTGTAGGCACTACTGGTGATAAAGCATTTGCTACCGTTAAGATAAACTTTGCCGTTACGACGTTGATAAGTGGTTTGCAGGCTACCGACGTCAGAACCGGCACCCGGCTCAGTGATCGCAGAGTTCCACATTTGTTTACCTGTGCCGCGAAACGCCATGATTTTATCAATTTGCTCTTGAGTCCCTTCCCTCAGTACGGTGTTAAAACCGCCCGGTAATTGGTACAGCACATAGGTTGGTGCACCTAGGCGACCTAATTCCATCCATACTGCAGCTACCGTAATAAACCCTGCATCTAAGCCGCCATATTCTTCTGGGATCAGCAGGTTATCGATTTCCATGTCCGCTAAGGCTTTTACAAAACGTTCAGGATATTGGCTGTCGCGGTCGCACTGTGCGAAATAGCTCTCCCAGTTTTCACTGGCCATGAGTTCACGGATCCCTGCGACAAACAGCTCCTGCTCATCATTCAATCTAAAATCCATATCAATAACCTCTTACATGTTGTTTTTGAATAAATTAGTCATTTTTCCAATGCACTTTGGCATCTTTAATAAAGGAAAGCGTTACCATGATGTTGACGAAAAAAAGTGGGCATCCTCCAGCAATTATCGCGGTTTGTATTGGTTTTAATCCGCCTAGAGCCAGCAATACAATGCCGATAACACCGACTAAGACAGACCAACCGATACGCACTAATAATGGTGGCTCATCACCCTCTTTCACTGCGCGACAAGTCGACATAGCGAGAGTGTATGAACAAGCATTAATCAATGTGACCGTGGCGATAAAGCAGAGGATGAAGAAGCCCCAAATTGTTACAGTGCTCAAAGGTAAGGCAGCCCATGTCTCAATGATGGCGCGTGCAACGCCGAATTCTTCAATCAGTTTTGGAATGTTGATAATGTCTTTATCAATCAGTTGTAGAGTATTACTTCCTAAAATAGTCCAAATTAATGTCGATCCTGCGGTTAAACCCGCAACCATACCAATACACAATTCACGGACAGTACGGCCTTTCGATATACGTGCGAGGAAGATACACATTTGAATGGCATAGATAACCCACCATGCCCAGTAAAATACTGTCCAGCCCTGTGGGAAACCACTTTTACCAACCGCATCTGTATAGAACAGCATACGTGGCATATACATCATTAGGACACCGATAGAATCGGTAAAGTAGTTAACAATAAAGCTAGCACCACCAACGATAAATACCCATCCCAACATCAAGAAACTGAGATAACTACGTACGTCACTGGCAATCTTCACCCCTTTTTGCAGGCCGAAAGCCACACAAATTGCATTTAGAATGATCCAGCAGAAAATGATGATGGCATCAAGTTGTAAGGTATGTGGAATACCAAATAAATATTGAATACATTCAGTAACCAACGGTGTTGCTAACCCTAGACTGGTTCCCATTGCTAATATCAAAGCAACGAGATAGAAGTTATCAACAAGAGTCCCAAACCAACCATTGACACGTTTTTCCCCTACCAGAGGAACTAGCGTACTACTCGGACGAATAACATCCATTTTGCGGACAAAGAAGAAATAACCGAATGCGACAGATAAGAAGCTATAGGTCGCCCATGGTAATGGCCCCCAATGGAACAAGCTGTATGCAAGCCCGATATTTTTGGCCTCGTTTGAATAAGATTCAAAGCCAAAAGGCGGTGTAGAAACATAATAATAGATTTCAATCGACCCCCAAAAAAGTACCGCTGCAGAGGTACAAGATGCGAACATCATGAAAATCCAGCTCGCACGGCTAAATTCCGGCTTCTCTTCTCCTAAACGTTTTTTGGCATAAGGCCCTAGAATCAACCAGAACCATCCACCAAACATCACAACCATGTACCACTCAAATGCCCAGCCCCACACATTAGTGACATAGCTGAAGACTTGGTTGATCACTTCATTTGAAGCATCAAGGTCACGGACAGTTAGCCAACACAATAGTCCAACAATGATCAACGGTGGAAAAAAAACTTTTGGTTCTATTCCACCCTTTTTATTTTCTTTGCTCATAGTTCGTTCCCAATTTATTATTTAATATATAAGCTTTAAGAATAGATATTATTTAACACCTCATTACTTATTTATTATTAAATCCCATAAACCCCTAAAAATTTAATTCCGCATTAATTCAATCACTATTCAAATCATGTCGACTCGTCATTAACAATTCTGTTATTAAGGTCACAATATTATTCGTGATAAATAATTGTTATTATTTATTCCATTTGAAATGATTTTAAATACCAATAAATACATAGAGATAAAATATTGTGTAACATTAATGTTATTAAATACCTTCAGTATTGGTGATTAGGGTAGCAATATTGAACATTTCGTTGATAAGTTGATGATTTTTACAGTATTGGTGAGTAGGGTATCAGTATGAATATTTAAACCGACTTTATTTTAAGGTTTTCAATATTGGTGACCTAGGTTTTATTTTTAAATATCCAGTTCATGATAATTATATAATCCGAAACCGAAACGGATCATATTTATTAATATTATTTTAGGAGATGTAATGAATATTATTACATGCTATAAATCTGTTCCTGATGAACAAGATATTATTGTAAATAGCGCAGATGGTTCTTTAGATTTTTCACGTGCTGATACCAAAATCAGTCAATATGATTTAAATGCAATTGAAACCGCTAATCAAATAAAAGCGCAGCAAGCTGACAGTAAAGTGATTGCGTTAAGTGTCGGTGGTAAAGCACTGACCAACATGAAAGCACGTAAAGACGTTTTATCTCGTGGCCCAGATGAACTTGTGGTTGTTATTGATGACCAACTGGAACAAGCCTTACCACATCAAACGGCTCTGGCCTTGAGCTCTGCAGCTCAAAAAGTCGGTTTTGATTTAATTATTTGTGGTGATGGTTCCGCTGATTTAAATGCACAACAAGTTAGTATCTTGATGGGCGAAACACTGCAAGTTCCTGCCATCAACGGTGTGAAGAAAGTCGTTTCAATCACCGCTGACACGGTGGTTATAGAGCGTGAGCTAGAAGATGAAATTGAAACGCTATCCATACCATTACCAGCCATTGTCGCTGTTACCTCCGATATTAACGTTCCCGTTATTCCATCAATGAAAGCAATTTTAGGCGCTGCTAAAAGACCCGTTCAAGCTTGGACGATGGCTGATATTGGTTTAGATAACGTTGCAGCTCTTTCTGCGCAATCTATTGCGGCACCTAAGCAAAAAGTCCGCCAGCGCATCATCATTGAAGGTGATGGCGAAGACCAAATTGCACAATTTGCTGAACATTTAAGAAAAATTATTTAATCGGAGGCGTTATGAGCAAATTATCAACCGTTTGGGTATTTAGTGACATGACTTCTCGCTTACCTGAACTTATCGGTGGCGCCCTTGCTCTAGGAGAGCAAGTCAATGTATTCGCACTTGATGACACACAAAGCTCACAAGCTTTCCAACTCGGTGCAACGCAAGTTTTTCAACTGGCAGGTAAACCTGACGATCGCATTATTGAAGATTATGCGGACACTATCGTTTCAACCATCAAACAGTATGGCGATAACGGTTTATTGCTATTACCTAACACCCGTAGGGGTAAATTATTAGCGGCACGTTTAGGCGCTAGACTGCAAGCAGCCGTTTCTAACGATGCGGCAGCAATTACAGTCGAATCAGGAAAACCCGTTATTAAACATATGGTTTACGGCGGTCTAGCCTTTGGTCAAGAAACCTTAGAGAGCTCATTTTCGATTGCCACCCTCGCGACAGGTACATTTGAAGCTGCACAAAATGATGCATCACGTAGCGGTACGGCTCAAGCTGTGCAATGGGTCGAACCAAAACAATCTATTGTACGTACCTCGGTTCAGAAAAAAGCAGGTAACTCCGTTGAACTAGACAAAGCGCGTCTGGTAGTCAGTGTGGGTCGTGGGATTGGTAGCCAAGAGAACATTGCAATAGCCAAAACATTAGCAGATACCATTGGTGCTGAAATTGCCTGTTCACGCCCAGTCGCAGAAAATGAAAAATGGATGGAACATGAGCGCTACGTTGGGATCTCCAATTTGATGCTCAAACCAGAGCTTTATCTCGCAGTAGGGATTTCAGGTCAAATCCAGCACATGGTTGGTGCAAATGGAGCCCAAATTATTGTGGCCATTAACAAAGACAAAAATGCCCCTATTTTCCAATTCGCAGACTATGGGATCGTTGGGGATTTATTCAAAATCCTCCCGGTACTCACTCAACAACTGGCTAAATAAACCAAATAACAGTGGGGCTTTAGCCTCGCTGTTTAGTGACCTTTGGAGAAACTATGTCCGACGATATTTTTGATGCGATCATTGTAGGCGCTGGCCTAGCTGGTTCGGTTGCTGCACTGGTACTTGCCCGTGAAGGTGCTCAAGTTCTCCTAATTGAACGAGGAAACTACGCGGGCGGTAAAAACGTAACGGGTGGGCGAATGTATGCCCATAGTTTAGAACGGATCATTCCTGGGTTTACCCAAGACGCACCTATCGAACGCATGATCACCCGAGAAAAGCTGTCATTCATGACAGAAACTGGCGCTGTAACCGTCGATTTCCAAAATGCAGCTGAACAAAAACCAGAGGAAACCTCTTGGTCTGTGCTACGTGGCAAACTCGACCCATGGCTAGTTGAACAAGCTGAAAATGCTGGTGCACAGTGTATTACGGGGATTCGAGTTGATAAGTTAGTTGAACGCGATGGCAAGGTAGTTGGTGTTGAGGCTGATGGAGACGTACTTGAAGCTAAAGTGGTCATTTTAGCGGATGGCGTCAATTCACTGCTTGCCGAACAACTTGGTATGACAAAACGCGTCAGTGCGGAACATGTCGCGGTTGGAGTAAAAGAGCTTATTGAACTACCGAAAGATATCCTGGCTAACCGTTTTAATCTTAAAGAAAAAGAAGGTGTTGCATGGTTATTTGCAGGGGCTCCTACTGATGGCCTAATGGGAGGCGGCTTCCTATATACCAACGAAGATACGGTTTCTTTAGGTCTAGTTTGTGGTTTACACCACATAAAAGACGCCAAAAAGTCTGTTCCTCAAATGTTAGAAGACTTTAAGAATCACCCTGCCGTCGCCCCCCTAATTGAAGGCGGGAAAATGCTCGAATATGCCGCACACGTCGTCCCTGAAGCGGGTCTAAAAATGCAATCCGAATTGGTACGCGATGGTGTTTTAATTGCTGGTGATGCTGCGGGTATGTGTATGAACTTAGGCTTTACCATTCGCGGAATGGACTTAGCGGTCGCTTCAGGTGAAGCCGCGGCAAATGCAGTACTCAACGCGATGAAAAAAGAGGACTTTAGTAAACAAGGACTCTGTGAGTACCTCAAATTACTCAACGAAGGCCCTCTTCGAGATATGAACATGTACCAAAAAATGCCTGAATTTTTGGATAATCCACGCATGTTCTCTGCCTATCCAGAAATGGCTGTCGGTATTGCGAAAAAGCTATTCACTATTTCAGATGAAGCTCCTATCCCGCTGCGTAAGACCATGTTACAACACGCGAAAAAAGTGGGCTTTATGAATTTGCTCAAGGATGGAATCAAAGGAGTCAGAGCAATATGAGTAATCCAGTCAACGTTGATATCAAACTCGGTATTAATAAATTTAATGTCGATGAAGAAAACCCACATATTGTTGTGAAAGAGCATCCAGACATGCAGGTGCTTGAAACATTAACCAAAGCCTGCCCAGCAGGTTTGTATAAAAAACAAGAAGATGGTTCAGTTCGTTTCGACTATGCAGGCTGCCTTGAATGTGGCACTTGCCGTATTCTAGGCCTAGATAGTGCATTAGAAAAATGGGAATACCCACGCGGCACATTTGGTATTGAATTTCGTTACGGCTGATTATTTCGCATTACTCTCGAAGTAACATGCTTCGAGAGCTTTTGAGCGGTTATTTGCGCTGATACAGGGATGCATAATGAAACCAAAAAGTTTTGATGACATTCAATTTTCTTCCGTTCACCGGCGGATCATGCTGTGGGGTAGCGGTGGGCCTTTTCTGGATGGTTATGTGTTAGTCCTGATTGGCGTTGCTTTAGAACAACTTACCCCTGTATTAAGCTTAAGTAGCGAATGGATTGGCTTACTCGGAGCAGCAACACTTGCGGGTCTCTTCATAGGAACCTCCCTATTCGGCTATATTTGTGACCAAGTCGGTCGCCGCAAAATGTTCTTAATTGATATTGTTGCCATTGGTGCTATTTCTGTTGCGACCATGTTTGTCTCAACACCGATGGAGCTGCTCATCATGCGGTTCTTAATCGGGATAGTAATTGGTGCAGATTACCCGATTGCAACGTCAATGATCACCGAATTCTCTAATACCAAACAACGCGCATTTGCTGTCGGTTTTATTGCGGCAATGTGGTATGTGGGCGCAACCTGTGCCAATCTCGTCGGTTATATGCTGTATGACGTTCAAGATGGCTGGCGCTGGATGCTTGGCAGTGCAGTTATCCCCTGCATCGTCATTTTAATAGGCCGTTTTGATTTACCGGAGTCCCCTCTTTGGCTTATTCGTAAAGGCCGGGTCAAAGAGTGCGAAAAAATGATGGAAAAGCTGTTTGGCCAGCCCGTGGTATTCGAAGCTGAAGAACAACAAAAAACACATTTCCTCCAGTTATTCACTAAGCGCCATTTTTCTTTCGTTCTATTCACTGCCATTATTTGGACCTGCCAAGTGATCCCGATGTTTGCAATTTACACCTTTGGCCCACAAATTGTTGGCCAGCTCGGTTGGGATCAAGGGAAAAATGCCGCACTGGGTAACGTGGTTATCAGCCTATTCTTTATGTTAGGCTGCTTACCCGCGATGTATTGGCTAAATAAAATGGGACGGCGGCCACTATTGATTGGTAGTTTTGCCATTATGACTCTTGCACTGGCGATACTTGGGCTATTCTCAAACCTCGGTATTTGCCTTGTGATTATTATGTTTGGCATTTACGCATTCTTTTCAGGCGGCCCCGGTATTTTACAATGGCTCTATCCTAATGAACTATTCCCAACAGATATCCGTGCCTCTGCCGTTGGGGTAATTATGTCCATCAGCAGGATTGGAACCATTTTTTCAACATGGGCACTACCGCTATTTATCACTAAATACGGCGTCAGTTCGGTAGTGCTGATGGGAGCGGGTGTTTCACTTATAGGGTTGATTGTCTCAGTTCTATTTGCCCCCGAAACCAAAGGCTTAACCTTAGCGCAAACCTCAGTGATGGGTATTCGGCGTGGAAAGAAGTAAGAGAAGCAAGAGAAGTTACTACGATGAGCAATTATATCCAATACGCTAAATAGTTTGAGTTGTGGCTAGGTGGCAAGTGAATAAGACCCTAGGAGCATACAAAAGTATGTGGCTAGGGCGAATGAACGCGGCCAACAACGCCACAGCCAAAATATGACGCGTATTTAGTTTGAAATACGATAAATACCAATACGCTAAATAGTTTGGGTTGTGGCTAGGCGGCAAGTGAATAAGACCCTAGGAGCATACAAAAGTATGTGACTAGGGCGAATGAACGCGGCCAACAACGCCACAGCGCAAAATATGACGCGTATTTAGTTGGTTGAGAATGGCATGATCTCATACCAAACCAGCAACCAAATAGTCACATAGGCAAAAATCGCGGCAATAATATCATCAATCATAATACCAAAACCGCCGCTGACTTTTCGGTCAAAAAACCGTATCGGCCATGGCTTCCACATGTCATAAATGCGGAAAATAAAGAATGCGGTGATGACCCACTCATAATCAACAACAGGGATCGCCATTAGCGTAATCCACATCCCGATAAATTCATCCCAAACAATACTGCCATGGTCATGAATTTTCATATCGTCGGAAGTGCGCTGGCAAATTAGGCAACCAATCCAAAAACCCACAACAATGAGTACCCACACACTCCAAATTGGCATATTTGCCATTAATAACCAAAAAGGTATCGCAGCAAGAGAGCCCATTGTGCCAGGCACAATAGGCGAAAGGCCACTACCAAACCCCGTAGCCAATAAGTGCCAAGGATTATGCATATTTAGCCGTTTTTTTGCTTCTGCTTTTTCTTGGCGACTTGCCATTCTATGCACCTTCCGAAACAAAATGATCGAAACCTTTTAGGTTTACATCAACTTCTTGGTTATTGCAAAAGTAGCTAATTCCTTCAGACTGCGGCTTAATTTGCCCGATACACGTAAAGCCTGATCCCGTATGCGCTAATGCCATCTCTAACGCCCCACGATTAATTTCAGGAACGGTAAAACAGAGTTCGTAATCTTCACCACCACTCAAAGACCATAAACGCCCTTGCTCAATACTACAACTTTGTTTCAACGCTTCTGATTGAGGCAATGCATCTAAATTAATGCGTGCGCTACAACCACTCGCTTTCAAGATATGGTTAAGATCAGAAACTAAACCATCCGAAATATCAATTGCTGAAGAAGCAAGGTTTCTCAACGCTTGGCCTTGTAAAATACGTGGCTGCGGACGTAAATGACGCGCAATTAGCCATTCTTGATGTTCTACATTTTTAACATTCAGCTTATCTTGCAAAATAGCTAAGCCAGCTGCGCTATCACCTAGAGTACCCGTGACATAAATCCAATCACCATTGCGCGCCCCTGCGCGAGACATCGCCTTACCATTCGGTACTAAGCCATGAACCGTGTAGGTTAAACTCATTGGTCCGCGTGTTGTATCACCACCAATCAATTGCATTCCATAATAGTTAAGCTGTTCAAACAAACTATCACTAAAGGATTGCAACCAATCACAATCAACGCAAGGCAATGTAATTGCTAAAGAAACCCATGCAGGATCCGCCCCCATCGCCGCAAGGTCACTTAAATTAGAGGCTAATGATTTATAAGCAAGATCAGCTGGTGAAATGGTTGGTAGGAAGTGAATACCAGAAACAAGAGTGTCAGTGCTTACAGCAAGTTGCTGTTTTTCTGGAATGGTCATCAACGCACAGTCATCCCCAATACCGATATTAACATCACGTCGGTTAGTGGTTTGACGGTTAAAATAACGCGCGATGAGGTCAAATTCGCCATATGACATGGTAGATTTTCCGTTTTCGCTATATCTATTTTCGTTTGAGACGAAGCAAATAATTTACACCCTAATAATTCAATAATAGGTAAATAATGCATAATTGCTAACCTAAATAACGTATCTAATTGGCCACAATTATTTTTCGCTCACCTATCATTGAAATATCGCGAGCATATAAACACAAAGGTAGACTGGAACCCAGCCTACCTATTCATTACCGTAGTGCAACAGGAGGGAACCCTGGTATTATTATTTTTTACGGCGAACCGCAGGTGCAGCTTTATCTAATACACCGTTAACGAATTTATGGCTATCTTCTGCGCCAAAAACTTTCGCTAATTCAATACCTTCATTGATTGCAACTTTATAAGGTACATCTTCACGGAAACTTAATTCAAACATGGAGACACGTAAAATCGCTTTTTCTACCTGCCCTAACTCTTCGAGCTGACGAGATAAATAAGGCGCCATCAGTTGATCAAGTTTTGTCGCGTTGGTCGCAACACCTGATAACAGTTCACGAAAATAGTTTACGTCAACGTCTGACATGTCCTGTTCAGCAATAAACTCATATTCGACTTCAGCAATTGGATTGCCAGATAATTGCCATGAATAAATGGCCTGTACAGCACACTCACGAGCGCGGCGACGAGCAGCAGGTTTCACAAGATTCCCCTTAAATTTAAAAACTGTACACAAAAAACACTTGTTGCATTGCGTTATCTACACCATTGTGGCGAAAAAACGGCAACATAGAGCTAATTGTGTATTATTTGCCTTTGATGGCCTTAATTACATTAATCATTTCCAGTGCTGTCAGTGCAGCTTCAGCACCTTTATTACCTGCTTTAGTACCCGCACGTTCAATGGCTTGTTCGATATTTTCAGTGGTTAACACACCAAAAGTCACTGGCACTTCACTGTTCATCGCGACATGGGATAGGCCGGAGCTACATTCACCTGCAACATATTCAAAGTGAGCGGTACCGCCACGAATAACCGTACCTAATGCAATGACTGCATCGTATTTATTCGTTTCAACTAATGCTTTTGTGGTCAACGGCAGCTCATAAGCGCCTGGAACCCACACAATTGTAATGTTGTCATTTGAAACCTGACCAATGCGTTCTAACGCATCAACAGCACCTTCCAGCAGACTATCATTAATAAAGTTGTTAAAACGAGCGATAGCGATAGCAACACGCGCTTGTGGCGCAGCAACAACACCTTTAATTACGTTCATAGCCTTCCTCTAATATTAATTATAACCCGCGGGGCGCGGATTTTATCACATTCTTTCGTGTATCGTACGTATGATTTTCAAAAAAACCACTTACCATACGGGACGAAGCCTGACACGTAGGTCTGGCCCAACTTGCGTCACTTCTGTAAATTCAAACTTTGGCGCATCAATAAGGGCATTAAGCGGTGGGAAGTCCACTAGGCCTCGAGCGCTATTTCCTAATAATTTAGGCGCAATATAGACAATCAGCTCATCCACTAAACCTAACTTAAGCAATGAGCCTGCAAGTTTTGCCCCTGCCTCAACCCAAATGCTATTCACATTACGTTTAGCCAGTTGCATCATCAAAATGACGAGGTCAGTGCCGTTTTCATCTGCAGGAATAGCGATTTGCTCAACTTGCCCCTGCCATACTGCATTTTCATCTGGGTTTGAACGCACTAACCAACATTCGCCATCTAATTGAGTGACACGATGCTCAGAAGTCACTCGATTGTGGTTATCTAGCACAATACGGATGGGTTGACGGACTTGTTCTTCAGGGTAAATTTGCTGAATATTACTAGGTAATTCTTTCCAACGTACCGTTAAAGAAGGGTCATCGGCAACCACGGTGCTGCTGGTACTTAAGATAGCACTAGCCTCGGCTCGAAGAGCTTGCACATCTTTGCGAGCTGCGGGGCTGGTGATCCATTTACTTTCCCCAGTTCCAAGGGCGGTTTTGCCATCTAGTGAAGCGGCGAGTTTTAATTGAATATAGGGAAAGCCAGTACGCATACGTTTTAAGAAGCCGCGGTTAGCCGCTTCTGCATCATCTAATAAAACATTACTGCGCGTTTCAATTCCTGCTTGCGACAACATATACAAACCGCGGCCCGCAACTTGAGGGTTTGGGTCTTGCATGGCAGCGACGACTCGGCTTACACCTGCATTGATCAGCGCTTCTGCGCAAGGCGGGGTACGGCCGTGATGGCTACAAGGCTCAAGGGTGACATAAGCTGTTGCCCCTTGCGCTTTATCACCGGCCATTCTTAATGCGTGAACCTCAGCATGGGGTTCACCTGCTTTTTGGTGATACCCCTCACCAACAATGACACCATCACGCACAATCACGCACCCAACATTTGGATTAGGTGATGTGGTAAAACGCCCTTTTCGTGCCAATTCAAAGGCACGAGCCATATAAATGTTGTCTTGTTCAATCATTGGCGTTAATCCTGTAATTTAGCGATTTCTTCGCCAAACTCACGCACATCTTCAAAACTGCGATAAACAGAAGCAAAACGGATATAGGCAACTTTATCGAGCTTTTTCAGCTCATCCATAACCAAACTGCCAATTAATTTCGACGGAACTTCACGTTCCCCGGTTGCCCGAAGCTGGGATTTAATCGAAATAATAGCTTGTTCAATGGCATCAGAACTTACAGGTCGTTTTTCTAATGCCTTTTGCATACCCCGATTAAGCTTTTCTTCATCAAAAGGTTCGCGGATATCATCGCTTTTAATGACCCTAGGCATGACCAGTTCAGCAACTTCAAAGGTTGTGAAGCGCTCATGACAAAGTAAACATTGGCGGCGTCTACGGACTTGGGACCCTTCACCGACCAGACGCGAGTCAATAACTTTCGTATCTACAGCTGAGCAGAATGGGCAGTGCATAGCGTTTCCTGAATCTATTTAGGGGGAGGTAGTTTACCCTACTATGCAAGAAAAAACACCCTAGAAGATGTCTCCTAGGGTGCTCTTGCTGCTCTTCATATTTCGCGTTGTAGGGGTGTTGGCATCGCTTATTAACCCTAGTCACATACTTTTGTATGCTCCTAGGGATATCGTTCACTTGCTGCCTACTCACAACACGAACTATTTTGAGTGCTAATTGACTTAGTTATTCATCGTTTTTAAAACTAAGGCAGTAATGACTCTTGGTCTGCGCCTTCTTTTTCGACTTTCGCTTGCATCAAGTGTTCACGTTTCATACCCATCTTCAGTGCTAATGCAGAAGCCACATAAATAGATGAGATAGTACCGATAGTTACACCGATTAACATAACCAATGAGAAGCCTTCCAGCATTGCACCGCCAAATAGGTACAGCATCAGAACCACTAATAATGTGGTGGCTGATGTCATGATGGTACGGCTCAATGTTTGCGTCAAAGAGACGTTCATGATTTCATATGGTGTACCACGGCGAATTTTACGGAAGTTCTCACGGATACGGTCTGATACAACGATACTGTCGTTCAGTGAGTAACCGATAACCGACATCAATGATGCCACGATAGTCATATCTATCTCAATATGGAACAGAGACAGAATTCCTAAAGTAATTACCACGTCATGCGCGAGTGACAATACCGCACCCGCAGCTAAGCGCCATTCAAAACGGAAGCCGACATAAATCAAGATACAAATCAACGCAGTTAACAGAGCCAAAGCCCCTGTTTGCGCCAACTCAGCACCGACACTCGGCCCAACGAATTCAATACGCTTAACGGTTGCTTTATCATCTACACTCTGGTTGATGATTGTGATAATTTCTTTCCCAACTTCTTGACCCGCAGTGCCTTCAATTGGCGGAATGCGGATCATGATGTCGCGGCTGCTACCAAAGTTTTGGATTAATGGATCTTTATGGTTCGAGTTAGACAAGCTATCACGAATTTTATCCAAATCAGCTGGCTGACTTAAGTTGATTTCAATGACCGTACCACCAGTGAAATCTAAGCCCCAGTTAAAACCTTTGACGCCAATAATCACAAAAGAAGCAATCAGTAATACGATAGAAATACTAAAGGCAACGTTGTCCCAGCGCATAAAGTCATAGACTTTACGACCATAGTTCAATTGTTCAACAGTATAATCCTGTGCCACAACGTGCTCCTTAAATTGACAGCTTGTTAATACGTTTACCGCCGTAAAGCAGGTTCACGATAGCACGTGTACCGACGATAGCTGTAAACATAGAGGTTGCGACACCAATCGCTGTCGTAATCGCAAAGCCTTTAATCGACCCAGTACCCACTGCATAAAGAATAATCGCAGTGATAAGTGTCGTTAAGTTTGCGTCTGTAATACTTGAGAAGGCGCCTTTATAGCCTTCATGAATCGCTTGCTGGACAGACCGCCCATTTCGCAGCTCTTCTTTTATCCGTTCATTGATAAGAACGTTCGCATCGACGGCAACCGCAAGGGTTAACACGATACCGGCTATACCTGGCATGGTGAGTGTCGCGCCCGGTAATAAGGACATTACACCAACAATTAACACCAAGTTTGCCAACAGCGCACTACTCGCAATCAAACCAAATTTACGATAGTAAATAATCATAAATAGGATAGAAGCTAACAGACCTGCGATACAAGCTTTTAGCCCTTGCTCGATATTTTGCATACCCAGTGTTGGACCAATGGTTCGTTCTTCAACAATTTGGATTGGTGCAATCAACGCACCCGCACGTAACAGTAATGAAAGCTGGCGAGCTTCAGTGCCGTTAGTAATACCGGTAATACGGAATTTACTACCAAAACGCGCAGAAATACGTGCCGCATTGATGACTTTTTCATCTTTCACCAAAATTGAACGGCCTGTTGCGTCTTTTTTGCCACTGTCTTTGTATTCAACAAACAGCGTTGCCATCAGCTTGTCTTGGTTATCACGCGTAAAGTCAGACATGATAGAGCCACCAGCACTATCTAGGCTGATACTCACTTGTGGTTGACCATTTTCATCCGCTTCAGAGGTTGAATCGGTAATATGGTCACCCGTTAAGATCACACGCTTATATAACACGTAAGGCATGCCTTCACGGTCATATTTAACTTCTGAGTCACCTGGTACACGGCCACTTTCTGCTGCTGAAGAATCGACTGAAGTATTCACCAAACGGAATTCTAATGTCGCTGTCGCACCTAAAATTTCTTTTGCGCGAGCGGTATCTTGAATACCCGGTAATTCAACGACAATTCGGTCAGCACCTTGGCGTTGAACAAGTGGCTCCGCAACACCTAATTGGTTTACACGGTTGCGAATAATAGTAATGTTCTGAGAAACAGCATAGTTACGTGCTTCACGTAAGCGCTCGTCGGTCATAACAGCAATCATAGTGTTATCGCTGCCATCACTAAAGACTAAGTCTGGGTATTTACGAGACAATGCTTTTTCAGCTTGGCTACGATCATCCGCGTTACGGAAGCGAACTTCCACGCTGTAATCATTGCCTTTACGAATAGAAGAGTACGCAATGCCTTCTTGACGCAGGTCATTACGCAAACCATCCATGTTTTGTTCCTGCAATTTACCTAATGCAGTGTCCATATCAACTTCCATCAGGAAGTGAACCCCACCACGCAGATCAAGACCAAGCTTCATCGGTTCACCACCGACAGCTTCAAGCCACTTAGGCGTTGCAGGTGCAAGGTTTAATGCAACAACATACTGGTCACCCAGTGCATTCATGATCACTTCACGCGCACGTAACTGAACATCAGAGTTGTTGAATCGGGCTAAAATCGCCCCATTTTCTAGAGAGATAGATTTACTCTCAATTTTATCGTCTTTTAACGATTTTTGGACTTGGATCAGCGTTTGTTCATTGGCGGCGGTTCCCCGCACGCCAGTGATCTGAACAGCCGGATCCTCACCATATAGGTTTGGAAGCGCATAAAGCAAACCGATGAGGATCGCACAGATCAACATCAGATACTTCCACAAAGGATAACGGTTTAGCACGGCAGTTCCCTTCGGGAGAATCAGAATTAAATTGCTTTCATTGTGCCTTTAGGTAAAACAGCAGCAACGAAATCACGTTTGATGGTTACTTCTGTGTTCTCACTCAGCTCAAGAACCACATAACCGGTTTCAGACACTTTAGTTACACGTCCGATTAAACCACCAGTTGTTAAAACTTCATCACCTTTAGTGATAGATTCCATCAATTTACGGTGTTCTTTCGCACGTTTTTGCTGTGGACGCAAAATCATGAAATAGAAGATCAGCGCGAAAACAACAAGCATGATAACCATCGTGTATGGACTACCTTGCGCTGGTGCACCTGCTGATGCCGCTGCTTCAGAAATAAAAAAACTCATTCAACTTTCCTCATTGTTTTATTGAAAGCAATTTTACATACAAAAAAGCTAAGTTTGATATGCTACACAGATTAGTGGCATTTCGCACTTAAATTCACTCGATATTTAATGAAGGTTCGGGTTTACCAATCTTTTGGTAAAAATCTTTAGCAAACTCTTCAAAATTCCCATTTTCAATGGCTTGGCGAATACCGGCCATCAAGCGTTGGTAATAACGTAAATTATGAATGGTATTGAGCCTTGCACCAAGAATTTCATTACATCTATCAAGGTGATGCAGGTAAGCACGGCTATAATGACGACAAGTATAGCAGTCACAATCAGCATCCAGTGTTGATGTGTCTGATTTATACTTAGCATTACGAATTTTTACCACGCCATTTGTCACAAATAAATGTCCATTTCGTGCATTTCGCGTTGGCATCACGCAATCGAACATATCAATACCGCGGCGAACACCTTCCACTAAGTCTTCCGGTTTTCCTACGCCCATTAAATAGCGTGGTTTTTCTGCCGGAATTTGCGGGCAAACATGTTCTAAAATACGGTGCATATCTTCTTTCGGTTCGCCTACGGCTAAGCCGCCTACAGCGTACCCATCAAAGCCGATTTCCACCAGCCCCTTAACTGAAATATCACGTAAATCTTCGTAAACACTGCCTTGAATGATACCAAACAGTGCATTTTTGTTGTTCAGTTCGTCAAAACGTTGACGGCTACGTGCAGCCCAACGCAGCGACATTTCCATTGATGTCTTTGCATAGTCCCAATCCGCAGGGTATGGCGTACATTCGTCAAAAATCATGACAATGTCTGAGCCGAGGTCATACTGGATTTCCATCGACTTTTCAGGGCTTAAGAAGACCTTTTCACCGTTGATAGGGTTACGGAAGTGCACACCTTCTTCTTTAATTTTGCGCATCGCACCAAGGCTAAAGACCTGAAAACCACCTGAGTCGGTCAAAATTGGGCCTTGCCATTGCATAAAGTCATGGAGGTCGCCATGTAACTTCATGATTTCTTGACCTGGGCGTAACCACAGGTGGAAAGTATTCCCCAATAAGATTTGCGCGCCAGTCTCTTTGACTTCTTCGGGAGTCATGCCTTTAACCGTACCGTAGGTTCCTACTGGCATAAATGCAGGGGTTTCCACCACGCCGCGCTCAAACACTAAGCGACCACGGCGTGCATTGCCATCGGTCGTCTGTAATTCGTATTTCACATTTGCCTCCTAGCAGCAGAAAAACAGTCTGTTGCTATCGATAATATTAATTTGCTAAGCAAGCAGCTGCTGCCACCGCTTAAAACTGATTACTCACCAATTTTCTCGGAACTGGCATGCGCATTCGGCGTGATGAACATCGCATCACCGTAACTAAAGAAACGGTATTTTTGTTCCACCGCTTCTTTATACGCATTCATGGTGTTTTTGTATCCAGCAAACGCAGAAACCAACATAATTAATGTAGATTCAGGTAAGTGGAAGTTGGTGATTAGCGCATCTATCACCTGATATTCATACCCAGGGTAAATAAAGATTTGGGTATCATCAAAAAATGGAGCAATTAAAGCACCTTGGCTCACTTTTGCGGCACTTTCTAGCGACCGAACAGACGTCGTTCCAACAGCAATAACGCGATTGCCTCGTGCTTTACAGGCTAAAACAGCGTCTACGACCTCTTGTGGCACTTCTGCATATTCCGAATGCATAATGTGATCTTCGATAGTATCAACACGCACAGGTTGAAAAGTACCGGCTCCCACATGCAATGTCACAAACGCCATTTCTACGCCTTTTTGGCGCAATGCTTCAAGTAACGGTTCATCAAAGTGCAAGCCTGCCGTTGGTGCTGCCACAGCACCCGGTTTTTCGCTATACACGGTTTGATAAAGTTCTTTATCTGACTCTTCATCAGGGCGATCGATATAAGGCGGCAGAGGCATATGACCAATTTGGTTTAGAATGCTTAATACATCACGTTCATCGTCGAAACGTAGTTCAAACAATGCACCATGACGTGCAACCATCGTTGCCTTCACGCTTTCATCTTCGCCTAGCAGTAATTCAGCCCCTTCTTTTGGTGCTTTTGATGCCCTAACATGAGCAAGTACGCGGTGTTCATCCAACATACGCTCAATCAAAACTTCAATTTTACCGCCGCTAACTTTACGCCCAAATAACCGTGCAGGGATCACGCGAGTGTTATTGAACACCAGCAAGTCACCGCGCTCCAATTTTTCTAGAATATCGGTAAAAACACCATGCGTGAGCTGCCCTGAGCCACCATCTAAGCTTAATAAGCGGCAAGCGCTACGCTCAGCCTGTGGATAATGGGCAATTAGTTCTTCAGGTAATTCAAAAGTAAAATCAGAAACACGCATTGTATTGACATCAATCTAAAAAAACAGGCGACTAGTCTAGTGCCGCACCGACTTTGGCGCAAGAAATAAGCGCAAAATCGCACAAAAAAACACCATTATTTAACAAATATTTTGTTAGTAAAAAATTCTGTACGCTATTTATCCATTCAAAGAATGAATTATTTCAATTTTACTCAACTTTTATGACACATTAACTTCCGTCTTTTTTCTTTTTCTTTTTCTACTAAATAAATATACCCCATGAATTTCGAATTAGAGCAAGGCAGCAAGCAAATTGATCCCTAGGAGCATACATCAGTATGTGACTAGGGTCGGTTTGTGCAGCTAACACGGCTATAATTTGAAAGGCATCGGGTATATCATAGAAGGATGAATTACCTAGCTCACCTCCACCTGGCCCACCTCGCTGACAGCTCCTTGCTCGGCAACATCATGGCTGACTACGTCCGCGGTAACCCTACGGGCCTTTATTCATCCGACATTGTCTCTGGTATCTTTATGCATCGAGCCGTCGACCGCATTACAGATACCCACCCTTTAGTCAAAGAAGCTAAACTACTGTTTCGCGAGGAATACCGTCGGGTCGCTCCTATTACATTAGATTTAGTTTGGGACCATTTTTTATCTTTGCATTGGTCAACTATTGAGCCATCAATACCGCTAGCGGACTTTGTACGGGACTGCCGAAAAATAATTGAGCCTCAGCTTTGTCATACCCCTGAAAAGTTTCAGGAGCTAAATGAATATCTTTGGCCCCAACAGTGGCTGATACACTACGCAGATAAGAATTATATTGGAAAATCACTCAATGGAATGGCAAAACGGCGCCCCAAGCTCAGTGCGTTAAGTGGTTCATTTAACGACTTTTTATTGCAGTATGATGCGTTGGAAAATATTTTTTTTCAATTTTACCCACAAATGATGGCCAATGCGCTGCAACATTTTTTTGTACAGAGTGTCACAATTAACACAAAGGAATAAATTAAAGCTTGCACTTTAGTGGAATAAAACTATCTTATTGATATTAATTTGATAAACCAGTATTATTGATAGTCAAAACCTATCACAATAATCGGTTTAAATGTCTTTATTATCAAAAGATATTTTTCTATTCTTTTAGAAGTCTATGTCCACATTATTTATCAGTGATTAAATCATCGGTGATAAATAGACAGGACAAAAAACTTTAATTCAAACTCATAGGAGTAAATTATGGTTCTGGTAACACGTCAAGCCCCTGACTTTACTGCTGCAGCTGTTTTAGGTAATGGTGAAATTGTTGATAACTTCAACCTGAAAACCCACCTGAACGGCCGTCCAGCTGTGATCTTCTTCTGGCCAATGGACTTTACTTTCGTTTGTCCGTCAGAACTGATCGCATTCGACCACCGCTACGAAGAATTCAAAAAACGTGGCGTAGAAGTTGTTGGTGTTTCTTTTGACTCTGAGTTTGTTCATAACGCATGGCGTAAAACACCTGTCGATAACGGCGGTATTGGTGAAGTTAAATACCCAATGGTTGCTGATATCAAACGTGAAATCATCAAAGCTTACGGTATCGAACACCCAGATGCAGGCGTTGCACTGCGTGGTTCTTTCCTCGTTGACAAAAACGGCGTTGTCCGTCACCAAGTCGTTAATGACCTGCCATTAGGCCGTAACATTGACGAAATGCTGCGTATGGTTGACGCGCTGCAATTCCACGAAGAGCACGGTGATGTTTGCCCAGCTCAGTGGGAAAAAGGCCAAGAAGGTATGAATGCATCTCCAAAAGGCGTTGCTGACTACCTGACTAAAAACTCTGCAAAACTGTAATTCGTTACGCGAGTTTTTGAAAAGCGGGCATTAAGCCCGCTTTTTACTTTTTGTGAACCAAGTCTATCTTTTCTCTTCCTACTCGCAATTATTCCACTCAGTTAACAATTCTTAACTCAAATACTCAATGTTTTGTATTATTGTGTGCTATACATTAAAAACACAAATAATTAACAAATTATTCACATTGAATATTTGTGCAATAGAACACCTCAATTAACTTTAACTGGGAGATACGAATGATAAAAACATCATTACGCCCTGCGGTTCTACTTCTTTCCTTATTCCTTACCAGTCAACTATATGCCGCCTCCGAACCTGCGGTTGAAGCGAAAAAAGGCATGGTTGTTTCTTCCCAACACTTAGCATCACAAATTGGAGCGGATATTCTAAAGTCAGGCGGCAATGCCATTGATGCAGCGGTTGCGGTAGGGTATGCACAAGCGGTTGTTAACCCTTGTTGTGGCAATATCGGTGGTGGTGGCTTTATGACCATTCACCTAGCCGATGGCAAAGATTTATTCATCAACTTTAGAGAAACTGCCCCCGGTGCCGCTAGCGCAGATATGTATCTAGATAAAGATGGTCAGCTTATCAAAGATGCCAGCTTGTATGGCTACCTCGCATCTGGCGTACCCGGAACAGTCAAAGGCCTCGATTATGCCTTAGAAAAATATGGTACGATGAGCCGCCAGCAGGTGATGGCTCCTGCTATCAAATTAGCAAGGGAAGGTTTTACTCTAACCCGTGCAGATACCGATGTTCTCGACACCACAACAGAACGTTTTAAACAAGACCCAGAAGTCGCGCGTATCTTCTTAAAACCAGATGGCAGTGCCTTCCAACCAGGCGACTTATTAGTCCAAACCGATTTAGCTAACACACTAGAAAAAATTGCCAAAAATGGCCCATCTGCCTTTTATGAAGGAGAAATCCCCAAAATTGTTGAAGAAGCGTCCAAGAAAAATGGCGGGATTTTGACAGCAAAAGATTTTGCGGATTTTACCATCACAGATACAGCGCCAGTGAGCTGCACCTATAGAGGATATCAATTTATTTCAGCGCCACCTCCTAGTTCAGGCGGGGTAACTATCTGCCAAACGCTTAATATCTTAGAAGGGTATGACCTCAAAGAAATGGGCTTTAACTCTGCGGACTATATTCATACTCTTACAGAAGCAATGCGCCATGCTTACATGGATAGAAATACCTTCTTAGGTGACCCTAAATTTGTCAATAACCCGACGGAAAAATTACTGAGTAAAGCCTATGCGGAAGAGTTACGTAAAGAAATCAAACCCAATCAAGCAACGCCATCAACCCAAGTTCAACCGGGAATAGGGCCACACGAAAAACCAGAGACAACGCATTACTCTGTAGTAGATGAAAAAGGAAATGCTGTTTCAACGACTTACACGATTAATGGCCGGTTTGGTTCCGTCGTTATCCCTCCGGGGACAGGGTTCTTCTTAAACGATGAAATGGATGATTTCACCACGAAAGTCGGCGAGAAGAATTTATATGGCTTAGTACAAGGGGAACGCAACTCTATTGCACCGGGTAAACGCCCATTATCCTCCATGAGCCCGACTATCGTGACGAAAGATGGCAAGGTATTTTTAGTTCTCGGTTCACCGGGAGGCTCACGGATTATTTCAATTACGCTGCAAACCGCTTTAAATATTATCGACCATGGTATGCCGCCACAAGAAGCGGTTAATGCACCACGCATTCACCACCAGTGGCTCCCTGATGAGGTTTATTATGAGCAAAGAGGCGTTTCTAAAGACACCTTAGCGCTGCTGGACAAAATGGGATACAAGATGGTTGAACAAACACCATGGGGTGCCGCTGAATTGATTATGGTCGCGATCCCAGAAGGCGCGGGCGTCAGTGCTAAATCATCTGGTAATGATTCAGCTGTATCTGGAAAAGTACGCGAAGGCTTTATTTATGGCTCTAACGATGTACGCCGTCCAGCAGGTAGTGCAGTTGGGGTTGATTAATCGCTGTCGAAGGATCCAACCCCTTCACTGATGGGGTTGGATTAAATATGAATGGCCCTCAACTCATTAATCAGGCTTGGTTTCTTTTCTAAAAGATACAACAATTTGAGGGCTATTCCTGATGGAAACCGACGTTGTTGTTCCCAGCTACGGACCAAATCAACACTAGAACCTATCGCTTCTGCAAACTCTTGTTGTTTCATACCAGAGTGTTTACGAATAGCTTTAACATCTGGTAGTTCGAAGCGATGAATATTTTCACTAGCAGGAACTAATTCACCTTTCTCGATAGCAACCATCTCTTCTAAGCTACTCACTAAATCGTCAAAAAGCTTTTTTCCCATACCATTATCCTTATTACATAACTCATTCAATTCTATATTTTAAATAATTCGAGCGGCAGTTAGGTGATAAAGGAAGATAGACGGAAAGCATAGATAAACTATGTGACTCGGCTATCTGAGCGTAATCAACACCGCTGCAACTTGAAAGATTACGAGTATATTTAACCATTAAGCAAGCTTTTGAATGATTGCTCGTAAAATCGCTTTTTCTTGTTCATTCAAATCTTCCTTTGCGTTCTTAGTATAAATCGTAAGCAAATACAACCTACCGCTCATGGTTCTGTTATAATAGATAACCCTAACACCACCACGTTTTCCTTTATTTAAGGCTCTCCAACGTATTTTTCTACATCCTCCAGAGCGGCTTATTACGTCACCATACTCATAGTTTTCTAATAAGAAGGCCTGAAATAATTGAAATTCATTATCTTCCATAATTAGTTTACGTTGCTGACTAAAAATTCTAGTTTCAACAAACTCTAAATAATTCATTTGCACCTCCTTGCGCATTTCCTATCCAATCTACTAGTACTCCGTACTAACTTCAACAAAAAAATATCATTAGCCCCATTCAAAACGAGTTATGTAACCGCTCTGGTTACACAAAAAAAGGCCGCTAACATTAGCGGCCCTTCGATTCAATAATTGAAATTACTATACTTGTTTATGCTGCGCAGCGGGTGCCACAAACTTATCGCATAAAATCGCAATAACCATCACAACAATAGTGGGTAATACCCAGACTAAATCTTGTTTATACAGTGGCATTGCGGTCATCCATTCAGGGATATAACCTTTAAGATGATCTGACGCTTTTACCGCACCAATTAAACCAACCACAAAACTGACTAACATTGTCGGTGCAATCACTATCGTAGGGTTTTTCCACCACTTCAAAGTAAAGCTTAATAAAATTAATACGATACAAGGTGGATAAATTGAAACTAGCACCGGTAATGAGAAGGCGATTAGCTTACTTAAACCTAAGTTTGAGATCACCATAGAGAACACACCCAGGATCAGCACCAGTTTACGGTAAGAGATCGGTACATAGCGGCTAAAGAACTCTGCACAAGCACACGTTAAGCCTACAGCCGTTACCATACAAGCAACAAAGATTAATACCGCAAGGAAGAAGCTACCATAATTACCAAAAGTATATTGGACATAGGTATGTAAAATATCAGCGCCATCCGCAGGGTTTGGAATTAACGAACCACTATTCTCACCTAACTTAAACAGTGACAAATAGACCAGCGTTAATAATACCCCTGCAATTAACCCTGCCCACATAGTATAACGGGTTAATAATGAAGAATTTTCGATACCCCTTGAACGCGCAGCATTAACAATAACGATACCAAATACCATCGCACCGAGGGTATCCATTGTCAGGTAACCATTGATAAAGCCGTTCGAGAAAGCCATCTCACGGTATTCTATTGTAGAAGGGATCGGGTCCCCCGCTGGCCACATAACAGCCGCAATACCCAAAATAGCCAGAGCTAACATTTTTACAGGCGCTAAAATGTGCCCAACGCTATCGAGCAATTTTCCTGGGTATAATGAAATACCGATAACGAGAACGAAGTAAACCACGCTGTAGATCAGTAACAGCAAATCGGACTCACCACCGAATAAAGGTGCGATGCCGACTTTATAGGACACAGTTGCCGTTCTTGGTGTGGCAAATAGCGGCCCTACAGACAAATAAGCAACAACCGCTAGTAGTAACCCTGCTGTTTTGCCGACAGGCGTGCTGAGCGCTTCAATGCCCCCACCTACTTTAGCCAGCGCAATAACCGTTAAAACAGGTAGACCCACACCAGTAACCAAAAAACCTAGTGCGGCAGTCCAAACTTGTTCCCCTGCCTGCAAACCAACCATAGGGGGAAAGATAATGTTCCCTGCCCCGACGAATAACGCAAAAGTCATAAAGCCTAATGCGATGATATCTCTTGATGATAAACGATGAGCCATATTATGTTATTTTTAAGTGACAAAATAGAAAATTATGGGTTTACACTTAGCAACCCTTTGAAATATATATAGCGAGATAGAATTCTGATAAACATACTGTTAACAATATAAAAAAGTATATTTGCTTGCATCATACGAAATGAAAAGTCAAAAAACAGAAAAATTCGCCAATAACTGACAACAAGTAGAACTTTTATAGGGCAAAAAGGCAATAGCAAACCGAAAAACAAGAATAAATAACTAAACTAATTTTCAGAACTAGTGATTACTTTCAGTAAAATCCCAATACTCGTTATATGCTTTGCTCGAAAAATGAACAACTCATCTTTTTCTGGTGATTATAATTGATTATTTAACAGAGCATATAATTAACATGATGGCAATTATCAGCATTAAATATATATATTTTGAATGAAACACATAAATGCATTGATAAATAGAAATAATCCACTTCATTAATACCTTGATTATATTAATAAAGTGGATTCATTTACTCACTTTTAAGTTTTTTATCATCAACAATTAGCACTGGCGGTAAAGTAAATGAAAACTCACTACCTTTACCTAATTGGCTTGTCACCACCAATTGGCTGCTATGATGTTGTAATGCATGTTTAACAATAGCTAACCCAAGGCCAGTACCTCCACCGCCTTGGCGAGAGCGCGCTTTATCTACCCGATAAAAACGTTCCGTTAAACGAGGGATATGCTCTGCAGGTATCCCTTGCCCGTTATCTCTCACACTAAAGCGAGCCCCTTGCCCACTTCTTTGCCAATCAACCCAAATTTTTGTGCCCTCAGGCGTATGGCTAATCGCGTTATAGACTAAATTTGCCACTGCACTTCGTAATTGTTCTTCATTACCATGGACACGCAATTTTTCATCAACATGAAATTCAAACTGGTGGCGCCCTTGGCTTAAACTGAGTGCTTCTTGTTCAATCATTTTGAGAGTAACAGGGATATTCACTTGCTCATCAAGGTTAATTTGAGGAGCAACTTCGATACGTGACAACTGCAAAAGCTGTTTAACTAAGTTATCCATACGGTGCGTTTGTTCTTGCATGACATGCAGTGCTTTCTTATTAACCGCAGTCACGTTTTCTTGGTCGTCCATCACCTCAAGATAACCTTGAATAACCGTAAGAGGCGTCCGTAATTCGTGGCTCACATTTGCAAAGAAGTCCCTACGCGCCTTTTCCAAACGACGTTTTTCTGTCACATCCCGCGCAACCATCAATAACTGCCCTTCGGTATACGGCAAGATACGAAACTCAACGATTTCACCACTATTGAGCTCAATAGTTAGCGCTTGGTCATAACGCTTAATGGTGAAGTAGCGGCTAAAGTCTGGGTAACGTAATAAATTAAAAATATGCTGTCCGTTATCTTCAGGCCAACGGAAGCCGAGTAAAGCCTGAGCATGGCGATTACACCAAAAGATATTCCCTTCGGTTGTCATCATTACGACGGCATCAGGTAGTGATTCTGCACCACTACGAAACCGTTTAATTAACTGGCCTAATTCACGACGGCGTTTTCGATTACGTTGCTGCATCTGGTAGATACCATAAAATATCGGTTCCCACCCACCTCGCCCTTCGGGGGGGAGCATACTTCTATCTAACCATAACCAGTAAGAAAGCTTGAGCAAGTTATACCCATGCCATATCAGTGCAGCAAGTAGCGAGATCACTAATAGCCACGCTAGGTGGCCAATAAAAACCGATAAGATAAGGGCGGGTAAGATAAATAAAAACAGCCCCCAAATCAGCTGCTTAATCGATAAACGTTCAAGCACGCATGGCTCTCCCTTTGTGGTTTTTAGTAACGGACAGAAAAACGATAACCTGTACCACGTACAGTTTGTACCATTTTATCATGGCCTTCCGTCTCTAGTGCCTTTCTTAGCCGCCGAATATGCACGTCAACAGTTCTATCCTCCACATACACATTGGCACCCCATACATAATTCAATAGCTGTTCTCTACTATATACGCGTTCAGGGTGAGTCATAAAGAAATGGAGTAATTTATATTCAGTTGGGCCCATATCGATAGGGATTTCATTGCTGGTGACACGATGAGAGGTAGGGTCTAACATTAACCCATTCATTTCAATAATGTCTTCCGTCGCCATTGGGGAGATACGACGTAAGATTGCTTTTACCCGAGCAATTAATTCCTTCGGTGAAAATGGTTTAATAAGATAGTCATCCGCGCCAACTTCCAAACCTTTTACGCGGTCTTCTTCTTCTCCTCGTGCAGTTAACATCATGACAGGAACGTCACGTGTTGCGCTATCACGTTTCATATGTTTAATGACTTGGATCCCAGAGCCACCGGGGATCATCCAATCCAGTAGTACGAGGTCAGGTAGCGGGTCAACGAGTTGTGCAATCGCACTGTCATAATCATCAGCTTCAATAGGCTGAAAACCATTCTGTTCTAATACAAAACAAACCATTTCTCGGATGGGCGCTTCATCTTCAACAACTAGAATGCGTCTTGCCATGATTGTTCCTGTAAAATTAAGAAGACATTTAAAATGTGAAAGCATTATGCGTCACTTTTATGACAGAATTATGAATATCAATGGGTGAAACTCATATTAATCTTTATTTTAACGGTTAAATGTCATTTAAGTGAAATATTTCCGCAACATAGTTCCGCGACGACATAGTTCCGCAACATAGTAATGGGTAATAAAGTCGCAAACATCCCTCAACGAGTGATATGGATCGGGTATACTTAATTATCGAACGTTCATGCACATTATTGATGATAGGAATTGATAACTCATGCGCATTATTCATACCTCAGACTGGCACCTTGGTCAGTATTTTTTTACCAAAAGCCGTGCGCCTGAGCACCAACATTTCTTAAACTGGCTTGTGGAACAAGTGGAATTACACCAAGTTGATGCTGTCATCGTTGCAGGTGATATCTTCGATACCGGTTCGCCACCGAGCTATGCACGTGAACTGTATAATAAATTTATTGTTGATTTACAAAAAACAGGCTGCCAGCTAGTAATTTTAAGTGGTAATCACGACTCGGTTTCTGTACTCAATGAATCAAGCGCTCTACTTAGTTATTTGAATACACAGGTTATTACGTCTGGAAGTGAACCGCATGTCATTACTTTAGTAAATAAACAGGAACAACCTATTGGTCTCGTCTGTGCCATCCCTTTTTTACGTCCTCGAGATATCCAGCTCAGTATTGCAGGGCAAAATATTGAAGATAAACAACGCTCACTACAAACCGCTATTCATGATCATTACCAAGCCAGCTACCAACTCGCGCTAGAACAGCGAACCGCATTGGGGCTAGATATTCCAATTATTGCCACTGGCCATTTAACGGTTGTCGGTGCAGCCTTAACGGACTCCGTTCGAGATATTTATATTGGTACGTTAGATGCGTTTCCTTCTGGGGCTTTTCCCCCTGCTGACTATATTGCCCTTGGCCATATTCACCGTCCCCAAGTGATTGGAGGGCAAGAAAATATTCGCTACTGTGGCTCACCTATTGCATTGAGTTTTGACGAAACAGCACAACAAAAAAGTGTCTGCCTTGTTGAATTCACCGGAAGCGAATTGACTCAAATCACCCCATTGGACATCCCTATTATTCAGCCATTGCAAAGCATTAAAGGCTCCTTAAGCCAAATAGAACAGCAATTAGAAGCATGGAAAGATTACCTAGGAGATAAACCTGTTTGGTTAGATATTGAAGTTGCTTCACAAGATTACCTCGCTGATATCCAACAGCGTATTGAAGCGTTGACACAAGATCTCCCTGTTGAAGTCGTGATACTGCGCCGTGCACGTAAGCAAATACAGGGACAAAGCCAAACCTTGGCCAATGAAACATTAAGTGAACTCACCGTAGAAGACGTTTTTTTACGTCGCCTTGCCCAAGAGTCTTTAGAGGATCCTGAGCGTGAACAGCGCCTAGTGCAGCTATTTCAACAATCTTATGACGCATTACAAATGAGCAAGGAAAGTTAATATGAAGATTCTAAGTTTACGTTTAAAAAATATTAACTCTCTTCGAGGTGAGTGGAAAATTGATTTCACTGCGGAGCCATTTGTTAGCAATGGCTTATTTGCCATTACAGGTGCCACTGGTGCAGGAAAAACCACTTTATTGGATGCGATTTGCCTTGCGCTTTATCATCGAACACCGCGTTTAAAAACCATTTCTAACGCACAAAATGAACTGATGACTCGCCACACTGGGGAATGCCTTGCTGAGGTGGAGTTTGAGGTCAAAGGCAAAGCTTATCGCGCCTTTTGGAGCCAACGACGAGCAGGAGGAAAGCCTGATGGCAATTTACAACAGCCTAAGGCGGAGCTTGCAACGGTTACTGATGGTAAAATATTGACCGTAAAAATCACAGAGATAAAAGAATTAATAGCACAAATAACTGGGCTTGATTATGAGCGTTTTACTAAATCAATTTTACTCTCCCAAGGTGATTTCGCTGCGTTTTTAAATGCTTCAGAGAAAGAACGCGCTGATTTACTTGAAGAAATTACAGGCACCGAAATTTATAGCCAGATTTCAATTTATGTTTTTAATCAACACAAGCAAGCCAAAATTGACTTAGATTTGCTAAAGGCAAAGGCACAAAGCATTAATTTACTCACTGAAGCAGAACACCAAGAGTTATTAGTACAGCAAAACCATTTACTTGAACAAGAGACTCAAACCAAGCAACAGCGGGCTCGCCACCAACAAGGCGTCAATTGGTGGCAACAATATCACCAACTCACCCAGCGCATGCAATCACTTGATGATGAACTCAAAAA
The DNA here is from genome assembly GCF_011077905.1 of Providencia sp. M-27. Classification (NCBI taxonomy): domain Bacteria; kingdom Pseudomonadati; phylum Pseudomonadota; class Gammaproteobacteria; order Enterobacterales; family Morganellaceae; genus Providencia; species Providencia sp. M-27. Next base: position 134,631 of record NZ_JAALBT010000007.1, on the reverse strand, counting down.
AAGTGAGCTTGAGTTCCAATCCGCACAGCCTCAGTTGAAAAGATTGGCTGATAGCGCCCCTGCGGAGTCGCTTCGCCCGTTATGGCAGGACGTTGAGCGCCAGCAACAACAACTCACTGAATACATAAATAAACAACAACAGCTGAAACTTAGCTTGCAAACCCAGCAAGCTGAACGTGCCCCACTGCAAGAGAAGTTGTTGAAATCACAATCCGAGTATCAACAACATCTTGATTTTGCCAAACAACAACATCAATTGATTGATGAAACTGTCAGGCCTCTGGATAACCAAATTGCACAATTGAAACAACAACAGTTTGAAATTACGCAACAAATTGAACAACAACACACAACTCTTCAGCAAAAGCAACACTTAGTTAATGAGACTCAAAGTCAGATCCAAACTGCGCACCTTGAGTTAAAGAAACACAACCTATTTCTAGAAGAACATCCAAAAGACGCCGAGCTCAATGCGCACATCGGCAGCTGGCAACAACAAGGTCATTTTATATTCGAATTAGCTGATAAACTAGTGAGTTTGCATAAAAAACAACAAATTATTTCAAATGAAGTTACACAATTACAGCGGCAACAGCAGCAGAAAACTGAAAAATTATCCCAAAAACGTCTCGAGTTAGAACACAGCACCGTCACATTCAAAAAACAAGAAGAAAGCTACAAACAAAACCAAGAAAAACATGACATTAATGCCATCAACCAACACATTGAACAGCTACAAGCACGCTTACAACATGCTAAATTATTGCCATTAATATTATCTCAATGCCTTAATGCACAAACGCAAAAACAAAAACAGATCCAAAAAGATGTTGAATTAGAACAAGATATCACCACCACGCAAAAAACATTGAGCATTGCCCTAACACGCATTAATGAATTGACGCCACTCATCAAGCTAACCAATGACAAATTACAATTAGAACAAAAAATTGTTAGCCTAGAGCATGAACGTCAGCAACTCATAGCGGGTAACCCCTGCCCATTATGCGGTGCAACAGAGCACCCTGCCGTTAACGATTATCAATCAATTCACCTCAGTGAAACACAACAACAACTCATTGAGCTTACAAATAAACTCGACCAATTAAAGCAACAACAAACTCAGTTAGAATCACAACTTTATACACAAAAACAACGCCAAAACGAAAATTTACAACAACAGCAGCAAATCAGTGAACAACTCGATGCCTTTAACTATCAATGGCAAAAGACATGTGAGCAAGCACTCACACCTGAGTTAGCCCAAAATGAACAAGCCGTTACGCTCTTTGTTAATCAATTAACGGAGCAATTAGCTACGCAACAGAAAATAGTGGCCGATATGACCGCGCTAGAGCGCGAATATCAGCAAACCAAGTATCAACTACACGAGCAACAAGCAGGCTTTACCCAATGGCAATCTGATTTGTCATTGATTGAAGAGCGTTTAAAAAACCAAACACAACAACTTGATGAGATCCAAAAAGAATATAACCAATTTCAACAGCGTAAGCAGATACAATTAGATAAATGGCAATCCACTCTTATGCCATTTAACTTAAATGTGCCTGATAAAGATAAATTCGATGAATGGGTTAACGAGATCAGCCAACGCAGTGAGCACTTCAACAACCAAAAAGTGATGGCGCAAACACTTAGCCAACAAATTGAAGTCAATAAAGCCACATTAAAAGTTGAGTTAGAACAACTCGATATTCTTACTCAACAAATTGAACAAGAAAGAAATCGTCTTAAACAAATTGAGCTAGATTTAGAGCAAAAAGCAGCACAACGAAAAACACTGCTTTCAGGTCTAACTATCAACCAATTCATTCAGAAATTGAATGACAAACAAACCATGCTTTTCCAAGCTCAGGAACAATTAAGTAAACAACTCAATGAGACTGATAAAACCATCGCGTCAATGAATGGAAGTTATCAAGCGCTCATAGATGCCAGCGAAAAAACAAAACTGGCACAAACGCAAGCCAATACCCTGTTTACTCAAGCACTTACCGATAGCCCATTTAGTGATCAACACACTTTCCTTAAGGCGTTAATAAGCCATGAAGAAAAACAACAATTGGAAGCACTAAAACAACGCATTAACCAAGCACGTATACAGTGTGAAACGCGTTATAAAGAGGGGTTACAGGCCATTGAAGTGCTAAATCAACAACGTATTACTGATTTAGCGACACTGACTGAAACGCAATTACAAACAATTGTTGCCCAACTCGATGAAGAAATTAAGCAAATAAATCAGAGACAAGGCCAGATAATTAACCAGCTCAATACCGATAAGCAACTGCGCCACCAGCAACAAGATTTACTGCAAGAAATAGAGAAAAGTCAGTTAAGTTACGATGATTGGAGCTATCTCAGCTTACTTATCGGTTCCGCTGAAGGGGATAAATTCCGACGTTATGCACAAGGCCTAACGTTAGATTGTTTAGTTTCTCTAGCTAATCAACAGCTTGAAAAACTTCATGGCCGTTATTTATTACAGCGTAGCCACCAAGCAAACCTTGAGTTACAAGTTATTGATGGCTGGCAAGCGGATAGCATTCGAGATATTAAAACGCTTTCTGGTGGGGAAAGCTTTTTAGTTAGTTTAGCATTGGCCCTAGCGCTATCCGATATGGTAAGTCATCGTACACAATTAGAATCACTCTTTTTAGATGAAGGTTTTGGTACTTTAGATGCAGAAACGTTAGATATTGCCCTTGATGCATTAGAAAGCTTGAATGCATCTGGCAAAACTATTGGCGTAATTAGCCATGTGGAAGCAATGAAAGAACGTATTCCTGTACAAATTGCCGTGAAAAAAGGCAATGGGCTTGGCTTTAGCGAACTTCCCGCACAATTTCGTATCATTTAAACCGCATAATTTAACTCAATTCTGTGACTATTCGGGGTGGGGAAAACTCCCCCCCCTAAAATTAACTGCTAATTTAAAGATAGCTAAGTTGTTTAAAAAACGAAATGCATCCGCTTTATTATTCCCTACATTGGTAGAGAAAGTTGAGCCCGCTTCAGCGTACTATTTTTGATTAATTTGATACTCTACCTAGGCGCTTTCATTCTCATCTATTTTATCCTCAATTATTTTCTATACATATTATTCTTTTGTGCTTATTAATGCAGTTCATCACCATAAATCGCCACAAAAACTAGCGTTAACATATTGATTTTAATCAAATAAAAACACCTTATTAACTTAGCGCAAAAATTTGAACCTTATCGTTAAATTTTTTTTCTATGATTTTCCATTCGCCAAGTTATAGTAATAACCATTGAAACACACTACGGCTTCTAAGATTTATTCAATAACATGCCGTGCGCTAATGAAAAGCTAGGAGACTAAAATGTCTAACGCATTTATCGAAATGATTAAAAATCGTCGTACTATCTATAACCTCGGCGATGCTTTACCTGTATCAGAAGAACACGTCACGAGATTAATTAAAGAAGCAGTTAAACACTCACCATCATCATTTAACTCACAAACATCTCGCGTCGTGATTTTATTTGGTGCTGAACACCAAAAATTATGGAATATGACCAAAGAAGCACTGCGTAAAATTGTTCCTGAGCAAGCCTTTGCTTCAACAGAGCAAAAAATTGATAGTTTTGCTGCGGGAGCCGGTTCTATTCTGTTTTTTGAAGACCAAGATATTGTTAAAGGTTTGCAAGAGCAATTCCCTTTATATGCAGATAACTTCCCAATTTGGTCTGAACAAGCCAGTGGTATCGCACAATTCGCAGTCTGGACTGCATTGTCACAAGAAAATATCGGTGCATCTTTACAACACTACAATCCACTGATTGATAATGACGTACAAACAGCATGGAATGTTCCAGCTAACTGGATATTACGCGCTCAAATGGTATTTGGTTCAATTAATGAGCCAGCGGGTGATAAAGACTTTATGGACGACGATGTTCGTTTCAAAGTTTTCAAATAAACTAAAATACTAAGAATTTAAATAATCCTTTCGTAATATATTTACGAGAGGATTTCATTTATTTGATATTATCAAAGTGAATAATTCAACATCATCACTTATGATACCTCCAATTTAAAATTATCACTTATTCTAAATTAACCTGAACTCACAATAAAACATATTTACTCAAAATAGTTCATCGAAACAAAAAGAAACATTCACAATTATACTATTATTATTACACTCGTGTTACCGCCTGATTATTAATTGATCACAAAAAATCCAATAGACATATAATTTGATATTTATCAATACATTAACCAACCACCCATCTAAACTCTAAGTATATTTTCATTTTTAGTTTTGCATTATAGATATTTGAACTACACTAAAAGTGAGAGCACAAAAACACGTCCCATCGTGTAAAGTGTTATTAAGGAGGTGGACTATGAAAGGTTTATCTTTACTAACATTTGTTGTTACTATAATCATTTCAAGTTGTTCTTTCACCTATGCAAGTAATAACTCATCAGGAGGTACAATTTCATTTTCAGGTTATATCTATGAGCCACAATGTTCAGTCAAAGTTGAACATAAAGAGCGAGTTAATATTACGTGTTACCGAAAAGGTAAAGATGTATCAATAACAGGTTCTTTAAAAAATGGCCAAAAGGTAGAGTCTGAGTATGTAAAAGTTGAGTATGATAAACACACTAAGTTACCTATGTTAAATGTCTTTTATGAGTAGATCCATAATGTTTACCTTAATCATAACCGCTCGGAATATTTAATGTAAAAATTGTCTTAATATTCCGAGCGCTATTTCCTTAACACCCCTCTTACTTTGCATTCTCACCTCTAAAATTACTTATCAAGCTAATTATTTAGCCACTAAAAAGCCCACCCGTAGGTAGGCTTGAATGATATCAATATGTTTAGATTACTTCTCGGTTAAATCTATTTGATAAATAGCGAAACCAATTTCATCGGTACCGACTTGTTTCATCGGATACTGTGCATTCTCTTTGATGAATTTTGCTGCTTTTTCACTTGGTGCAGTTTCAAAGCGAACATCCAGTTTTTTGTCTGTTTTAATTGGAGTGAATGACCAATTATTCGCAGCTTTAGTCGCAATTTGTCCTTTATCTTTAGACTCTTTAGCAATATAAGCCGCTAAAATAGAACGGTTTTCATCTGGAGATGCAAATGCGACATTATGATCACCTGTTCCCGCAAATTTACCGCCGTAGCCACGGTAGTTATTCGTTGCCACTAAGAAGGTTGCTTTTGGATCAATCGGCTTACCTTGGTAGGTTACATTTTTGATTCGGTTAGCATCTTTGTTGACTGTTTGGCAATCAACATCGTATTTCGCGGGTTGAGTCAGGTCGATTTGGTAATTTACACCACTAATTGTATCGAAGTTATAAGTTCTGAAACCATTCCAATTCAATAAGCTTTGTGGTGCTGTTGATTGTGGATTGATTTGATTGAACATTCCCGCAGAACATTCTAACCATTCAACAACATCGGCGCCTGTCGCTTTCACTACAACTAACGTATTTGGATATAAATATAAGTCAGCGGCATTACGGAAAGTTAAATCACCTTTTTCAACTTCAATAAATTCAGTTGGTGAGTTTTTACGTCCACCAGCTTTAAATGGTGCAGCGGCTGCAAGAACAGGTAAATCAGCCAGATCTGGGTCACCTTGAATAAAGTTTTTGGTGTAATCGACTTGAGCATCATTCACGATTTGTACAGTTGGGTCACTTTGAACCAATGCTAAGAAGCTGTACATGTTTTCGGACGCTTTACCGATATGTTTTCCAACAAACTTGCGGGTATCCTGGTGTTCTTGTTCAATAATTTTCGCCAGTTCGCCATCACGCTCAACCAAGGCTTTCTTATTTGGCTTATCGTAGACAGGGCGTGCGTGAGCGGTTGCATCAACTACTTTCCATGCACCATCATCATTATTGACGACTAAATCAACCACACCTAAATGGTCACCCCACTGCCCTGGCATGACAGCTGGTACGCCATTCACTGTCCCTTTTGCAACATCAACACCTTTGATATCACTGAAATCTTTGCTAGGGAACACGCCGTGTGAGTGACCAAACATGATAGCGTCGATACCCGGAACTTCGCTGAGGTAATAAACTGAGTTTTCAGCCATTGCTTTATATGGCTCTTGAGAGAAACCAGAGTGAGGGATAGCAACAACTAAATCTGCACCCTCTTTTTTCATTTGCGGTACAAATTTTTTCGCAGTTTCAGTGATATCGTTGACTAAAACCTTGCCTTCTAAGTTTGGTTTATCCCAAATAAGGATTTGTGGGGGAACAAAACCAATATAACCAATCTTGATAGTGTGCGTTTTGCCGTCTCTATCTTTAACTGGTGTATCGACAATAATGTATGGGTTAAAGTAGTTTTCACCCGTTTTTGCATCAATAATATTGGCGTTAATGTATGGGAATTTTGCGCCATCAATGGCTTTATGTAAGAATTCTAATCCAAAGTTAAACTCATGGTTACCGAAGTTACCTACGGTATAACCCATAGTATTTAAAAGTTTATGTGCTGGGTGAGATTCACCGTCTTTTAAACCTTCACCTACTATGTAGTCTGCTAATGGGCTACCTTGGATTAAATCTCCGTTGTCCACTAATACTGAGTTTGTTGCTTCTTGTTTAGCGGCTTTAATTAATGTTGCAGTACGTACATAACCAAATTGCTCTGTCGGCTTGTCTCTATAATAATCAAAGTCAACGAGGTTGCTGTGAACATCTGATGTTTCCATTACGCGTAAATCAACCGTTGCTGCGTTCGCATTAAATGCGACTAACATAGCAAGTGTTGAAAGTTTTAATACTTTATTCATGTAATCCCCTTAGTTGCCATTATTGAGAGAAAATTGCCTCTCAAATCTGAGTACCTATCTTGTAAAATTGAACAAATAAACAACAAAAATAGCATTAAAATTTTACACTATGTGAATGATGTCAATTTTTAATGATAATACACTGCAAACAGTAACCATTTTTTGTAACTAAATCACGGTTTTCATCTTTTTATTGGGCTTGATTTTTATATAGCTCACAAAAATGAATTAATGATGACAAATTCACCTTAATTAACTCCCATTATTCCATTCAGGATTGATGAATATTTTTCGAAGGAAAAAAAGAACTGTGATTTATATCACTTAGCATTACAGAAGTTTATTTAACTTAAATCCCCGTGTTTTATTTCACCAATAAAACACAGGAATTTTTCTTATCCATTTTTATTTTATAAATCCATCTATCAAATTATTTTCAATTAATCTAAATTTAATTTAAGAAATAAAAGATGATTATTTAATCATTAGTTTTCTAAAGATTTCTCACTTGATTAGAAACCAAATATTTTTCCTAAAGAACCTTTATTTGATTAGAAACTAAGTATTTTTTCTAAATAATTCGAGTTGTGGCGAGGCGGCAAAAGAGGGTATCTCGGGGAGCATACACAAGTATGTAACCCGAGTAACCGAATGAAGCCAACACCGCTACCATCCCATTGGCTCTATTTTCTAACTAATTTACGCTGTCGCTAGGCGGCAAAATGAGGTCATCTCTAGGAGCATACATAAGTATGTGACTAGAGTGACTGAATGAAGCCAACACCGCGACAGCGTAAATTAGGACGAAAACAACCAAGCAGCTCCGCGAACCCCGCTCGAATCGCCATGCACCGCTTTACGAATTGGTGTATCACACTCCCCACCAAACACCCATTGACGGATCCTTTCAGGCAGCGCCTCATATAAGTAATCAACATTACTCATTCCGCCCCCTAGCACTATCACATCTGGGTCTAACATATTAATGGCTTGTCCGAGGGCTTTTGCGAGGCGATTAAGGTAGTTTTCGAGTGCGATGACGGCATGTTCATCCCCTATTTGCGCTAATTCAACGATTTCCATTCCCGTTTTTTTGCACCCTGACAGTTTCGTGTAGTCAGCCATAAAACCTGTGCCTGAGACAAATAATTCAGTACACCCCGTCAGCCCACAATAACAGCTTTCTGATGCTAGAAATTGCCTATCTTGCTCATCTTGCCATGGTAAAGGGTTATGCCCCCATTCCCCTGCAACGCCATTTCCCCCTGAATGCACCTGACCATTTATCGCAATCCCTGCGCCACAACCGGTTCCGATAATAACAGCAAACACGACTTTCTCGCCTGCTCCTGCGCCATCAACCGCTTCTGAGACAGCTAGGCAATTAGCGTCATTCGCCATTTTTATTTCACGATTTAATAAATAACTCAAATCAGCATCGAACGGTTTGCCATTAAGCCATGTGGAATTGGCGTTTTTAACTTTTCCTGTCACTGGAGACAAGGTTCCAGGGATCCCAATACCAACACTACCTGACAACCCCGTCGCGGTTTCTGCATCCGCCACTAAACTCGCTATCGCTTTGAGTGTCGCATCATAGTCACCACGAGGTGTTGGAATACGTTTACGAAACAAAGTATTGCCACTGTCATCCAATGCAATAACTTCAATTTTGGTTCCACCAAGATCAATACCGATTCTCATTATGATGCTCTCTACTATTCAAGGTTTTTATATCAGGGTTTCTATCGTTATGATGGCTTGTTTTGAAGCGGATTATCAATAGCTAACTCATCAAATGATAGCAACGCTCAACAACAACGTATTTTTTTTCGCTTAATAACAGACAATTCGCTATCATAGCCCCCTGCTCTAACTGGCTATTTATCAACAAAGGTAGGTTTTTCATGTGGTTCAAGAATATATTAGTCTATCGCCTAAATCGGGATTTGGCACTCTCCGCAGATGATTTAGAGAAACAGCTTGCCGCCCTCGCCTATCACCCTTGTGGTAGCCAAGATATGATGCAAACGGGTTGGGTTTCACCGATGAATGGGGGAGATGCCCTGACGCATGCAGCGGGTAACCAAATTCTTATTTGTGCCAAAAAAGAAGAAAAAATGCTGCCATCTCCTGTAATAAAACAAGAATTACAGGATAAAATTGAAAAATTAGAAGCTGAGCAAGGCCGTAAGCTGAAGAAAACTGAAAAAGATTCATTAAAAGATGAAGTCGTTCATGCTCTCCTTCCTCGCGCATTCAGTAAATTTAGCAAAACCTACATTTGGATTGATACTGTAAATCAATTAATTATTGTTGATGCTGCAAGCGCAAAACGCGCAGAAGACAATTTAGCCTTACTACGCAAAAGCTTAGGTTCTTTACCCGTCGTCCCTCTTACTTTTAAAGACCCCATTGAGCTAACACTCACGGAGTGGATCCGTTCTGGTTCATTACCACAAGGTTTTGCAGTTATGGATGAAGCGGAGCTAAAAGCTATCTTAGAAGAAGGTGGTATTATCCGCTGTAAGAAGCAAGAGCTAATTTCTGATGAAATCGCCACCCATATTGAAGCAGGTAAACTCGTAACCAAACTGGCCTTAGATTGGGAAGAGCGTATCCAGTTCATGTTATCTGACGATGGTTCTCTAAAACGCCTCAAATTTAGTGATACATTAAAAGACCAAAATGATGACATCGCTAAAGAAGACTACGCTCAAAAATTTGATGCTGATTACGTCTTAATGACAGGTGAACTTAGTGCATTAATCGCTCGCTTGATTGATGTATTAGGTGGCGAAGCCGAACACTAAATTTTTATTCATATCCCCTATTGCTCTCACAATGGCAACTGACACTTAAGTAAGTTGCCATCACTTTTTAGACCCCGCTTACATAGCCACAATTAAGTCATTGACTGGTCGTGAAATCTCTGGTTGATTGATTTATATCCATATCGCAAATTTCTAATATTTAATTATGTTCAACAACAATAATAAAAATAGCCCATCACTGATGATTATGGTCAATATTCTGTCGAAGGAAATGTTATGAAAGAGCTCATCGAACCCGAATTAGATGAAAATTCACTGGTTACCCTACAAAAAGTCACCGCAGATAATTTTTCTGAAATTTGCTTACTAAGTCATACACTTAGTGAAGCACAGCGTAATATGGTGGCTGACAATGCCTATTCCATGGTGGAAGCCCAATTTTCTGATTGTGCATGGTACCGAGGCATTTACGCTGATGATGTCCCTGTCGGTTTCATCATGCTCCATTCAGGGCTAGATGATGATGAATTAGAATATGATGGCATTATGCTTTGGCGTTTCATGATTGCAGAGCCCTACCAAAAGCTAGGATTTGGCCGAGAAGCCTTGGTACAAGTCATTCAGTATTTAAAAAGAAAAGGTTATCCACGCCTTTATAATAGCTGTGGTGAAGGGGAAGAGAGCCCATTTGAATTCTACAAGAAGCTGGGTTTTGTCCCAACAGGCGCTTATATGGATGATGAATGTGAGCTAGTTCTAGATATCACTAATTGGCAAGAACAAGAAGAGTAAGTGTATTACCAATACGCTAAATAGTTTGTGCTGTCGCAAGGCGACAAATGCGTTAGACCCTAGGAGCATACACAAGTATGTGACTAGGGCTAATGCATGAAGCCAACACCGCGACAGTGCAAAATATGACCAATACCAATACGCTAAATAGTTTGTGCTGTCGCAAGGCGGCAAATGCGTTAGACCCTAGGAGCAAACACAAGTATGTGACTAGGGCTAACGCATGAAGCCAACACCGCGACAGTGCAAAATATGACGCGTATCCGTTATTTTTGGATAAGATAGCGAATAGTCGGCCCATCTTGCTGAATATCCAACACCGTATAACCGTAGTTTTTGGCATCTAGAGGAATATTATTAATCGATTGCGGGCAATCACTTACCACCTCTAAAATTTCGCCTTTTTTCAACGATGGCATCGCTTCTAGTGTCGCGACTGCGGGATATGGGCACGGTTCTCCAACCATATCTAAACGATAATCAGGGATAATGTCTTTCTTACTCATACTACCTCCACGGATACATTAGATGCTTTTTGAGAACGTTTACGGAAAAAGTGTTTTTCCCAGACCAATATCAACACGAATGCTACCGCTAGTAATCCATAAGTGACCAGTAACCCACCTTCTGGCCCAAAGGTTTCCAGTAGATTGACTTTGTCGAAATCAGTCGCTAGCCAAGGGCCTAAATCATCCCAATAATAAGCCAGTACCGTAGCGCCAATAATATTACCAAAACCGACCCACCAATAATGGACTTGGCCCTCTACCGCACGGTACATCCAGCCCGTTTCGCAACCACCGGCGAGCACAATACCAAAGCCAAACAGTAATCCACCAATGACCGCATTCGGCCCAGCCCATAAAATTTTTGGCGTTGCACCTAGCTGGACATAGCTAAAAATACCAATCGCACTGACTGCCATACCTATAATAATAGCTTTCGCCATATGTGTGCGTCCGGTGATCCACAAGTCACGAAATGCAGAGGTAAAACAAATTTGTGCTCTTTCAATTAATAGCCCGAAGCCAATACCACATAAAATGGCGAAGCCCATCACAGGGGAATCTAATAAAGTATAAAAGCCCCAAGCCAGCGCTAATGTAAAAATCACCATTCCCAGTTTAAAGCGTCTTTTTGCCGCATCATGATTTTGTGTTAATGGTGATGCGGTGCTAACTTTTTTCAATTTCACTGGAATGCGGAACATTGGCATTAGTGTGAATTTCGCACCAAAATATGACCCTGCCGCAGTAGCAACAGCAAAATACCACGCGTGTAATGAGAACTGAGGGATCCCAGTAAAGAATGCGGCTAAATTACACCCCATTGCTAAACGAGCACCAAATCCAGCGATAATACCGCCCAAAATAGCTTGAAAAATCCGGATCCTATGCTGAGGCATTCGTAATTTAATATTATTGGCCCATAATGCCGCGGCAAAACAGCCAGCAAACATGCCAATAATCATCACACCATCAATGCGATCTAGTGGTGTACCTTCGAAACCAATAACTTTGAAATAGCCCCATGTCTCTGGTTCAGCGCCAAATAATTGCATGATGTGCCCGCCCCAACGCGTAAACTCACCCGTAACTGCCCAAAAAGTGCCAGTCAAACCAAAGTAATAGGTTGATAAGATACCTGCGGCAATAACTGCAGGTAATGGTTTCCAAAAACCGATGAGATAGCGAGATTTAAAATCAGACCAAGTCATTGTTACTTCCAATTCATTCACGCCAGACCTTGGCAGAGAAGCTCGCCGTTGTATAATTATCGTTATAAGTATTTATATCGATCCCCACAGCGAAGAGGCACATCATACTCCGATAAATTTTTTCGTGAAGTTATTTCATCATAAAACGAGAGACAGATTGACCTTGTGCTACTCAAGATCCAAAGAGGTAGATTAGAATAAAAAAAAAGCGTTATCTCAATGATAACGCTGGAAGTGTAGTCTTATTTTATCTATAAAAAAGTATAATATGAAATTGCCGTATTACGGCGACGCTTGCTATGCGTAGTCTGTAGTCAGCCCATTTGACTCCAGTAATAACACTTATATCACGGTATAAATACACTCACTGAGTTACCTGTTAAGTAATTATATCTATTTTTAATTCAAAGACCTAAATATTCACTAACTTTGTATTATTTCCAAATTAGTATTGGCCTTATTGATTCCCTAGCTAAGTAAATTATAAAAATAGATAACTCAATATAATAAAGTATTTAAAAGTGTTTCTAAATGTTATTGATTGCAATATAGCGAAACACCTTTGTTGCGCAAGTGTTTTTTTATTTTCACTTAACAATGCAGGGTTAAATACAAAGCCCATTAAAATCAATAACATAAGGCTAGACCACAAAAAGACAGCAAAATATTTAACCTATCATTAAGTTATTACAAACAATTTACATTGTTCCTAAAAAATAATTCATTTTAATCTTGAAAATAAATTTAATATTAATTGAATATACTAAGTAATTTTACAAATATATTTTCTGAATATAATAAAACCACTTTAACATTAATAATGCTTACATATTATTTAATTATAATTATTAGTGGTATTTACTTAATTTAATTTTATTATTCTAAAAAATCAAAGCAAAAATAACCAGCTCTATGATAAACAATCACTTTTTGATTAATATTCCCACACAAAATAACCACAAAATAAATAATGGAATACACTAAATCGATTAAAAATGATATTTTTTATAAATCCTTATTAGAAACATGGTTTATTTTTCATTAAGTTTCCCATCTCATTGCATCGTTATTGATAAAATAATCAGTATTTATATGCTATTTAACTCGTATTTTAGAACGAAAAAACCAGAGAAATAAATTAATCTAACTAATATATACATAAATAAAAAGGTAATATCCATAGAAGAAACCATGGTGAAAAATGAAGAACACACAGCTATTGATTATAAAAATTAATATGATTCATCATTATTTATAGGAAATACAAACAAAAGTATCCAAAATAGTGTGAAAAAATGAATACAATAGCCAACTCATCTTATCAAATAACGAATAAAGAGCGTCAAATAAGAATAAAATTCTTTAAAAAAAATTTAATTAGGTAAATAAATGCGATGGAATATCCAAAAAGAGTGCCGAAAGAGAGTTTAAAAAACGACAGATATAACTTTGGGTACCATTAGATAAATAAAAAACGCGTTTTACCCTTAATGATAAAACGCGCTTATAGGATTTAATTAGCTTATTTTGAGGATGTTGCTTCCATTCCGACTAAACCAATCTTCAAGTACCCTGATTGACGCAATGCATTCATTACATCCATCATCGTTTCATAATCAACACTCTTGTCCGCTTGGAAAAAGATTGTTGTTTCCTTATTAGAACTTGTTGCTTGGTCAAGTGTAGAAGCAAGCTGTTCTTTTGTCACAGCTTGGTCACCAATAAAAAGCTGGCTGTCCGATTTCACCGTTAAAAATACAGGTTTTTCTGGACGTGGTTGCGGCTTCGCTGTCGAGGCGGGTAAGTCGACTTTAATATCAACTGTTGCCAATGGTGCTGCAACCATAAAGATAATCAATAAAACCAACATAACATCAATAAAAGGTGTTACGTTAATTTCATGCATTTCACCGCTATCGTCTTGTTCGTCACCTAAACGCATTGCCATAATAATTACCTTGCTTTGCTATTTGCCAGATCAAGATCACGCCCCAGCAACAACGCAGACTGAGCAGCGACATCCCCTACTTGACCACGATAGTTGTTAATCATTCGAGCAAAAATATTATAAATCACAACCGCAGGGATAGCGGCAATAAGACCAATTGCTGTCGCCAATAACGCTTCTGCAATACCTGGCGCAACAACCGCAAGGTTAGTCGTTTGTGAGTGAGCAATCCCGATAAAGCTGTTCATGATCCCCCAGACAGTTCCAAATAAACCGACGAATGGAGAAATCGCACCAATAGTAGCTAAATAACCATTTCCACGCCCCATATAACGACTAATAGCAGCAACTGCCCTTTCTAGACGGAATGATGTGCGCTCTTTTGTGCCTGATAAATCAGAGCTATTTGCTGATAACGCTCGCTCAGTAACGGCTTCGTTTAATAACATACGAGTAATGCTATTTGCTTTGAAACCTTCTGCGATACTGACAGCTTCATCAAGTGACTTCACCTCAGCAATTGCTTTCGCTTCTGCTTTTAAGCGGCGGCGAGCCACTAAAATCTCTAAACCTTTTGAGAAAAATATTGCCCAAGTAATAACAGAAGCAATAACAAGCCCTATCATGACTGTTTTAACAATGTTATCTGCGCCTTGGTACATTCCCCAAACAGATAAGTCTTGGTCAAAGCCACCCGTTGGTGCTTCTGTTGCAATTTCAATATTTTCATTAACAACAGTTGTGTTCACGGCTTCGCCTTGTGCAGGTTCAGCGGGTACTGATGAAACTTCAGCACTTGGTGTTGTTGTTGGTGCAGCCGGATTTGCTGCTGGTTGTGTTGATGGTGTATTTTGAGACGCAGCTGGTGTTGTTGCAGGTGTGGTTTCAGCGACTGCCGTACCCATCAAGCCGAACGCCAATAGAATAGAAGCTGTTAGTTTACGCATCAGTTGGCCTTTACTCTCTTTTTAGTGTTGTATAAAAAAATTCATATCGATGATTGTGCCATTCATCGACTAACCTTTAAAAGCGAAATTTGACTCGCGCTGTCCGTCTCTTTTCAAAAAGACGGTGCTGATGATATCAAACACAGCGCGAATTGATAGTAATTATCATTAGTATTCGCGATTTTTTTATATTTTTTTGCGTTTAGACAAACATGACCTTCTCTACTATGCGGTTATTTTCCTTAATAATTCGCGGTTCAATTAAATGTTCATTCCCAATCTTACAAATAAAATTTACCTACAGTTTGAAAGTTGAAGAATACTCAAGTTACATTTCTATCAGGATCATTTAACGTCTTAGTATAAATCACCTCTAAGTTTAACCAGTTCATATTCTGTGTAGGGAAAAATCATGGCAGACATAAAACCTGAAACACAATTAGTCCATATTGGGCGGAACCCGAAATACACACAAAAAGGGGTAAACCCTGTTATTCAGCGAGCCTCTTCGATTATTTTTGATTCGCTTGAAGAAAAGCGTCATGCAACTCGTCATCGCGCAAATAACGTACTATTTTATGGGCGTCGCGGGACACAAACACATTTCGCTTTTCAAGAAGCAATGACTGAATTAGAAGCGGGTGCAGGGTGTGTCCTTTACCCATCAGGTGCTGCCGCAATTACCAATGCCATTTTGTCCTTTATTTCTGCTGGCGAACATATCCTTGTGACAGGGTCAGCTTATGATCCAACCCAAAATTTTTGCGACAATATCCTTACTAAGCTAAATATCCAAACCACGTATTTTGACCCACTCATCGGAATGAATATTGCTGATTTAATTCAGCCCAATACGCGTATTGTATTTTTAGAGTCTCCCGGGTCTATCACCATGGAAGTCCATGATTTACCTGCAATGGTGAAAGCTATACGCGCTAAATCACCTGAAATTGTGATTATGATTGATAACACTTGGGCAGCAGGTGTTTTACTTAAACCTTTATTATTTGATGTGGATGTGTCAATCCAATCAGCAACTAAATATATCAATGGCCATTCCGACGGAATGCTTGGCCTTGCGGTGGCAAACCAACGCTGTATTGAAACATTACGTGAAAATTCATATCTCTTAGGCCAAACGGCTGACCCAGACACTGTTTATATGGCTAATCGAGGGCTGCACACATTGCCGACTCGATTAAAACAGCATCAAATTAATAGCTTACAAGTTGCGAATTGGCTACAGCAGCGCCCTGAAGTTGAACAGGTTTTTCACCCGGCACTTGAAAATTCTCCAGGTCATGAATTCTTTATTCGTGATTTTACCGGGTCTAATGGCCTTTTCTCTTTCCAGCTAAAATCACGCTTAACCACGGAACAATTTACCGCTTTCCTTGATAATTTTAGCCATTTTAAAATGGGTTATTCATGGGGAGGTTTTGAGTCGCTGATTTTAGGGTACCAAAAAGAAGATTTACTCAATATGCGGCAATATGATTTTTCACCAAAAGAAGGTACCTTCTTCCGAGTGCATATAGGCTTAGAGCACACCGATGATTTAATTCACGACTTACAATTAGCTTTTGAAAGAATTTAAATTAAAAATCAATATATTAATTGCAGGAGCAGCGTTAAATGTTTCCTGCAATTTTTCCACTAAATGATTAATTCTTCAAACAAATCAAACTTGAGCTCTTTTTTTCCTGTAATATAGATGATAAAGAAATTCGCTTTTATGCAGATACAGGAATAATTATGGAAGTCCTACGCGAAATCGTACTGGCGCTTTGGCACCACGATTTCCTTAAACTCTCCAACCCTGAAGTACTTTGGGTTATTTATACCGTACTTTTTGTCGTCATTGTCTTAGAAAATGGCGTTTTGCCCGCTGCTTTCCTACCTGGTGATACCTTGCTGATCCTTTCAGGTGCATTGATTGCTAAGGGAGTCTTACACTTTATTCCGACTATATTGTTACTAACAGTCGCTGCAAGCTTAGGGTGTTGGATAGGTTTTCTACAAGGCCGATGGCTAAGTGAAACTCAGGTTGTGAAGCGCTGGCTTGCCCAAATTCCAGAGGAATATCACACCAAAGCAAACAATATGTTTAACAAGCAAGGCTTATACGCCTTACTTATAGGACGCTTCCTCGCATTTGTAAGAACAATATTGCCTTTACTCGCTGGGTTATCTGAGTTGAGTCATCGCCGTTTCCAGTTTTTTAACTGGCTAAGTGGTTTGCTATGGGTTGGTTTGATTGTCACCTTAGGCTATGCCCTAAACCAAATTCCTTTTGTGAAAGAACACGAGCAAATCGTGATTAGTGCGCTGATGATAATCCCAGTTATCCTACTGATTAGTGGCCTAATTGGTTCAATTGTAATGTATTGGAAACACCGCAAGGCGCTCTCGAGTAGCAAAGAGAAATCATAATATAACCGAGTAATGGCCGCTAGTTAGCGGCCATTTGGCTAAAATTCCATCTTATCCATTATATCAGCAGACAATTTCCCTCTCGTCAGGAGATGGCTTTATAGAATAGCAATAAAAAAGCCCCAGTAGATTGAATACTGAGGCTTATGTAGATGACTTTAAATAATTACTTAATTAATGCATGCATTTCTTGTACAGAGATCACCGTATCGGTTGGGTCTGCGCTGAGCGACATCGTAGTGGCAAACCCGCCATTTAACGTCGTGTCATAATGAACTTTATAACGCAATGCACTGCGGCGAATTAGTTTTGAGTCCTCAATGGCTTGACGACCAGCAGTAGTATTCACAATGTAATCATATTCACCATTCTTAATTCTATCTTGAATGTGTGGACGACCTTCATGAACCTTATTGACGAGGCGCGGGTTAATACCAGCCTCTCCTAGCACAATCGCAGTACCGTGAGTGGCATCTAGCTCAAAGCCATGTTTTAACAACTTAGCGGCTAAATCGACAACTTTTGTTTTATCACCTTCACGAACAGACAACAGCGCGCGACCAGATTTTTTCATGGTCGAGCTGCTACCTAACATCGCTTTAGCGAATGCTTCTGCAAATGTCCGGCCGACACCCATGACTTCGCCTGTTGAACGCATTTCAGGCCCAAGAATTGGGTCAACACCAGGGAATTTATTGAATGGCAGTACCACCTCTTTCACAGAGTAGTATGGTGGAATAACTTCTTCCGTCACCCCTTGCTGTGTCAAGGTTTGCCCCACCATCACACGCGCGGCAACCTTCGCTAGTGGCACACCTGTTGCTTTAGACACGAAAGGTACTGTCCTTGCGGCACGTGGATTGACTTCGATTAAATAAACTTCGTTATTTTTGACGGCAAACTGCACGTTCATCAAGCCACGCACACGTAACTCGAAGGCAAGGTTGCGAACTTGTTCGCGCATCACATCTTGGATTTCTTGGCTAAGTGTATATGCAGGGAGTGAACATGCAGAGTCACCAGAGTGTACGCCAGCTTGCTCAATGTGCTCCATGATACCGCCAATCAGCACCATCTCACCGTCACAAATCGCATCTACGTCAACTTCAATGGCATCGTCTAAAAAGCGGTCAAGTAGCACTGGCGCATCGTTAGAGACACTTACCGCAGTTTGGAAATAGCGACGTAAATCGATTTCGTCATATACAATTTCCATCGCACGACCACCTAACACATAGGATGGGCGAACCACCAGTGGGTAACCGATTCCTGCCGCTTTTTCAACAGCTTGCTCAATCGCTGTGACAGTTGCGTTCTCTGGTTGCTTCAAGTTCAAGCGATTAACGGCTTGCTGGAAACGTTCACGATCTTCTGCGCGGTCAATGGCATCTGGGCTCGTACCAATAACAGGAACACCTGCTGCTTCCAACGCTCTAGCTAATTTTAATGGTGTTTGGCCACCATATTGCACAATCACACCTTTTGGCTGCTCAATACGCACAATTTCCAGCACATCTTCAAGGGTGACAGGTTCGAAATAGAGACGGTCTGAGGTGTCATAGTCAGTTGAAACGGTTTCAGGATTACAGTTGACCATGATGGTTTCATAGCCGTCTTCGCGTAACGCTAAAGATGCATGCACGCAGCAATAGTCAAATTCAATCCCTTGCCCAATCCGGTTTGGCCCACCACCTAATACCATCACCTTCGGTTTAGCATTATTTGGGTTTGACTCGCACTCATCTTCATAAGTGGAATACATATAAGCCGTATCTGTTGCAAATTCTGCCGCACAGGTATCAACACGTTTATATACAGGATGTAAATCATAACCTTGACGTAATTTACGCAGTTCTGCTTCAGAAACCCCTACTAGACTAGCTAAACGGGCATCTGCAAAACCTTTCCGTTTGAGTACACGTAAGAAGTCTTTAGTCAGGCCATTGATACCTAATTCAGCCACTTCTTCTTCTAAACGTACCAGTTCTTCGATTTGCACTAAGAACCAGCGGTCAATATTGGTTAAATTGAAAACACCATCAACAGAAAGACCCGCACGGAATGCATCCGCAACGAACCAAATACGCTCTCCACCGGCATCTTTTAGTTCACGACGGATACGAGTCAGTGCTTCAGGGTCTTCTTGAGCCACTTTCGGGTCGAAGCCTGTTGCCCCCACTTCTAACCCACGTAACGCTTTTTGCATTGATTCTTGGAATGTACGGCCAATAGCCATCACTTCGCCAACCGATTTCATTTGCGTTGTGAGCCGGTCATTCGTGCCCGCAAATTTTTCAAAGTTAAAGCGCGGAATTTTTGTCACAACGTAGTCAATGGAAGGTTCGAATGATGCAGGGGTACGGCCACCAGTGATGTCATTCATTAACTCATCAAGGGTATAACCGACAGCTAATTTCGCTGCAATTTTAGCGATTGGGAAGCCTGTCGCTTTAGAGGCAAGTGCCGATGAACGTGAAACCCGCGGGTTCATTTCAATAACAATTAAGCGCCCATCTTTAGGGTTAACCGCGAATTGAACGTTAGAGCCACCTGTTTCAACGCCGATTTCACGCAATACGGCCATCGATGCGTCACGCATGATTTGGTATTCTTTATCGGTCAATGTTTGAGCTGGCGCGACGGTGATAGAGTCACCCGTGTGGATCCCCATCGCATCGAAGTTTTCAATGGAACAGACGATAATACAGTTGTCTTTTTTATCGCGGACAACTTCCATTTCATATTCTTTCCAACCAATCAGCGACTCATCAATCAATAATTCATTAGTCGGGGATAAATCTAAACCGCGAGTACAGATTTCTTCAAACTCTTCGCGGTTATAGGCGATACCGCCACCGGTCCCCCCCATCGTAAATGATGGGCGAATAATACAGGGAAAACCGACCGCATCTGCAACGGCATAAGCTTCTTCCATATTATGTGCGATACCTGAGCGTGCTGTGCCCAAGCCGATTTTTTTCATTGCTTTATCAAAACGTTGGCGATCTTCTGCTTTATCAATTGCATCAGCGGTCGCCCCAATCATGGTCACGCCAAACTCAGCCAAAACACCTTTACGTTCTAATTCAAGCGCACAGTTTAATGCCGTTTGGCCGCCCATAGTCGGTAGAACGGCATCAGGGCGCTCTTTTTCAATGATTTTACGCACAACTTCCCAGTGAATCGGCTCGATGTAAGTTGCATCTGCCATTTCTGGGTCAGTCATAATAGTCGCAGGGTTCGAGTTAACTAAGATTACGCGATAGCCTTCTTCACGCAATGCTTTACACGCTTGAGCACCTGAGTAGTCAAATTCACATGCCTGGCCAATCACAATTGGGCCGGCACCTAAAATCAGAATGCTTTTTATATCAGTACGTTTTGCCATTTCTCTTGCTCCCGATTATTGTGCGTTTTGACGAGGGGTGTTTTGACGGTATTCATTAATTAACTCAATAAAATGGTCGAATAAATTTGCCGCATCATGTGGCCCTGAACTTGCTTCTGGGTGGCCTTGAAAACTAAATGCAGGTTTATCCGTACGGTGAATACCTTGCAATGTTCCATCAAACAGTGACTTGTGAGTCACGCGCAGTGTGTCGGGAAGTGTCGATTCATCAACCGCAAAACCATGGTTTTGCGCCGTGATCATCACCACATCTTTGTCTAAATCTTTAACAGGATGGTTAGCACCATGATGGCCAAACTTCATTTTCATGGTATTGGCTCCGCTAGCCAGAGCAAGTAATTGGTGACCTAAACAAATACCAAATACGGGGATTTCTGTGGTTAAAAAGGTTTCAATTGCTTTGATTGCATAATCACAAGGGGCCGGGTCACCAGGGCCATTCGATAAGAAAATACCATCGGGGTTCATCGCCAATACGGTTTCTGCGGATGTTGTTGCTGGCACCACCGTTAAACGACAGCCGCGGTCAACTAACATACGTAAGATATTACGCTTCGCACCGAAGTCATAAGCGACAACATGTAAAGGGAGTTCTTCCGCGGTTTTCGCGCCTTGCTGGCCATTTTCCAGCGTCCATGAACCTTGGGACCAGTTATAAATCTCTTTAGTGCAGACTTCTTTTGCCAAATCCAACCCATTCAAACCTGAAAAACTACGCGCTTTTTCCAATGCGAGTGCAACATCAGGGTTATCACCCGCAATGATACAACCGTTTTGTGCGCCTTTTTCTCTCAGTAAACGTGTCAATTTACGTGTATCGATATCCGCAATCGCCACGACGTTATGGCGTTTTAGATATTCGGATAACCCTTCTTGCCCGCGGAAGTTACTGTAAACCAATGGTAAGTCACGAATGATTAAGCCTTGCGCATGAACATTTGGAGATTCTTCGTCATCAGCATTAGTGCCGACATTACCAATATGGGGATAAGTGAGAGTAACAATTTGGCGGGAATAGGAAGGGTCTGTAATTATTTCTTGATATCCGGTCATCGACGTGTTGAAAACGACTTCTCCAACAGCAGCGCCTTCTGCACCGATAGCACGCCCGTGGAATTGGGTTCCGTCTTCCAGAACCAATATAGCTGACTTAATCAAAACACCCTCCGGAGAATAATAAATCACGTTTTATGCATATTAATTCAGATTTTGCGATCTAAATCAATGCCAAAATGAGTTTTTAAGCAAATTTTTGGCAAATTGCGCGCATTCTAATGATGAGATGGAGTCTTGTCTAGAAAAAAATGCATTTTTTTCACTTTTATCTTACTTTTTTACTTAACTACCTCATTTTTAGTTGGATGAGCAGTATAAACCATAGTAAAAATGAATAAGTAAACGGTTGCAAAGCAAGATAACTAGTTTATTGATAATAACCCAGCTAGAAGAGGGAGAAAAGGATAATTAACGACCAAAAAAGAAGAGAAAAACACATAAAACATGAATTAATATCGATTTAAAATGAAATAATTTAAATCGATATTAAAAATACAATAACAAATCACAACTAACTAATTTATAATTGAAAATAAAAATAAAAAAAACTATAAATCATCCAGATTTAATACATCTTTCATATCATATAACCCACTATTTCTATCGCAAACCCAATCAGATGCCCTGATGGCGCCATTTGCAAAGGTCATACGGTTAGAGGCCTTATGGGTAATTTCTACTCGCTCACCAATATCTGCAAACATTGCGGTATGTTCACCGACAATATCCCCAGCACGAATAGTTGCAAAACCAATGGTTCCAGGTTCTCTCTCCCCTGTATAACCTTCACGGGTATATACCGCACACTCTTTTAAGTCTTTCCCAAGTGCAGTAGCAATAGACTCCCCCATAGCTAGAGCCGTACCTGATGGCGCATCCACTTTATGGCGGTGATGTGCTTCAACAATTTCAATATCAGTGTAATTTCCCATCACTTTTGCTGCTTTTTCCAGTAATTTCAGCACCACATTGACACCAACACTGAAATTTGCCGCAAAGACAATAGGAATGGATTTCGCCGCTTCGGCGATGGCTTGCTTACCTTGCTCATCAAAACCTGTCGTTCCAATTACCATCGCTTTTTGGTTGGCTTTACAAAATGCAAGGTAGTGTAAAGTCCCTTCTGGGCGAGTGAAATCAATGACAACATCAAAATCATTAACAACCTGATTTAGCGAATCAACAATGGAAATACCTAACTTACCGATACCAGCGAGCTCACCTGCATCTGTCCCGATAAGCGATGAGCCCTCACGCTCAATCGCTGCACCTAATTGAATGCCATCCTGTTGTTGCGCGGCTTGAATTAGCTGGCGTCCCATACGCCCACCTGCACCAACGACTGCAACACGTACCACTGAATTCGCCATGGTTTATCCTTTTTTAATTAATGCAAATAGATAAATTTGAACTGTTGCTTAGGATAAAAAGACTATTTTTACCCACAGTTTAGAAATGATTGTGATACAGATTAACTATCCTGACCATATTCTGCTAGCAAAAATGTATCGTTATTAACAAAAGCGTAGAGAGAGAAAGGATTATCAGTAAAAGTTTTAATTCAGAGGATATTCGAAAGGAACTATTTGAATGGAAAGGTTAAAACAGCCGCGAGATCGGGATCATAAAGCGGCTGTTTCCGTAATTAAAATCAAATGATTAATTAATCTCTTTGACTTCAACCCTTAATTCTTTAGGAACTTCGAAGACGATATTTTCTTCACGGCCTTGCAATTCAACAACAGAATCAGCTCCCAATTCTTTAAGTCTATCAATAACTTGTCGAACTAAAATGTCTGGCGCAGATGCCCCTGCTGTCAAGCCGATAATATTTTTATCCGCTAACCATTCCGTTTTAATATCTTCCACACCATCAATTAAATAGGCAGGTTTTTGCATACGCGAAGCTAACTCCGCAAGACGGTTTGAGTTCGATGAGTTTTTAGAACCGACGACTAAAACAATGTCAGCACGTTCTGCAAGCTCTCTCGCCGCTTCTTGGCGGTTAGTCGTTGCATAACAAATATCGTCTTTACGAGGCCCAACGATACTTGGAAAGCGAGATGTCAGCGCATCAATGACATCAGAAGTATCATCAACAGAAAGCGTCGTTTGTGTCATGAAAGAGAGATTATTTTCATCTTTCACTTTCAGTTTCCAAACATCTTCTGGGCTTTCAACAAGATACATCCCACCTTCAGGGTTGCTATATTGCCCCATCGTACCTTCGACTTCTGGGTGCCCAGCGTGGCCAATTAAAATGGCTTCTTTGCCTTTGCGGCTCGCTCGTGCAACTTCCATATGAACTTTCGTCACTAAAGGACAAGTCGCATCAAATAACATTGTTAGATCGCGAGAGCGCGCTTCTTGACGAATAGCTTGGGAAACTCCGTGTGCAGAAAAAATCAAGATTGACCCATCAGGGACTTCGGAGATTTCCTCAATAAAGATAGCACCGCGTTGACGTAAATCATCAACAACATAACGGTTATGAACCACTTCGTGACGAACGTAAATTGGAGCGCCATAGATTTCTAATGCCCTTTCTACGATGCTAATTGCGCGGTCTACGCCTGCACAAAACCCACGAGGGTTAGCCATTAATATTTGCATTGTGATTCTCCAATTGCGGATCTACTTCAAGCACTTCGATATCAAAACTAATTTGCTGCTCAGCGAGCGGGTGATTAAAATCAATTGTAATCGACTCGCCTTCAATTGATTTTACTACACCTGGCATTTCACTGCCATTCATCGCTGTGAATAGCATTATCGTACCAATTTCAGGGATGCCCGTTTCTATAAAATCACGCAATGAAAAATATTGAACTAAGTCAGGATTATGTTTCCCAAAAACCGTGTCTCCGGGCAGTGAAAAACTTTTCTTTTCACCTTCACTAAGGCCAATCAATTGGGCTTCCAGTTCTGGCGATAAGGAGTCGTTCCCTAAAACAAATAACGCAGGCTTCCCTTGTGCGTGCGAAGAATCAGCCGTAGAGCCATCTTCCAATTTCAATGTGAAATGCAGTAAAACAGAGCTCTGCGTCTGTATTTGAGTAGACATAAAACAAACCTATTTATCATAAAATTCAGCCCAGAAAATCTGGGCTGTGAGTTATTACATTCTAACCTAGTGCGCGACTATGTTATTTGGCTTTTTCTTGCTTTGATTTATCGGGTAAGAAACCTTCAAAAATGACAAGGGCCGCACCAATACATATCGCCATATCTGCTAGGTTGAATGTTGGCCAATGCCAATTACCAACGTAAAAATCAAGATAATCAATAACAAAGCCATGAACTAAACGATCGCTTAAATTACCGATAGCACCACCAATAATCAATGCATAAGCAATATTTGATAGGCGTTTTTGTGCGCTTTGACGATACATCATGACCATTAGGATAATGGATATCCCAATTGCAATACCTGCAAAGAACCAACGTTGCCAGCCACCTTCATCAGCCAAGAAACTAAATGCCGCTCCAAAATTTTGTGCGTACATTATGTTGAAAAATGGCATTATCGGATGTGGCTCGTACAAATTTAGGTCACTAAGCACTAACTGCTTAATGCCTAAATCCGCAACGATGATCACAATGGTCAACCATAACCAACGCAAACCGGTAGAACAAACTGGCGTCTTCATTAAGCAAACTTACGCGTTTCGCCGTTACCGGCTACGTTAGTAACACAGCGACCACAAATTTCTGGTTGCTCGCTCGAAGAGCCAATATCACTTGCGTAGTGCCAGCAGCGAGGACATTTTTCACCCGCAGCTTTACTGAACGCAATTTTCAGACCTTTTAATTCGCTTTCTTGCGCATCTGCAGGAGCTGTTGCGATATCAGCGACATGGGCTTGTGATGTCAGTAAAACAAAGCGTAATTCATCACCAAGGCTTTGCAGTTTTTCGGCCAGAGCTTTATCGGCATACAATGTCACAGCAGCTTCTAATGAGCCCCCGATGAGTTTATCAGTACGCGCTTGTTCTAAGACCTTATTCACTTCACCACGAACAGCCAGTAGCTCAGTCCAGAAACTGTTGTTCATTTCATTTGATTCATCTAAACCAAATAAACCGTCATACCACTCTTCTGTAAGAACGAATTGAGCACGTTTTCCTGGTAATTCATTCCAAATTTCATCAGAAGTGAATGACAGAACTGGAGCCATCCAACGCACTAACGCTTCAACAATATG
Organism: Providencia sp. M-27; assembly: GCF_011077905.1. Classification (NCBI taxonomy): domain Bacteria; kingdom Pseudomonadati; phylum Pseudomonadota; class Gammaproteobacteria; order Enterobacterales; family Morganellaceae; genus Providencia; species Providencia sp. M-27. Next base: position 108,511 of record NZ_JAALBT010000007.1, on the reverse strand, counting down.
GAATAATGCAGTTTGGCAGCTACGACGCGCTAAGCTATCACTTTTCGCGGTATACTGACGGTCTTTGATGATATCCAGATAGAATGACCCCATTTCAATGGAGCAGAAATGCATTAGTCTCTGGATCACAGACAAGAAGTCGTATTCATCATAAGCTTTAGCAATCTCTTGCTGAGCTTCTAAAGCACGGCTCACCGCCCAGCGGTCTAAAACCACCATATCTTCTGGTTTCACCATGTCGGTTTCAGGATTGAAGCCACTCAGGTTAGCCAGTAAGAAACGCGCGGTATTACGAATACGGCGGTATGAGTCCGCTGCACGTTTTAAAATTTCATCTGAAACTGCGATTTCACCGGTGTAATCCGTTGATGCAACCCATAAACGTAAGATGTCAGCACCCAGTTTATTCATGACATCTTGAGGGCTCACTGTGTTGCCTAAAGATTTAGACATTTTGCGGCCTTGGCCATCAACAGTGAAGCCATGTGTCAATACTTGGCGATAAGGTGCTTTACCTTTCATTGCTGTTGATAACATCAATGATGACATAAACCAGCCGCGGTGTTGGTCCGACCCTTCGAGGTACATATCCGCTGAATTACCGTGGAATTCAGGGCGTGCATCCACAACCGCAAAGTGCGTTGAGCCAGAGTCAAACCATACATCTAAGGTGTCAGGTACTTTACGATATGTTTCGGCTTCATCACCCAACAGCTCAGCAGGGTCAAGATCCCACCATGCTTGGATGCCATCCACTTCAACACGCTTAGCCACTTCTTCCATTAATTCTAATGTACGAGGGTGCAGTTCTTCAGTGTCTTTATGAACAAATAACGACATTGGGGTACCCCAAGTACGTTGACGAGAAATACACCAGTCTGGACGGTTTTCAACCATTGACTCAATACGTGCGCGCCCCCAACCCGGGATCCATTGAACAATATCAATTTCTTTCAGAGATTGTTCACGTAAGCCGTTTTTATCCATACCGATAAACCACTGTGGCGTAGCACGGAAGATAACCGGAGTCTTATGGCGCCAGCAGCATGGGTAGCTGTGTTGAATCGCTTGTTTGTATAGTAACGCGCCTTTTTCGTTCAATAATTCAACGATAAGGTCATTCGCTTTGAAAATAAATACGCCATCTAATGTTGGATAAGTATTTGGTAAGAAGCAGCCATCAGGGCCCACAGGGTTCGCTGTTTCTAAACCATATTTTTGGCCAACAACATAGTCTTCAGGACCATGGCCCGGTGCAGTATGAACAGCCCCCGTACCGGCGTCTAATGTCACGTGGTCACCCAAAATTGCAGGCACATCAAAGCCCATAAATGGATGCTGGAAACGTAAAAGCTCAAGTGCAGAACCTTCACATTCACCTAAAACGGCCCATGCCTCAACCCCTACCGTTTTCATCACCACTTCGACAAGGTCGGCAGCTAAAATGAGTAACTCACCATTTACTTCGATTAAATCATATTTAAACTCAGGGTTTAAAGAAATCGCACGGTTAGCAGGCAAAGTCCAAGGCGTTGTTGTCCAGATGACTAACGAAGGTGTTTTTTCGCTAACAATGCCAAATTTTTCGCACACAGCTTTACCATCTACGGCTGGGAAGCGAACATAGATAGATGGTGAAGTTTTATCATAATATTCAACTTCAGCTTCTGCTAATGAAGAACCACAGGCAGTACACCAGTGAACAGGTTTTGCCCCTTTCACTAAATGGCCGTTTGCAATAGTTTTCGCCAATGCTCGAATGATGTGAGCTTCGGTTTTAAAATCCATTGTTAGATAAGGTTTATCCCACTCACCTAATACACCTAGACGCATGAAATCAGCTTTTTGGCCTTCAATTTGCTCTTTAGCGTATTGACGGCATTGTGCACGAAATTCAGCAGCGGAAACTTTTTCCCCTGGCTTACCGACGATTTGTTCAACTTTGTGTTCAATCGGTAATCCATGGCAGTCCCAACCTGGGATGTATGGGGAGTCATAGCCCGCCAACCCTTTGGACTTAATAATAATGTCTTTGAGAATTTTGTTAACTGAGTGACCAATATGAATACTGCCGTTAGCATATGGAGGGCCATCGTGCAGAATAAAGGTTTTTTTGCCCGATTTTGCTTTACGGATTGCCTGATACAAACCTTCTTTGTACCAGCGCTCTAACATCTGTGGTTCGCGTTTAGCGAGATCGCCACGCATTGGGAACCCTGTTTCTGGTAGATTCAGGGTATTTTTATAGTCACTCATCGATTCTCAGTTCCAATTTTCCGCTAAATTATCTGATTCCTATTGCAGTAAGATACTCTCTCGCTGCAATTACATCATTAGCAATTTGCTCCTTAAGCGCTTCCAACGAAGCAAACCGCTGCTCATCACGTAATTTCTTACGTAACACTACATCGATATGACGCCCATATAAATCCATATTTGCATCAATCAGATGAACTTCTAACTGTGTTCCTTTTCCAGATACAGTCGGACGTGTGCCAATATTTGCCACACCCGGTAAAGGCTTATCACCTAAACCGTAAACTTCTACAGCATACACACCAGTAACGGGTGTGACTAAACGTTTTAACGGTAGGTTTGCTGTCGGAAAACCTATTGTTCTGCCAAGTTGATTACCATGAACCACTCGCCCGCTAATACGATAAGAGTGCCCTAATAGGCTTTCAGCTAATTCAAGATTATTTTCTTGAATTGCCTTACGTATCGCTGTACTGCTGATACGTAGCCCTGAATCACAGAAGCTTTCTGTATCTGCAACTTCAAAACCAAATTCATCACCCGCTTGTTGTAAAAAAGCAAAGTCCCCCATGCGATTTTTCCCAAAGCGGAAATCATCACCTATAGCGAGATACTTTACACCAAGCTTATTGACGAGTAAGTCAGAAACAAACTCAGCAGGTGTTAATGATGCAAAGTGCTGGTTAAATTCAACACATAAGAGGTAATCGATACCACTATCTGCGAGATATTTAACTTTGTCTCGCAGGCGTGTCAAACGCGCAGGCGCCTTGTCACCAATAAAAAATTCAAGGGGCTGTGGCTCAAATATCATCACAACAGTTGGTAGCCCTAACTGAGCCCCCTTAAGTTTCAAATTTTGAAGTAAAACCTGATGCCCACGATGGACACCATCAAAATTACCGATAGTCAGCACGCAACCATGATGGCACGCCCGGATATTCTGTATACCGCGAATTAGCTCCATAACAGGCTCAATACCGAGGAAATTGCAGGATTATACCTTGTACGACGCATAAGGTTAACCTTAGTTCGCAAAAGGTTTCATTAAACCCTATTTTTTTGATCTCTACACGACTTATTCCCCACTATTTTATGCAATTAGTGGGTTATTACGCTCCCCAACAGAGCTATTGCATTCGAACATCAAAAACTTTGGGGTAACCAATGGATTATCAATACAACAAATTTGTTCCAAGGTCTCTAAAAATATTATATTTTTATGTTTTATACTTCAATGGTTATAACCGAACGGTTAAAAAGAACAAAAAACAACCATATCATGATTAATTTTCATACTCGACATTGATTGATAAGCTAAAAATTATTTTTCGTCTTAGTTCTTTTTAAATTTCTGCCATCAATTACGCATTTTTTCACGCGAAGATCTGTATTCTTCTCATATTTGCTGATAGAATCTTGCACCATTCACAGCGCATGAACATCGAAGTACACGATGTTTATTTGCACAAATCCATTGACAAATGAAGGGCGAAAGGGCATATTCCTCGACCTTTGAATTGTCCTCAATAGAATACATTTGGGAGTTGGACCTTGGCTAATATCAAATCAGCTAAGAAACGTGCCGTTCAGTCAGAGAAACGTCGCCAGCATAACGCTAGCCGTCGCTCTATGGTACGTACTTTTATCAAGAAAGTTTACCTTGCTATCGCTGCAGGCGATAAAGAAGCTGCTCAGAAAGCATTCAATGACATGCAACCTATTGTTGATCGCCATGCTACTAAAGGCCTGATCCACAAAAATAAAGCAGCACGTCATAAAGCTAACTTAGTTGCTCAAATCAAAGCAATGTAATTTTGCTTCTTGATTAGCTTAAAAAAACCGGCTTATGCCGGTTTTTTTATTTATTATTGTTTTTTATCTAGGCTATCAAGCGGAACTGAAAATAAATCTGAAAAATCTTTATTACACACTCGTTGTACTGCTGGGTGCTGGATCATTCTCTCTGCAAAAATAACGTAATATTCTTCTTTAACGCTCTCTAAACGCCCTAACTCCACAATATCTTCTCCACCTAAAAGATCAGGTGTATATTGCGAAGGAGCAACAAAAATTGCGTTATAATGCATGCCGAATGCTTTCATAAGTGCGGCATCATCGAATTCACCTAATACTTCAACCTGCAAGTTTTTATTGCGGATCCAAGCGAGTATATGCCTACCTAACAAATATCGCCGACCAGGGATCAATAAGCGACGTTCCTCTAAACATTCAGGAAATGGCTTTTTAGGGATAGGCTGACGGCAAAAGAAACTCATATTACACTCGCCCAATTTCACCGAAAACAAGCCTTCCTGCTGCGATGAGTCAACTGGGCAGTCAGATAAAATCATATCTAATTTATGTTGGCTGAGCTGTTCTAATAGCAATTCATGGGTTGATTCAAAACAACGTAAATGAATCTGTTCATGCTCAACAACCGTAGTTTCTAATATTTTACTTACTAGCTGTTTTGATAGCGTATCCGCAACCCCGACATCAAACAGTAAGTTAGATTCGCGGCTGTAATTGACAATATCAAGCATTTCTTGGCTAAGCATAAACATTTTGTCTGCATAGCGGAAAATTAATTGTCCAAGCTCAGATGGCACTAAACCTCGCCCCTGCCTTTTAAACAATTTGCCACCTAAACGCTCTTCTAGTGCTTTTATTTGCCCTGTAATTGTCTGAGGAGTCAGGTAAAGCGCTTCTGCTGCTCCGACAACAGAGCCCTCTTTACATACATGCCAGAAGTAGTAAAGATGGTTAAAATTAAGATGTGAAACCCGCATATCGATTCCTTTTGTACCGTCGCTAGTCTAGTTATGGTAACTACTATTGACCATACACATTTACCTGTACCCTATATTTTCAGGGCCTTTAAAATGAATACCGTAGTGTATTAATAAACACACTACGGTATATCATAGATTATTAGTTCGGAAATTCTTACTAATAATTTGCAAAACTACACAATAAGCTTGTATTAGATTGGTTCTTTTTGTTTCGGTAACACTACTCTTAACATAAAATACCCTAAAAACGCGGCTAACGTCGAACCAATCAAAATACCTAGGCGTGAATAGGTACTATACACCTCATCAAGCCCATCAAATGCGAGGCCAGTGATAAAAATAGACATAGTAAAACCGATCCCACACAGTACAGAAACTGCAAATACTTGTTTTAAGTTAATCGACTCCGGTAATTTTGCAAACCCAAGTTTTACCGAAACCCAACTAAACAGAAAAATCCCAATAGGCTTACCTAAGATCAAGCCAGCGGCTACCCCTAATGGCAGTGGGCTTAATAAACCGTCAAAAGTCACACCTTGAAGTTGCACACCTGAATTAGCAAATGCAAAAATAGGTAGAATTAAGTAAACAACCCATGGATGTAAGACGTGCTCCAATTCTTCTGAAGGCTTAGTCTGGTTAGTACCACGTAAAGGGATCAAGAAGCCGACAATTACCCCAGCTAATGTGGCATGAACGCCAGATTTCAAAATACACACCCACAATATTAACCCAATAACTAAGTAAGCGGCTGTATTCTCTACTCTACGCCAATTCATCATACAAAGGATCGCAATACACAGTGCTGATAACCCCAATGCAACCAAAGAAACTGAGCTGGTATAGAAAAATGCAATAATTACGATAACGCCTAAATCATCAATGATAGCCAATGCCAATAAGAACACTTTTAGCTCTGTGGGTACTCGCTTACCTAGTAACGCCATCACACCTAACGCGAAAGCAATGTCTGTAGCGGCAGGTATTGCCCAACCTTGCTGGGTAACTGCATCTCCACCATTAAATAATAAATAAATTAATGCAGGAGCAATCATTCCACCTAGTGCCGCAATTGCTGGAAATATCGCTTTGTCACGTCCTGCGAGGGATCCTTCCAATAATTCACGTTTTACTTCAAGGCCAACCACCAAAAAGAAAATCGCCATTAAGAAGTCATTAACCCATAATATCAAAGGTTTATCTAAACCAAATTCTGATATTTTAATTGATATAGGGATATCTAAAAATTGCTGATAAGCCCCCTGCAATGGCGAATTTGCCATCACTAAAGCGACTATGGCAGCAATAATCAGAAGTAAGCCCCCTGCTGCTTCTAACCTTAAAAATTTACGAATAATTGCTGTCATATATTTAACCTCAATGTTTTTTTGAATGTTAATACTATGCTAATTATTAATTCGTAAAAAATCGTTTATTTATCACTTAACACTCGAAATTACCGATCAATTTAGGTTAGAGATCACGGCAAATGAGAAAAAAACGTTAATTTTACTATAGACAATTTTTATAAAAACAAATAATAAATTTTGTGATAAACGGACTTTATAAATTCAATTTTTTTGGTATCAAAAATCTACACTTTTTATCTTCGCAGGCAAAAAACATATATTTCTTTCTTCGATACCTTTCGTAAAAATTTTAAATATGGAAGACTATCCACAAGATATCTGCCAAGCGCTTCGCAAAAAAATGTGTTTGGATTGCTAATAAAATACTAATGATTACAATTTAACAATGACAACTTACGTATTACTTTCTGTGCTGTTTGCAGCTTTCTGCCATGCAAGCTGGAACGCCATAGTTAAATTTGGCAATGACCGTTTTTTCGGTCTAGTCATGATTTCTGTTTTTTCTGGCGTCTTAGCGGTACCCGCAATATTTTGGTTTGGCCTACCGTCACCAGAAGCTATTCATTGGTTAGCCCTATCCGTACTTTTTCATATTGGATACACCTATTTTTTAAGTCAGGCTTATACACACGGTGACTTAAGCCAGATTTATCCAATATCACGCGGGTCCGCCCCATTAATAACGGCACTACTAGGTGTGTTGCTATTTAATGAATTAATTCCATTGATGGGTCTTATTGGTGTTTTATTTATTATTAGTGGTGTCGTGCTCATTGCCTTTGCTGGGAAAAAGTTCACATTAAATATCAATGGGAAAGCTCTAGCTTTTGCCATATCAACTGCCTTCTTTACTGCCTGTTATACCTTATCTGATGGTTATGGAGCCAGAGCAAGTGAAGATCCCGTGACATATACACTTTGGCTATTTTTATTGAACGGAATGGTGTTAGCTATACCCGGTTTTATCAAATACCGAGGTACCTTCATTGTTGGAATTCAACAATACTGGCGTTCAGGGTTACTAGGTGGGCTAATGCAGCTCATTAGCTATGGCATTGCTATATGGGCGATGAGCCAAGCGCCAATTGTCATGGTCGCAGCGATTAGAGAAACTAGTGTACTTTTCGCCATGTTCCTATCCATTGCCTTTCTCAAAGAAAAATTCAACGTAATGCGAGTCGTTGCCTGTGTCGTTATTGTTTTTGGTATTTTATTAGCAAAATTAAGTCATTAATAAAATTATTATTTGAATATTCAATCAGTAAGCAGCAAACTTAATTTTATCAGAAATAGTATTAATATTTTTTACTCATAATTTTTATATTTTCTCACCAGATATGAGGCCAAAATGTCGTTTTTAAAATCTTTACTGGCTGTTTCCATTATTAGTGCTTCTTTTTCTAGCTTTGCAGCTACATCTGCTGACATCATTATTGTCGATGGAACCATCTTAACAATGGATGCCCAGAAACAAATTATTGACCATGGTACTGTTGTCATCAAAGACAATAAAATCATTGCCGTTGGTGGCCCTGAACTAGCTCAAAGTTATCAAGCACCTAATATCCTGAAGGTTGATGGCGACATTGTCATGCCTGGGTTAATTAACACTCACACACATGCATCTATGACCGTGTTCCGTTCTTTGGCCGATGATGTACCAGACCGTTTACACCGTTATATCTTCCCATTAGAAAACAAAATGGTCTCCCGTGAAATGGTACGAGTTGGAGCAAACCTTGCTAATATTGAAATGATTAAAGGTGGTGTCACAACTTACGTTGATATGTATTATTTTGAAGATGAAGTGGCTAAAACCGTTGATAAAATTGGATTGAGGGCTGTCCTTGGGGAATCAGTCATTCAATTTCCTGTCGCTGATGCAAAAAATGCAGATGAAGGTATCAATTATGCAGTGAATTTTATCAACCAATACAAAGATCACCCTCGTATCACACCCGCTTTTGCGCCTCATGCACCTTATACCAATACCACAGAGCATTTACAGAAAATCGCAAAATTGTCTCAAGAACTTAATGTGCCAGTGATGATCCACCTGGCTGAAACTGATCGTGAGCAAGAAGAAATAGCCAAACGTACGGGAGGGAAAAGCCCTGTACAATATATGGCTGATATTGGAGCACTGAATAATAAAGTTATTGCAGCTCACGCCATTATGGTTGATGAAAAAGATATGGATCTCCTCAAACAGTATGATGTTGGTGTCGCACATAATATCAGCGCAAACACGAAATCTGCTAAAGGGGTCGCCCCGGTCACAACCATGCTTGAAAAAGGTATTCGTGTTGGTTTAGGAACGGATGGCCCGATGTCGAGTAATACATTAACGACGTTAAATGAGCTAAACTTAGTGGGTAAAATTCACAAACTAGCCAATAAAGATAGAGCCGCAATGCCACCGATCACGGTTGTCAATATGGCAACCATGGGTTCTGCACGCGTGTTACACATGGAAGACAAATTAGGCTCTCTCGAAGCAGGGAAATTAGCTGACATCATTGTTATTGATACTAAATCACCAAACATGGTTCCTATGTATAGCCCCTATGCCGCATTAGTCTATGGTGCAAATGGAGCTAATGTTCGCCATACTATTGTTGATGGCAAGGTATTGATGCAAGACCGCCAGCTGCTGACCGCAGATGAAGGCACCATTATTAAAGAAGCTCAAGATTTTGCTAACAAAGTCCGCGAAACCGTAGTTGCGAGTGGTGAAGTCGTAAAATAAGATAAAAAAATGGCTGACTTGGCAATATGCTCAGTCAGCCATTCTAACATTACCAATTATTAACTAATTATTTATTAGTTAAATCATCAAAGAATTTTTTCACGCCATCTAAAAAGCTTTTAGAGCGCGGGCTATTCTTCTCACCACTCTTTCCACCTAGTGACTCACCAAATTCTTTGAGTAACTCTTTCTGTTTTTCATTCAGTTTTACAGGGGTTTCAACAACAATGTGGCACATTAAGTCACCTTGCAAACCACCACGTACCGATTTCACACCTTTTCCTTTCATGCGGAAAATTTTACCGGTTTGAGTTTCTGCTGGGATTTTCAGTTTCACACGGCCATCAAGGGTTGGCACTTCAATTTCGCCCCCCAATGCTGCATCAGCAAAGTTAATCGGAACCTCACAATGCAGGTTATTACCATCACGCTCAAAAATGTTATGAGGTAATACATGAACCTGAACGAATAAATCGCCTGCTGGTGCTCCGTTTTCTCCGGCCTCACCTTCTCCTGATAAACGAACACGGTCACCTGTATCTACCCCTGCAGGAATTTTGACTGACAGGGTTTTATATCTTTCAACACGGCCATGACCATGACATTTGTTGCATGGATCTTTGATAACTTTACCGCGACCATGACACGTTGGACAAGGTTGTTGTACAGAGAAAAAGCCTTGGCGCATATGGACTTGGCCCATACCGTGACAGGTAGAGCACGTATCTGCACTCGTCCCAGGCTTCGCACCATTACCATGACAGACGTCACAGGTTTCCAAGGTCGGAATACGGATTTCTTTGGTCACTCCACGGACAGCCTCTTCGAGAGTCAGTTCCATGTTGTACTGTAGGTCAGAACCACGGCTTGGGCGCTGCTGTCTACGGCCACCGCCAAAAATATCACCGAAGACGTCACCAAAGATATCACTGAAGTCAGCACCACCACCGAAGCCACCGCCCCCCATTCCGCCTTGCTCAAACGCAGCATGACCATATTGGTCATAAGCAGCACGTTTTTGCTCGTCAGAAAGTACTTCGTAAGCTTCTTTAATTTCTTTAAATTTATCTTCTGACTCTTTATCTCCCTGATTACGGTCAGGGTGGTGCTTCATCGCTAAACGCTTATAAGCACGCTTAATATCTTTCTCAGAAGCATTTCTCTCGAGGCCTAATACCTCATAAAAATCTCTTTTGGCCATTTAATTTACCCTTAACATGCGGAACGGGCGTAGAGTTCCCTCGACGCCCGTATCCGGTATCAGTAACCATTAACTATCATTTGCTACAGCTACTGCGCCCGCTAAGGGCATTATTTTTTATCTTTGTCGTTAACTTCTTCGAATTCAGCGTCAACAACGTCATCATCTTTCTTCGCTTCTGCGCCAGCTGCACCGCCCGCTTGAGCTTGTTGCTGTGCGATTTCCAACAGTTTTGCAGATGCAGTGACTAAAGCTTGGATTTTCGCTTCGATATCCGCTTTATCTTCACCTTTTGATGCCACTTCTAATTCAGAAGTTGCTTTTTCGATATTCGCTTTATCTTCAGCTGGTAATTTATCACCGGCTTCTTCGATTTGTTTACGAGTACCGTGAACTAATTGGTCAGCTTGGTTACGAACCTGAACTAGCTCTTCAAATTTACGGTCAGCTTCAGCGTTTGCTTCTGCGTCACGTACCATTTTTTCGATTTCCTCATCATTCAGGCCTGAAGAAGCCTTAATGGTGATGTTTTGCTCACGTCCACTATTTTTATCTTTAGCAGACACATGCAAGATACCATCAGCATCGATATCAAAAGTCACTTCGATTTGTGGCATACCACGTGGAGCAGCTTGAATACCGTCTAAGTTAAACTGACCCAGTGATTTGTTATCACTTGCACGTTTACGCTCACCTTGCAGAACATGGATAGTTACCGCTGCTTGGTTATCTTCCGCTGTTGAGAACACTTGGCTATGTTTAGTTGGGATAGTGGTGTTCTTCGAGATTAACGAAGTCATCACGCCACCCATCGTTTCGATACCTAAAGACAGAGGAGTTACATCAAGTAACAGAACGTCTTTAACATCACCGGCTAAAACACCACCTTGAACTGCTGCACCCATTGCAACTGCTTCATCTGGGTTCACATCTTTACGTGGCTCTTTACCAAAGAAATCAGCAACAACTTTTTGAACCATTGGCATACGTGTTTGGCCACCAACTAAGATAACGTCGTTGATTTCGCTCACGCTTAAGCCTGCGTCTTGCAGAGCAACTTTAACTGGCTCCATAGAACGCTTAACTAAATCTTCTACCAGTGACTCTAATTTCGCACGAGTCACTTTGATATTCATGTGTTTAGGACCTGTTGCATCTGCTGTAATATACGGCAGGTTAACATCTGTTTGTTGTGCAGAAGACAGCTCAATTTTCGCTTTTTCTGCAGCTTCTTTCAGACGTTGCATTGCTAACGGGTCGTTACGCAGGTCAACACCTTGTTCTTTCTTAAATTCTTCAACTAAATAGTTAATTAAACGTGTATCAAAGTCTTCACCACCTAAGTGTGTGTCACCATTGGTAGCCAGAACTTCATAGGTTTTTTCGCCATCAACTTCATCGATTTCGATGATTGATAAGTCAAAGGTACCACCACCTAAGTCATATACCGCGATAGTACGGTTACCAATTTCTCGGTCTAAACCATATGCTAATGCCGCAGCTGTTGGTTCGTTAATAATACGTTTTACTTCTAGACCCGCGATACGGCCAGCATCTTTAGTTGCTTGACGCTGAGCATCGTTAAAGTAAGCAGGAACAGTAATAACCGCTTCTGTTACTGGCTCACCTAAATAGTCTTCTGCTGTTTTCTTCATTTTTTTCAGAACTTCAGCTGAAACTTGTGGTGGAGCCATTTTTTGGCCTTTCACATCTAACCAAGCATCGCCGTTATCAGCCGCAATGATTTTATATGGCATGATAGAAACGTCGCGCTGAACTTCTTCGTCTTGGAAACGACGACCAATCAAACGTTTGATTGCAAATAAAGTATTTTCTGGGTTAGTCACAGCCTGACGTTTTGCTGGCTGACCAACTAAAATTTCACCATCTTGAGTGTACGCAATGATGGAAGGAGTCGTTCTATCACCTTCGCTGTTCTCCAGAACACGAGCTGTAGTACCATCCATAATTGCAACGCATGAGTTAGTTGTACCCAAGTCGATACCAATGATTTTACCCATCTAAAACGCCTCCAAAGGAATTCTTTTCACTATGATTTCGATATCAATCTATATGAGGCTCAATATTTCATTTTCAAGGGAGTTTTCACTCAGAGCCTAAATTATTTTTCAATACGCAATAATTTGGATTGATATCAGTTGATGCTTTTAAGATGGGGTCACAAATTCATTCATCAAGGGGGAGAATCAAAAAAATTTGCATTTATTGCAAAAAAACCTGTCTTGTGATCATTGTTTAAACAATTAAAACTGCGTATGATGCGCCGCCGATGTCACTTTGGCAAAACTTTTTGTTTCTTATCTATTTGAATTATTTATATTTTACCAGAGGTTATATGCAGTCTAGCTCTCTTGCAAATCCAGGCCCACTTGGTTTACTAGGCTTTGGTATGACAACCATCCTGCTGAATATTCATAACGCAGGTTTTTTCCCTCTTTCATCCGTTATTTTAAGTATGGGCATTTTTTATGGTGGTATTGCTCAATTTATTGCGGGTCTGATTGAATACAAAAAAGGCAACACATTCGGTGCAACTGCATTTACCTCTTACGGTATGTTTTGGATTGCATTAGTGGGTTTATTATTTTTACCATCAATGGGATTAGCCGAAGCAACTTCACCTGAATTTTTAGGTGTTTTCCTCGCTATTTGGGGAATTTTTACCTTTTTCATGTTTTTAGGAACGTTCAAAGCTAATTTTGTTTTGCAATTTGTCTTCGGTAGCTTAACTATATTATTCGCTTTATTAGCAATCGGTAATATTACAGGAAATGCAGCATTACTAAAATTTGCAGGTTTTGAAGGAATTATCTGTGGTGCTAGCGCATTTTATTTAGCAGTTGCGGAAATATTAAATGAGCAATATGGCAAAACAGTATTACCGATTGGCCAGCGTGGTTAAATTTAACTAACGTATGTGATTTTATGCATTAAATATTATTAATCAGGTGAGTTAAGTCTCACCTGATTACATTAAAAGACTACTCAGAGCGAATAGCCGATTTAGGCCTGAACGCTTTCACTATTGTAGGGTCTGTTTCTACATAGGGGCCATCAAGTAATTGAATGCAATAAGGAACACTGGCAAAAATACCAGAAACTACCACATTCCCTTCTTTGTCTTTTAAACCTTCCAGAGTTTCCGCAATCGCTTTAGGCTGTCCAGGTAAATTTAAAATCAGAGCTTGGTTACGTATTACCCCCACTTGACGTGATAGTATCGCAGTAGGGACGAATTTCAGGCTAATTTGGCGCATTTGCTCACCAAAACCCGGCATCTCGCGGTCAGCAATCGCAAGGGTTGCATCAGGCGTGACATCGCGACGAGCGGGCCCTGTGCCACCAGTAGTGAGGACTAAATGGCAAGCAAATTCATCCACCAGCTCACATAATGTTTGCTCTATCATGATTTGCTCATCAGGGATCAGGCGAGTTTCGATACGAAAAGGGGTTGTCAGCGTTTTTGCTAACCACTCTTCTAGTGCTGGAATACCTTTGTCTTCATAAATACCACTCGAAGCACGATCAGAAACAGAAACCAGACCTATGCGCAATTCATTCATACAAACCTCAAAAAATTGATCAATTCAGAAACTGTCTACTAATGGATAAACAGGAGCATTATCATAGCATGATGCGCTTTTGCATACAGCGACCTCAATTTTATATCTTGAAATTGAGAACTAACTCAATGAAAAATAGGTATAAAAAAACCCAACCAACTGGCTGGGTTTTAAGAAAAAACGAAATAAACTACAGTAAATCTGCAATCATTTTTTCCAGTTTTTCTTGGTCTACTGCAAACTTACGGATACCGTCAGACAGTTTATCAACCGCCATTGGATCTTGGTTGTGCTGCCAGTAGAACTCAGCTTCAGTTAACTTAGCGCCTGGCTCTTGAGTTTTACCTGTATCAGTCAGTTTACGGACTAATTCACCTTGTGACTCAGACAGTTCTTTCAATAAGCCTGGGGAGATAGTTAAGCGGTCACAACCTGCTAACTCAATGATTTCACCCACGTTACGGAAGCTTGCGCCCATAACCACAGTTTTATAACCGTGAGCTTTGTAGTAATTGTAGATTTCAGTAACAGAAACTACACCTGGATCTTCATGTGGTGCGAATTCTTTTTTATCTGTATTCGCTTTGTACCAGTCAAGGATACGGCCCACAAATGGAGAAATCAGGTATACACCTGCTTCCGCACAAGCGCGTGCTTGAGCAAAAGAGAATAATAAGGTCAGGTTACAGTTAATGCCTTCTTTTTCCAGTTTCTCTGCAGCACGGATACCCTGCCAAGTCGAAGCTAGTTTAATCAGAATACGGTCATTACTGATGCCTGCATCGTTATACATTTTAATTAAGTGACGTGCTTTAGTAATACAAGCTTCTTCATCATAAGAAAGGCGCGCATCAACTTCAGTAGAAATACGACCCGGAACTAATTTCAGAATTTCCAGACCGATATTAACAGCCAGTTTGTCACAAGCATCAACAATTTGTTGCTCACGATCACTGCTTTGCTTACGTGCCCATTCTACCGCTTCATCAATTAATTTACGGTACTCAGGAATTTGTGCAGCATTTAAGATCAGCGATGGATTTGTGGTCGCGTCTTGTGGTTTATAAAGCTTCATCGCTTCGATGTCGCCAGTATCAGCAACAACGGTTGTCAGACTACGTAGTGAGGTTAGTTTATCGGTCATTTCTTTAATCTCGTTGTTATAAAGGAATTGTGGCTATCGCCGCACCGTCTACAGATAATATCATGCATCCATATTGCTGCAAGCAAGTAAATCTAGTCAAAAGCAACTATTTGATTGGCAATCGGTTTCGCTAGCCAATTAGAAACTGAATCCTTTTAGCAAGTTATACTGCGCCCTTATTGTAATAAAGAATAATATTGGTTTGGCTTATCGTATCAATTACCCAATTAGGAAGAATTTTTGCTAAAGTAAGCAGTATCATTCTTTATAAAGGGTCAAGTCATGCTTATTACAATTTCACCTGCAAAAACATTAGACTACGAAAGCCCACTTGCGACGCAGCAATTTACTCAGCCTGAATTACTCACTGAGTCTCAAAAATTAATTAATGTCTGTCGTAAGTTAACCCCTGCGGATATCGCCAGTTTAATGAAAATTAGTGATAAACTTGCAGGGCTCAACGCTGCTCGTTTTGAAGAATGGCATGCGGACTTTACCCCAGAAAATGCACGCCAAGCGATCCTCGCTTTCAAGGGGGATGTTTATACTGGAATGCAAGCTGAAACCTTTTCGCAAGACGATTTTGCGTTTGCCCAATCCCATTTACGCATATTATCAGGTCTTTACGGTATTTTAAGACCGCTAGATTTAATGCAGCCTTATCGCTTAGAAATGGGAATTCGTTTAAAAAATACCCGCGGAAAAGATTTGTATGAGTTTTGGGGAGACATTATCACCAAACAGTTAAATCACGCCTTAGCAGAACAGAAAGACCAAATATTGATCAACCTAGCTTCTGATGAGTACTTCAAATCCGTGAATACGAAGAAATTGGATGGTCAAATCATCAAACCTGTTTTCCTTGATGAAAAGAATGGTAAATATAAAGTTATCAGTTTTTATGCAAAAAAAGCACGGGGTTTAATGAGCCGCTTTATTATCCAAAATAAATTGACGACAACAGACCAACTGGCTGATTTTAATTTGGAAGGCTATCAATTTGATAAAAGCCAATCTAAAGGTAACGAGCTGGTATTTACTCGTTCAGAACAAGCTTAATTCTTAATACATAAAACGTGGGGACTAGCGCACAGCCGATACCCACGTATTTCAAAATACTTCATTCTTTTTTCCAGCTCTATCACAGTTTATTTATAAACTTTCTAGCCAATAACAAATTAGCATTGATTCCTCAGCCTGCTTTTTAGCTTTATGACAGTATAAGTTGAGGTTTTACCCACTATTTTGGAGGTGAAGTATGCCTTATGTTGCATCATCAAAGCGCTATAACGAAATGGAATATCGTTTATGTGGCCGTAGCGGGTTACGATTACCACTCATTTCATTAGGGTTATGGCACAACTTTGGTAATAACAAACCCGTTGATAACTGCCAAGCCATGCTTCGTCATGCTTTTGACCTTGGGATCACCCATTTCGATCTGGCTAATAATTATGGGCCACCTCCTGGATCTGCCGAGAGTACATTTGGCCAAATCATGCAACAAGATTTTCTGCCTTATCGTGATGAAATGATCATTTCATCAAAAGCGGGTTTCACTATGTGGGATGGCCCTTATGGTGACTGGGGAAGTAAAAAATATTTGGTTGCAAGCCTTAACCAAAGCTTGAAGCGAATGGGCTTGGATTATGTGGATATCTTTTATCATCATCGACCTGATCCCAATACCCCATTAGAAGAAACCATGGGAGCGCTAGATCTCATTGTTCGCCAAGGAAAGGCCCTGTATGTAGGGATTTCTAATTACCCAACCAATTTAGCCAAAGAAGCAATTGGTATTCTCAATGAATTGGGGACCCCTTGCTTGATCCACCAGCCTAAATACTCCATGCTAGAACGCACTCCCGAAGAAGATTTACTCGATTTACTGGAAGAAGAAGGGGTGGGCTCTATTGCGTATTCTCCGCTAGCCGGTGGAATTTTAACTGATCGCTACCTTAATGGCATTCCTGCTGATTCACGCGCGGCAGGCAACCCTTCTTTACCCCCTGAAAGGCTCACCTCAACCATTTTATCAAAAGTTAAACAATTGAATGAATTGGCGGTAAAAAGAGGGCAGAAGTTAAACCAAATGGCCTTAGCCTGGTTACTTAGACATGATAGGATCACTTCCGTTCTCATCGGTGCAAGCCGTATTAGCCAAATTGATGATGCAATGGGGATCCTAAAAAATCGTAATTTTACGCAAGAAGAACTCAAAGCCATCGAATTAATATTAGAAAGCGAATAAAACCAATAAGTTGCAGATAACCCTGCAACTTAATAAATTTTATCTTAATTAACGATATTCCCCATTTGCTTTAAACTGCACCACAGAATAAGGCTGAGTACGGCCATCCGGCTGCTCCATCCCTAGGCTACCAATTGGCATACCCGGAACAGAAATTCCTACCACATCCGCCGGTAAGGTATCAATCGCATCAAGACTGCTGACAGGAACATGACCAACAATCACCTTACCTTTGTATTTAGCGATATGGCAACTGCGTAAGTTGTATGGCACATTCAGCTCATCATTCAGTTTGTTCAAGTCATCATAACTGATTTCATTGACCACAACGTCATACCCTGCTTTTTTAACCCCTTCTCCCCATAATTGGCAGCAGCCACAATTTGCATCTTTATACAATTGCACGCTCTGGTTTTGAGAAAATGCAGAAAATGAGAGTAAAAACATTCCACCTAAAATTATCTTTTTCATTGCTATTTACCTTATCAATAATAATGACGAGTACTTAAAAAGTGTCTATTTTTTATGGCGTAACTGGCAGATTAATTTATAAGCTGCTGGAATAATAAATAGGGACAATAATGGCGCGGTGATCATACCGCCAATCATCGGTGCTGCTATACGGCTCATGACTTCCGAACCGACTCCTGTCCCAAGTAATATTGGCAATAAACCCGCTAAAATTACGGCAACTGTCATGGCTTTAGGACGGACACGTAAAACAGCACCTTCATATAATGCATGGTCTAAATCTTGGTTTGATAACTTGCTTATTCCTTGCTGTTTTTCTTTATCTTCGATTGCATGGCGTAAATAAATCAACATAACTACGCCAAATTCAGCGGCTACACCTGCCAATGCAATAAACCCTGTCCCTGTTGCAACCGATAAATTAAAGTTCATCCAATAAAGGAACCAAATAGCGCCCACTAAAGCAAAAGGTAAGCTTAATAAAATCAGTAATGCTTCACTAAATCGTCTGAATGCTAAATAAAGCAGGACAAAAATAATCAGTATGGTAGCAGGAACCATTAACATTAATTTTTGGTTGGCTCTTTCGAGCAATTCAAATTGTCCCGTAAAGGAATAACTCAAGCCCGGCTTCATTTGGATGTTATCTTTTATTGCGGCATCAATATCTTTAATAACAGAGACCATATCGCGATCACGCGCATCAATATAAATCCAGCTAGTCGGTCTTGCGTTCTCTGTTTTCAACATTGGAGCGCCCATATTCACGGATACATCCGCAACATCACTAAGCACAATTTGCTGTTTGCTCGGCGTTAAAATTGGTAATAACTTCATCGCAGATACGCTATTTCGGTAATCTTGAGGATATCTTATGCTAATTGGGTAACGCTCAATCCCTTCAACCGTTTCCCCGATCATTTCCCCACCAGTCGCCATTGAAATATAAACTTGTACATCACTGATACTCATGCCAAAACGTGCCGCTTTTTCTCTGTCAATTTTGACATCAATATAACGCCCACCAACCAATCGCTCAGCCAAAACAGAAACAACCCCGGGAACCGATTTTGTCACTTTTTCAATTTCTTGGGCTAATGCATCGATCTCATCAAGATCTCTTCCTGACACTTTGATGCCTATAGGGCTTTTGACTCCCGTAGATAACATGTCAATACGATTGCGAATAGGCGGAACCCATAAGTTTGCAACCCCGGGCAGACGCACGGTTTCATCAAGCTCATCAATAATTTTTTCAAGTGTCATCCCTTCTCGCCACTCTGCTTGCGGCTTCAAACGTATCGTTGTTTCAATCATCTCCATAGGGGCTGAGTCCGTTGCCGTTTCAGCTTTACCGACTTTACCAAATACCGTATCGACCTCAGGAATAGTTTTGATTAGCTTATCTGTATTTTGTAGTAAAAATGCCGCTTGGGCAGGCGAAACTCCCGGCAGTGTTGAAGGCATATAAAGTAAGTCACCTTCATTAATCGCAGGAAGAAATTCCCCCCCTAAATGTTTTAATGGCCATATCACGGTAAATAAAGATAAGAAACCAATTAATAAGGTGGTCTTCGGCCATGCTAATACCTTAATTAGAATAGGACTGTAGAGAGCAATCAACCAACGATTCAGTGGATTTTTATTTTCATTTGGAATATTACCGCGGATCCAATACCCCATTAGGATTGGAATCACAATTAACGCTAACGCTGCAGCCCCCGCCATGGCATAGGTTTTTGTAAATGCGAGTGGGCCAAATAAACGGCCTTCTTGTCCTTCCAACGTAAAGATAGGAATAAAAGACAATGTGATAATTAATAAACTGATAAATAATGCTGGCCCAACTTCAACAGCAGAGTCAGTAATAACTTTCCAACGCTGGGCATTATCAATGGCTTTACCTTCATTTTCATGTTGCCATTTTTCTAATTTTTTATGTGCATTTTCGATCATCACAATGGCGGCATCTACCATTGCCCCGATAGCAATTGCAATCCCCCCCAATGACATAATATTTGCATTTATTCCTTGATAACGCATGACAATAAAGGCAATAAATAATCCGAGAGGCAAGGAAATAATTGCGACTAATGCAGAACGGAAATGCCATAGGAAGATAGCGCACACCAATGCGACAACAATAAATTCTTCTAGCAACTTATAGCTTAAATTATCAATCGCGTTATCAATAAGAATACTTCTATCATAAGTTGTAATAATTTCGATGCCTTCCGGTAAACTGGCACTTAAATCTTCAAGTTTCTGTTTTACATCATGGATCACATTACGTGCATTTTCACCTGAGCGAAGCAAGATAATACCACCAACTACCTCGCCTTCCCCATTTAGCTCAGCAACCCCACGACGCATTTCGGGGCCTTCCTGTATTCGAGCAACATCTTGTAGGTAAATTGGCACGCCATTTTCGGGAGTTTTTAGGTAGATTTTATTGAAATCATCAATAGATTGAAGATAGCCACTCGCTCTAACCATATATTCAGCTTCAGCAATTTCAATCGATGAGCCACCCGCTTCTTGGTTAGCCATTTCAACTGCCTGTTTTATTTCAGGTAATGTCACAGAAAATTGGCTGAGCTTGAGCGGGTCAACTAAGATTTGATAAGATTTAACCACACCTCCGACGGTTGCAACTTCGGAAACATTTGGCAAAGCCTTCAATTCATATTTCAAAAACCAATCTTGTAATGAGCGCAGTTCAGCTAGATTATGCTTTCCTGTTTTGTCCACTAAAGCATATTCAAAAACCCAGCCAACCCCTGTCGCATCAGGGCCAATAGAGGCTACCGCACCTTTTGGCAATTGGTTTTGGACTTGATTTAAATATTCTAAAACGCGTGAACGAGCCCAGTATAAATCTGTATTATCTTCAAAAATAACATAAACATATGAGTCACCAAATGCAGAAAAACCCCGTACCGTTTTTGCTCCCGGCACAGATAACATCGTCGTCGTTATTGGGTATGTGACTTGGTTTTCGACCAGTTGGGGCGCTTGCCCTGGATAAGTGGTTTTGATGATCACTTGTACATCAGATAAGTCAGGTAATGCATCAACAGGTGTACTGCGGATACTCCAAATACCCGCAATAACTAAAAACATGACTCCCATTAGGACTAAAAAGCGATTAGCGACTGAGCGTCTTATAATCCATTCCAACATACTCTACTCCTGAGATTTATGTGATGAATGATTAGATGACGCTGAAGGTTCAGGAAGTGCTTCCATCTTGGCTAATGCTCCCGCAATATTCGCTTCGGAATCAATCAGGAAAATCCCCTGAGTCACAATATGCTCACCCACTTGTAGCCCTTCAGATATTGCCGTCATTTGTTGAGATTCACTGAGCACTCGTACTCTTTTCGGAATAAATTCACCATTCTCACCAACAGCAATAACATGTTGTTCTTTCCCTGAATCCACAATGGCTTGTGAAGGGATCAATAAACTTTCATTACCTTCTGCAACTAAATTCAAATATGCAGTCATACCCGGTTTTAATAAATGGCTAGGGTCCGCAATTTCTGTACGAATATTAATTGTACGACTTGCTTGGTCTGCGCTAGGTAATATCAGCCAGTTTTTTACAGTAAATAACTGTGAAGGATAAGCGGGAATAGAAACTGTAAATTCTGTTTGTTTATTCAGTAATTCAGCAACTGACTGAGGAACAGAGGCATTAATCCATAATGGATCTGTTCCTTGTATTTGTGCAATAACAACTTCTTTAGATACGTTCATCCCTAAACGTAGATTAAGTGCAGTAATTACCCCTGAAATAGGTGCTTGGATCGTAAAACGTGATTGGACTTTTCCTGTTTTAATAAACTGAGAAAGTGCTCCCTCTGGCATGCCATTTAAACGTAAACGCTCAATGACGCTATTAAGATCTTGCTGGCTCGCATTCATCTGCTTGAGTGCAAGATATTCACTTTGCGCTTCAACCCATGCAGGGATCGTTAGATCAGCAATAGGAACCCCTTTTTGGATCCTCTCACCAACGGTGAATGGGTAAACTTTTTCAACGAAACCATTTTCTCGCGCTTGCACGATAGCGAATTGATGATCATTAAATGCAATTTCGCCTGGAAATGTTAAGTCATAGCTTAATTTCCCCCACTTTACATCCACCGTTTTAAGTCCTAAATTTTGTGTCTGTGTTGGGTTAATTGTTATCCCTTTGCTATTCGCTGAAGCCAAGTTTTCATCCGCATATTTAGGAACAAGATCCATGTCCATAAACGGGGATTTCCCTGGTTGATCAAACTTGGTATTGGGATACATCGGGTCATACCAATACAATACGGTGCGTTCTTGTTTTTCAACTGGTTGGCTATTATTTTCTACAACGAAAAAATATCGGTAAAATAAAATTGAAATAACGCTCGATAAAATAATTACCAATAGCAATTTGGTCAGGTTAACTAATGACATAACATCTCTCTACCTATTTAGTTTATCTTTTCGACGGATTTCAACATTGAAAGATTGCCTTGTTGTACAAATGAAAATTTTAATTCATCATTTTCTTGTAAGCCGTTAATCATATTTTCATCTTCATAGGTAAAACGCATCGTCATTGGTGGCCAGCCAATACTTTGAATTTCTTTATGATTTATTGTTAACTTTTTATTATCTTTATCAATCGAGATTAGCGTTCCTTCGGTATTGATTGTCGGCTCTGCGACTTTTTCTGGATAAATAGAGTGGTTATGTTCAGCAGCATTTGCATAACTAGTTGCTGTTAACATCGCCATTGAAATTGCAAAAAATACTGTATTTAATTTTTTCATTGTTACCCTCATGATTTTATTAATCCGCCACCTAATGCAGAGAATAAATTTATTTCATTCTTCTGCTGTTCTATTTTCAACATCAATAAATTTTGTTGTTCGGTAAATAAGCTACGCTGTGCTTCAAGAACATCGAGATAGCTCAAACTGCCATATCGATAACTCGCTTGTTTCTGTGTTAAGACGTTTTGCAGCGTGTTGACATATTGCACTTGGGAGATGAGTTGTTTTTCTAAACTCGATTTGATCACTAAGGCATCTTTCACTTCTCGAAATGCTACTTGAATACTTTTTTCGTAATTAGTAATCGCTTTATTTTTTCTAATATTTGCTAACTCTAAGTTTCGGCTATTTGTACCACCAGTAAAAATAGGTAGCGTAATTTTAGGAATAAAATTCCAAATACCATTTGAAGAATCAAATAACCCTGTTAAAGAATCATTACTGTTTTCAATTCCTGTATTAAAGGAAATAGAAGGAAAGAAAGCGGCTCTTGCTACACCTATATTGGCATTCTCAGAAATAATATTTTGCTCCGCAGCCATAATATCTGGGCGTTTTAATAATATTTCAGAGGGAATATCTGAAGGAGTTGTAATTAAAGGATAGTTTGGCTCGTAGCGTCCTAGATCTAAATTTATTTTTGTTGCGTAGTCATTTGTCAAAAAATTCAGTAAATTTTCATTTTTTGCAATTTCACTTTCAATTTTTTCGATATTAATAGAAATAGACTGTACTTGCCCTTTAGCTTGTTCTAGGTCTGATAGCGCGGCTTTTCCTGCCGCCACTTTTTGCATTACAATCGATTGACTATTGAGGTAGCTTTGCTTCGTCTCTTGCGAAATTAATAATAATTTCTGGTTATACACCACATCTAAATACGCCTCTGCTACCGTTTTGATTGTGATAATTTGTGTCGCACGCTTCATCTCTTGAGAAGCAATAAACTTTGCTTTATCGGCATCAGATAAGTTTTTAATACGCCCAAAAAAATCCAGTTCATAGCTGATATCAACGCCTGCACTGTATTTCTTATTGAAGGATGACCCAGACTCTAATGATTGGCTATAATCGCCGCTCATCGATGAACTAATTTGAGGATATTTTTCTGCTCCCGCTAGCCCAAAACGCACACGAGCTTCTTCTACATCTAAGGCCGCAAGATATAAATCACTGTTTTTCTCAAGCGCAATTTCTATCACGCTTTTCATTTGTGGGTCTTGAATAAATTGAGACCAACTTGGTATTGCTAATTCTGTTTTATCCCGCGCTGTTTTATCCCGCGTTACTACATCAGAAACATTGCCACTGAATTGATGAGGCAAATTAAAATTAGGGCGTTGATATTCAGGGGCAAGCGAAACACAACCAGTCAAAATTAGGGCATAAGCTATTATTAATATTTTAGGGGAATACATGGTATAGCCATGCCTCTAGTGATTAAAATTGTCACTATAGTAAAAAAGGCCTCCTGTTAGATTCATGACATGAAAATGACAAATTTGTCATTTTACATTTCGTTGCCATAGTGCTTAGAATGATTACATTGTTTTCCTGACTGCAGGGCCTGAGATGAAACTACTTATTGTTGAAGATGAACATAAAACAAGAGAATACTTATCTAAAGGCTTAAGTGAGTCCGGGTTTATTGTTGATGCAATCGAAAATGGCATTACAGGCCTGCATATGGCGACAACTGAAGACTATGATTTAATTATTCTTGATGTGATGTTGCCAGATATTAATGGCTGGGAGATTGCTAAAAACTTACGCAATACAGGAAAAAATACGCCAATCCTCATGCTTACTGCTTTAGGTAATGTTGAACATCGAGTCAAAGGGTTAGAGATAGGTGCTGACGATTATCTTGTTAAGCCATTTGATTTTTCTGAGCTACTTGCTCGAGTAAGAACTTTATTACGCAGAGGCAATAACAGCATCCAAAAAACACAATTTACCATTGCTAATTTGCATGTTGACCTGATCAAACGACGCGTTACACGTGAAAATGATAAAATTATACTCACCAGTAAAGAATTTTCATTATTGGAATTTTTTATTCTTCACCAAGGCGAAGTTCTTTCTCGTTCTCTTATCGCCTCAAAAGTTTGGGATATGAATTTTGATAGTGATACCAATGTCATTGATGTTGCAGTTAAAAGGCTGAGGGCTAAAATAGATCAAGGCTATGAACCTAAATTGATTCATACCATTAGAGGGATGGGCTATTTACTCGAGATCCCTGAAAATGATTAAGCTGTTTCGATCTCCTGTCTCTATTTCAATTCGTCTTATTGTTTTGATCAGTATTACTCTCTCCCTCGCCTTACTATTATTTAGCTCGATCATGATCAACTCAGTTATGTTACATTTTAAGCAGCAAGATGAATACACACTTAACCAGTTGAATTTAACGATCCAAAGCTTATTAAATGGCAATTCAGATCCACAAAGTGAGCAATACGCACGAATTAAAACCATTATTAATGAGCATCAAGATGTTACCATTTATCTCATTGATAATAAAGGAAATACATTAGTATCTCCCAATGCAACAGATAAACTTATTACGCACTTAAAAAATTATGATCCTGATAAAAATAACCAAGACGTAGAGCTCAAAGATTATCGTCTATCAGAAAGTCTTATTCAGGTGGGCCCTCCTTCAGAGCCTAAACAATATCGATTAGTTACTGCGCTATCATTAAATTTTCATCATGATTATCTGAGCTCATTAATAAACAGTTTGATTATCAGTGCAATTATACTGTGCTTATTTACTATTCTTGTCGTTTATTTCCTTGTGATAAAGGGATTAAAACCCCTTAAAGATGTAAGCGATGAAATAAAAAATGTCACATCCGAAAACTTAAGCGTCCGTTTAGATCCTGATTCTGTACCTAATGAATTGAAGCAATTAACAAAATCATTTAATCAGATGTTAGTAAAAATTGAAGATGTTTTCGTAAGGCAAACAAATTTTTCGGCAGATATTGCTCATGAAATGCGTACACCAATCACTAATTTAATGACTGAAACTCAAATATCTTTGAGTAAAAACCGCAGTAAAGAAGAGCTAGCTGAAGTGTTATATTCTAATTTGGAAGAATATAACCGACTATCACGAATGATCTCTGATATGCTTTTTCTTGCTCAAGCAGATGATAATAGGCTTATCCCAGAGAAAAAAATCATTAATATTAAAACTGAAATAGAGCTCATATTTGATTATTTTGAATATCTCGCTGAAGAGAATGAAATAAAACTTAAGCTAATTGGGGACACTAATCCTATTATGGCCGATAAAGACATGTTAAGAAGAGCGATTACTAATTTATTATCAAATGCTATCCGCTACACCCCAAGGGGTGACTCTGTCAGCATTAACATTTCAAATGTAAAAGAGGGTATTGAATTAATCATCAGCAATCCCGGTATAAAAATACCCGAAGAACACTTAGAAAAACTCTTTGATAGATTTTATCGAGTAGATAAATCAAGGCAAAGAAAAAATGAAGGAAGTGGAATTGGGTTGGCAATCGTCAAATCAATTATATTAGCGCATAAAGGCAGGATCTCTGTAAAATCAGATGATTTTTCAACACGCTTTACTGTATTTTTACCTATGAAACCAAATTGAATGTCTACCATAAATGGCAATTTTGTCATTTTGTTGTCAGTATTCAGACAGAAATAAAGCCTTATTATAGTTATAAGATAAACTATTTAACTTAATAAGGGTTCACAATGAAAAAATTTATTTTTGCTTTAACACTTGTAGCTGTAACAGGACATGTATCTGCCGCTCAAACTGAAAAAGAAATACATTATAATGCTGCAAATGCATTAAATTTCACTGAAAACAATACTTCTTATTCTAATTTAAAATCGATTAATAGCCATTTAAGTAAAGCGGGTATTTCGACCAATAATGATATCAATTCAACTCAGTCATTCCTTGAGTTAGATGAACACGCCCAAGCTGCTGCTGCATTGAGTTTTACGCAAAACAATACATCACCAATAATGCAAAGTATGATCAGTCGCCACCAAAGCCTATCACCTAACTATAAACAACCGGCAGTAAAAGTTGCGAAATCATTTTCCGAAATGAATGAAAATGAAAAAGCAGTCACTATGTTAAGCTTTCATAAAAACAGCTCATCAGAATCGATTCAAAGTAAAATAATAGAAAATTTAAAAAATAATTAATTGAAATTTTAAAACCATATTATCAAATAACTAATTAATATGGTTTTAAATCAATCAAAATAAGCCTAACCCCCTCGCATTCAATTTTATTAAACCCATTTCATTTTTTATTAAAAACAAATGAAGCTATTTATTGAACATCAAAAAAAATAGTTTATTATTTCTAGGCAGTTCATTTTAATATTAACTTTAAAAGGCGATTATATGTTTAAAAAATCAATCATACTTGCATCTTTATTATTTCCAGCACTCTCTTTGGCTACCCCTATTCTTCCCTTCCCGCCAGAGCCACCTATCCTAAGTATAGACTTAAAAATAGCCTATAACGGAGATGATGATGATGTTTGGTTTCAAGTAAAAAATGGAGATGATGATGATGTTTGGCTGAACATCGAATAAAAGCAATAAGATACCAAATAAAATTTAAAGAATATTTTCCTCATAATGTATAGCCCTATATCCATTTAATATACTCTCTTCGGAAATACTGGTCTATATGCGGTTAAATCAAAAGTAAAGTGGGACCAAATTTAAAAATCCCCACTTTACCCTTTTTTCAAAAAATACCCCACACACAACTATAAAATTAATTAGAAAATAAAATATTACATCATCAATTGCTAATTAATTACTTTAATCACTAAGGGTTTATTAGTTATATAACTAATTAAATATTTGTTATTAATATAAAACAAAAAAAAATAAAAAAAAGCCATAACACTTTATATTTATCGTAAAACAAATTTAATTACACACATAGATAAATAACTAATTGCTTATTCAAAACCATGAATTACAATTTCATTGCAGTTCATTTTAATTTAAACTTTTAAACGAGGATCTTATATGTATAAAGCATCTATTGTCATAGTATCTTTATTATTCCCAATTCTATCATCTGCAACTTCTTTCCAAGAAAAACATTCTGACAATATTTCTACTTATTCTACTGTTTACGAACAAAGCCATGGAGGAAATGGTGGGAATGGCGGTCATGGTGGTAATGGTGGCAATGGTGGTAATGGCGGCAACGGCGGTAATGGCGGTAATGGCGGCAACGGTAGATAATTTAACTAGTCACTAAATATTTCCCTCCTCACTCGATGAGGGGGGAACGGAGGAATTTATAATGTATAAAAATTACATCTCACTTGGTGTCTTATTAATGAGTTTTATTTCATTTTCAGCATACTCTCACTCCTTATTTAATACTGCATCTAATTGTTTATTAAAAAATGAACTTAATATTAATGAAATTAATAATAAGGTATGTTCGAAACTCCATGGCCAATATTACTATTCTAAATTTTTTAGCTTTGTAAGCTATGGACAAAATGGAAATTCGGGCCAAGCTGGAAATGATAGTCAAGGTGGTCATGGTGGCCATGGGGGTCACGGTGGCCATGGGGGTGATGGTCAAAATGGTGGAAATGGCGGAACGGGATCAAATAACGGTAATGGTAGCAATGGCGGTAACGCAGAAGAAGGCAGTAATGGCAATGGAGGAAATGGCGGCAATGGCAGTATAACTGGAGGTGATGGTGGAAATGGCGGTGATGGCGATGGTGGTGGTAGTGGTGGGAATGGCGGTAATGGAACGGTAAATGGCAATGGGGGAAATGGAGGGCATGGTGGAACTAATGGCGGTAACGGGGGTAATGGGGGCAACGGCTCTGGTAGTGGTAATGGCGGCAATGGGGGTAATGGTAGCCAAGGAGGAAAAGGAGGACTCGGTGGACCTGATGGCGGTAGAGACGGGCACGATGGCATTAGCTCAATGTGACAAACCAATCCGTTAGAAGTGTATAAGTGATGTGGCAATATGAAACCCTATAATTATCTTAATAAAAGATGGTATTACCAATAAAAACGGAAGCTCTCGCTTCCGTTTTTTGTACTCTAGCAATATTTATTGCTTAGGTGCTAACTTCATTAAAAATGTGCGTAATTGTGTAAAATCAGAGGATAAAAAGTGTGAGAGTAGTGGTAGTTCCGCACGCTCTGCTAACTCTTTAGGTAAAGGTATTGCCTTATTAAGAATTTCTTCAACACTCTCTTTAAATTTAGCCGGGTGTGCCGTACCTAAAAACAGCCCGAACTCGCCTTCTTGCAATTGGTCACGAAGCACACGATAAGCAACTGCAGCATGTGGCTCAGATAAATACCCTTTTTTATCTAATTCACGTACTGTTTCTTTAGTCACTTCGTCACTCACAGCCCCATGCCCTAATTCATCAAGAGACCAACCTTTACGACGGAATAGCTCTTCTATACGAGGCCAGTTGTTTGGCTGACTAACATCCATCGCGTTCGATAGGGTTGCTACCGTTTGTTTTGGCTTCCATTGCCCATCAACGAGGTAACGTGGCACAGTATCATTGACGTTAGTAGCTGCAATGAAGCGCTTAACAGGTAAGCCCATTGATTTAGCTAATAAACCCGCTGTAAGATCGCCAAAATTACCACTCGGAACCGAGATCACTAATTGATCCCGTTTTTCTGCTGGGATCTGTGCGACAGCTTCAAAGTAATAACAAATTTGCGCTAATAAACGGCTGATATTGATCGAGTTAGCCGAATTTAAATACAGCGCTTTTTTTAGTTCTTCATCATCAAACGATTGTTTTACTAATGCTTGGCATGCATCGAAGTCATCTTTAATCGCAACCGTATGAATATTTTCACCCAGCGTGCAGAAGAGTTTTTCTTGCAGCGGGCTAATTTTTCCTTCTGGGTAGAGAATGACAACTTGGACGTTCTTAAGACGATAGAATGCGTGTGCAACAGCTGCTCCTGTATCCCCAGAAGTGGCAGTCAAAATGGTCACTGGCTGCTCACCAGCGACTTGCCCCAGTGCCTGAGCCATAAAGCGACCACCGAAGTCTTTAAATGCGAGTGTTGGCCCATGATATAGCTCCAGTGTCGCGATATCATCTTCAACCTTAGAAACTGGCGCAGGAAAAGCAAACGCGGCTTCGACCCTTGCAGCGAGCTCCTCATGAGGGATCTCATCACCAATAAAAGCACTTAAAATACGGCTGCTACGAGTGACAAAATCTAATTTTAATAATTCGTCGATTTCAGTCGCAGTGAATTCAGGTAAGTCTTGAGGAAAAAATAAACCTTGTTGCTTGCCTAAACCTTGCTTAACCGCTTGCGCAAAACTTACTTGTTCGTTGTTATCTTTTAAATTATACAGTTTCATTATTTACCCTATTGTCCTTGCCCCGGCCAGATCCAAACGGCAGATATGCACAAAGCCTTCATCATTCTGAATATAATGTTGTTGCAAGTAGCTCGCCATTTTTTCAGCAATATGCTTCTCATCGCAAATAGCAAACAGTGTTGGCCCAGAGCCAGAAATGCCACAAGCTAATGCACCGATTTCTTTTGCATTCTGGCGTGCTGCCGCAAAACCGGGTAATAGTTGTGTACGATAAGGTTCAGCCACAACATCTTGGATCATCGTTGCTGCAAGTAACGATTGGTTTGTATGACAAGCATGAATGAACCCTGATAGGTATCGACCATGATTTACAATATCATGGCGGGGATAGCTATTAGGAAGGATCGCACGCGCTTCCGCTGTCGATACTTTAATGCCAGGATAGGCCATGACCCAATACCAGTTTTCGAATGCAGGCACAGGCTGAGAAATAATGCCATTTTGTTCGATAATCAGCTGTAAACCACCTAAAAAGCACGGTGCGACGTTATCATAGTGCACACTTCCTGAAATACGCCCCTCTAACTCCCCCATCATGCCAAGCAATTGGGTATCATCGAAGGGTTTCTCTGCAAATTCGTTTAGCGCCATCAGTGCTGCAACAACAGAACACGCACTAGAACCGAGCCCTGAACCAATTGGCATATTTTTTTCGAGCGTCATAGCGACATTTAATGGTCGACCAAGGCGCTCACAAAACAATTGCCAGCACTGGTAAACAATATTGTGTTCATTTTTTTTCGGAAGTTTAGCAACGAATTTGCCTTTATTCGTCAACGAAAAAGTGTCCGCCGCTTCAACTGTTACACAATCACCTAACAATGAGCCATCCGCTGGAGAAACTGCAGCGCCAAGAACATCAAACCCGACGCTCACATTACCAATTGAAGCCGGTGCATAAACTTTAATCACTTATTAAACTCCCAGTTTCCATGAAAGGGTACGCAGCACATCCGCAAATACACCAGCTGCAGTAACATCATTACCTGCACCATAACCTCTTAATACTAAAGGAATTGGCTGGTAGTAACGTGTATAGAAGGCCAGTGCATTTTCACCATTTTTAACCTTGAAGAGAGGGTCATTACCATCCACAGCAACGATTTTCACCCGACAGCGCCCTTCTTCAATTAACCCAACATAGCGTAACACTTTTTCTTCCGCTTCTGCGGCTTTTATACGCTGTGCAAATTGTGCATCCAGTTGTGGTAAACGAGCCATAAACTCAGGAACAGAACCACTGCTATCAAAATCAGCAGGTAAAACAGGTTCAATTTCAATATCTTGTAGTTCTAAATTGTAACCCGCTTCACGGGCTAAAATTAATAATTTACGCGCCACATCCATACCTGATAAATCATCACGAGGGTCTGGCTCTGTGAAACCTTTTTCTTTAGCCAGTGTTGTGGCTTCCGATAAAGACATGCCCTCGTCTAATTTCCCAAAGATGAATGATAAAGAACCCGATAAAATTCCGCTAAAGTGAACTAGTTCATCCCCTGCATTCAGTAAGTTTTGTAGGTTCTCGATAACGGGTAAACCTGCACCTACGTTGGTGTCATAGAGGAATTTACGTTTCGATGTTTCACTTGCCGCACGTAACTGATGGTAGTAATCCATCGACAAAGTGTTGGCTTTTTTATTCGGTGTGACCACATTAAAGCCATCTTTCAAGAAATTGACATACTGCTCTGCAATTTCCTGATTTGATGTGCAATCGATAATGACAGGGTTCAAGAAATGGTATTCACGCTCTAAACGAATTAAACGGCTTAAGCTAAATGGCTCTTTCGCTTCCGCCAGTTCCGCTTTCCAGTTACCTAAATCGATCCCTTGCATATCCGTGAGCATTGCACGTGAATTCGCAATACCACAGACACGTAAGTCAATATGCTTTTGTTTTAGCCATTGTTGCTGGCGATGAATTTGTTCAATTAACGCATTACCAACCCCACCAACACCGATGACAAAGGCTTCAATAACTTGTTCTGCATTAAATAGCATTTGGTGGCATAAGCGTACCGCAGTTGTGGCTGCGTCATTGGCAATAACGGCAGAAATAGAACGCTCAGAAGACCCCTGCGCAATAGCGACAATGTTAATGTTGCCACGAGTTAACGCAGAGAAGAAACGAGCCGAAATGCCTTTCAAAGTACGCATGCCATCGCCCACCACAGAAATGATCGCTAACTGCTCCATCACATCCAGTGGCTCAAGTACGCCATCTTTCAACTCTAAGTAAAACTCTTCTTCCAATGCTGCACGGGCTCTGACTAACTCATTTTGTGGGACACAAAAACTAATACTGTATTCTGATGAAGATTGCGTGATCAGAACAACCGAGATCCCTCGACGAGACATGACGGAGAAAATACGTGCAGCCATACCGACCATCCCCTTCATACCGGGGCCAGATACGTTGATCATCGCCATATTATTCAGGTTGGTGATCCCTTTCACTGGCGTGCTGTCGTCAGTTTGGCCATCACCAATTAAAGTGCCTGGTGCGCTTAAATTAGTGGTGTTTTTTATCAGGCAAGGGATTTGGAATTGAGCAATTGGGGCGATGGTACGAGGATGGAGAACTTTGGCACCAAAATAGGATAACTCCATGGCCTCTTGGTATGACATACCTTTCAATAAACGAGCGTCAGGCACTAAACGCGGGTCACATGTATAGACGCCATCAACATCAGTCCAAATTTCACAACAGTCGGCACGTAAGCAAGCCGCTAGCACTGCGGCTGAATAATCAGACCCATTACGGCCTAATACCACTAATTCACCCTTCTCATTACCTGCGGTGAAGCCTGCCATTAGGACAAAATGATCTTTCGGTATATTTAAATCAGAAATGCGTTTTGTTGACTCATTTATATCAACTGTAGATTCAAGGTAGTGGCCTTTCGCGAGTAAGCTCTCAACAGGGTTAATGACGGTCACATTATGACCGCGTGCTTTTAGCACAGACTCCATAATTGCGATAGAGAGTTTCTCACCACGGCAGATAATTGATGCGTTAATGCTGTCTGGACACTGTCCGAGAAGAGTAATACCATGCAGTACTTGTTTGATTTGCGCGAATTCGTGCTCTGTCAGTTTTTTTAACCGGTCATATTCAAAACCAGGTTGTTTTTCTTTTAATCCTTTTAAAAGGTTAGCAAAAATCATTTCAGCATCATTAACATGCGTGATGACATCTTGTCCTGCAACCGTTTTTTCAATCATAGCAACCAAATGGTTAGTGATTTTTGCTGGCGCGGATAACACCAAAGCCACTTGTCCATCTGCTAATTTGCCTTCAGCGATGTCAGCAACATTCAGTACTCGTTCGTCATTTGCAACCGAAGTACCGCCAAATTTAAGCACACGCATGGTATTTCTCTCCTGAATTAACACCAAAAAAAAGCCCGCATCGGTTAAGTATGCGGGCTTTTTCATTTTTATTTTTTGGATGCGTCAGCCCGCCCCGTTTCCTGTGGTTACGGTGGTGGTGGTAATAATAATAGTCAGGCTGATATTACGCATAGATTCTGTCTGTCTCTTAGATTCTTTAAGTTTCTCCCTATACGGTTAAAGCAATTGGTATATTTTGTCAAATTTATTTGTAAAACATCCCTTTTAAAACCCTTTTTTTACTTGATAAATTATCTACCAGCATGAAAAACACCTCCCCAAAAAGATATCCATCACACCAATATTGGTTTTAAAAACTAAAATAATTAAAATTTCAAGATGAATAATTTTTTAACCAACAAAAAACGAAATTGCCTATAAAACAGACAACACAGATGACCTTTAGCCATTTCTTGTGAAGAGGACCAAGGTGAAAAAATGCGTAAAAATGACCCACTCACCCCACATATTTAGCTCATATATTTCTTACCACTTACCATTCATAGTCATCAGCCTACAACCACTAATGCAATAAATTGCAAAGTAAGTACTTACACTTAAAACGCATACTTCTTCATCTGGTTAAATTACAAACAAATGCTAGGTGATTGTTAAAAACCACCCGCGACAAAATAAAATAAGTATCTTTCCTAATTAAATAACATAAAAGCTCACAAACTGAATATTTGCATCCCGTTATCGCTAACAAGATAAATTTTTCACCTTTTTTTGTATTAAAATAACATTTCGAAATCGGAGGTAAGTCACAAATTAAACATTATTTATAATGGTATATTTAACTCATTGAAGACTATATTCATTAATACCAATCCGAAGCATCCCCTATGCATCAACTGCTCCCTTTTTTTAGACGCTATCTGATTCCTAAACACCGCATTAATTTATATAATTATCTACCTAACAATTTTTGTTAACGTGCTACAATTGATTTTGATATGTATCAACAAAAGTTAGTTTTTTAGGTGGTAAATGCAGTATTAGCTGTTATATTGCTGTTAACAGTACAATATTGGGAAAGTGCTTATATTTTGACTTGTTGTTAAAGTCTTTTGCCTGAAATGGCAACATAATGTCACTGTTGAATTTCAAAACAAATTTATACTCATAAACGTGTTTTTCCAGAGAACAATATTAATAACCACCTAACTGGAAACGGATTGTGAGTTCAGTATTCTTATTTTAATACTTTAGGTAGCAACTATGCAGACCCCACACATTTTGATTGTTGAAGATGAAATTGTCACACGCAATACGCTGAAAAGCATCTTTGAAGCGGAAGGCTATGTGGTTCATGAGGCAACTGATGGCGAAGAGATGAATAATGTTCTCTCTGAACATGACATCAATTTAGTCATCATGGATATTAACTTACCAGGTAAAAACGGTTTATTACTTGCTCGTGAACTTCGTGAGCAAGAAAGCATTGCGTTAATGTTCCTAACAGGACGCGATAACGAAGTGGATAAAATCCTTGGCCTTGAAATTGGTGCTGACGACTATATCACTAAACCATTTAACCCACGTGAACTGACTATTCGTGCGCGCAACTTACTGTCCCGTACAATGAATTTAGCGGGCGGTACTGAAGAACGCCGTTTAGTAGAAAGCTATAAATTTAATGGTTGGGAATTAGACATCAATAGCCGTTCATTAGTCAGCCCTGCGGGTGAGCACTACAAATTACCCCGTAGTGAATTCCGTGCGATGCTGCATTTCTGTGAAAACCCAGGAAAAATTCAGACTCGTGCAGACCTGCTGAAGAAAATGACTGGCCGTGAATTAAAACCACACGACAGAACTGTTGACGTCACGATCCGTCGTATTCGTAAACATTTTGAATCGACACCTGACACACCAGAAATCATTGCAACCATCCACGGTGAAGGCTATCGCTTCTGCGGTGATTTAGACGAATAATTAGCAAGCTAATTATTTACTGATTATCAAAATCCGTTGTCTTTTAGGCAACGGATTTTTTATTGGCGAGCCATTTTTATTGCGAGTACATCGACTCAACCGTTTTTTGTTATCACCAAGGCATAATCGGCACTGCACTTAGCGCATTCTTTGGTGAACCGTCGATCATCTTGTCTGAATAAGTCAAATAAATTAATGCATTACGTTTTGGATCGTAAAAACGTACAACTTGTAATTTTTTGAAGACTAAAGACGTTCGTTTTTGAAAGACAACTTGCCCTTTCGTCGGTTTGCGTTTGACACGGTCGCTTAACTCAATCGGTCCAACTTGCTGGCATGAAATTGCAGCATCAGAGGTGTCTTCCGCTAACCCTAAACCCCCTTTGATCCCCCCTGTTTTTGAACGACTTAAATAGCAAGTGACATTCTCAACATCAGGGTCATCAAATGCTTCAACGACAATTTTATGGTCAGGGCCGAAAATTTTAAAAACAGTATCGACTGAACCGATTTCTTCAGCAAATGTCATGCTCGGCAACGCTAATAATAATGCTGTAAGTGCGATATTTTTTAATCTGGAACAACGCATACTGAATTTCCTATTCAACTAAAAATCGGTAAAACCTCGTAGTAAAACAAGACTTATTATTCACTTTCTTAACTAATTATCAAATACAACTCATTTACTATAAACGAAAAAGATAACTTGATATAGAATAGCCATTCATTGATAGATTATATCTGTTCTATAAGTCGCATTGGCTGGGGATATACATGGATCAAACTAATATTATTCGCGACTTGCTTCGCTGGATAGATGACAACCTAGATAAACCACTCTCGCTAGATAATGTTGCCGCAAAAGCTGGCTACTCAAAGTGGCATTTACAACGAATGTTCAAAGAGGTGACTGACCAAGCGATTGGTGCTTATATTCGAGCCAGAAGGCTTTCTCGAGCTGCTGTGGCATTGCGGCTAACAAGCCGACCAATTCTTGATATTGCGTTGCAGTATCGCTTTGATTCGCAACAAACTTTTACTCGAGCCTTTAAAAAGCAATTTAACCTAACCCCTGCTTTTTACCGCCGGAGTGAAGAGTGGTGTGCGGCAGGTATTTGCCCACCGATTATTTTAGATAATCACACCAATATTGAACATGAATTCCTACAAATGCCAGAGCAAGAGCTGGTTGGCTTGGAACAAAGTTGTTCTTATGCGTTAGAAGAGTGGTCGACCGCTTGTTCGCAAATGCGCCAAACATTTTGGCACTACTATTTGGATAATACGACGACGATTGCGTCTGAAGTTTTTGGCTTGCACCATGCCATTCATAATCCAGAAAAAGAAGATGAACAAACGGTGTTCTATACCACGGCGGTAAAACCTGAAGATGCGAGTTTTAACACAGACCAATACTCGAGCTTAACGTTACCAAGTGGCCATTATGTTAAATTTTCATTCAATGGGACGCCAACTCGAGATGCATTACAAGAGTTTTTATACCAAATTTATGGTGTATATCTGCCTAAGCTGAATTTAACACGTCGACCAGGTTATGACATCGAACATTATCGATTAAAAAACATCGAGTTACGTCATGTCACCCTTGAAGATGATGACCCCAAAACACATATCGATACCTTTGATTATTATGTTCCTATCAAAACAGGTTCGGCCGCGACCCCTTAAAGCAGAGGAGTTTCAGTTTGTTGAAACTCCTTTTTCGAAATCGTTAGCCTTGCTGTTCGTCAAGAGCCGGCTGCGATAAATGTGTGACCTCACCTGCCGTTTCAACTATCCAACCATTCGCCAACCATGGGCTGTTTTGGTAATCAACACGAGATAACGAACAGTTACGTAAACGAAGGCGGCGTTCTGAATAAGCCGGAACCCCCATAATACGACTAATTAACGTACTCAACGCAATCCCATGGCTAACAATCAACGGGCGGCTACCTTCAGGCAAATCTAAACAACTATTTAGTGCTGCAAACATGCGTGTATACAGCTCCTCCATTGATTCACCCTCTGGAATTCGTCCTCCACGTGTGCCATCAATTAAGCTTTTACGCCACTGTTCTTCCTCTGGCGTTAACGACTCTATTGCTCTTTGCTCAAGAACGCCCATATTTAGTTCACGTAGACGCGGTTCTGTGGTAATTTCACACCCGCACACACTTGCAATTATTTGTGCAGTTTCCAGTGTGCGTCCCATATCACTAGTGATAATATGGGTAATGCCTTCTGACTTTATCCTCTCAGCCACCTGCCTTGCTTGCAGTCGTCCAGTGGCGGTCAGAGGGCTATCGGATTGTCCCTGGATGCGACGAGCTAAATTCCATTCAGTTTCGCCATGGCGAACAAGATAAACCTGTAACATAGATGTGTTCCGTTATTACTTTTCGAAGTATGTGTTCAAAGGAAAATAATTAATGTACCAAGTTATAGCTGCAACGACTAATCCTGCCAAAATTAAAGCGATCCATCTTGCTTTCGATGCTGTTTTTGGGGCTGGCAGTTATCAAATTGAAGATATTAATGTCGATAGCAGTGTTCCACAGCAACCTATCGGTAATAATGAAACCCGTACTGGGGCTAGACAACGCGTGATGGCCTCTAGGCAAGTTCGCCCTGAAGCGGATTTTTGGGTTGGTATTGAAGCGGGTATCGAAGACGATATGACATTTGCTTGGATAGTAATTGAACATAAGCAAATACGTGGTGAATCCCGCTCTGCCAGTATTATGATCCCAGAAAAAATTCTGGCGGGTATTCGTGAAGGCCGTGAACTCGGCGATGAAATGGCCTTTTTAACAGGCATCGATAATATCAAACAACAAGGTGGTGCCATTGGTTTTTTCACTGACGGGGTATTAACTCGCACCAGTGTTTACCAACAAGCCTTGATATTGGCCTTGGTTCCCATTAAGCATGAAATTTATAAAGAGCTAAACCAAGTAGAAGATTAATTATACTTAAAATAATTAAAATTGCATGTGCGATTAAACACCACTCTTTTCACACTAAAGTATGGGAAACCATACTTTTTTTGTGACTATTAATTTGAAATACGATAAATACCAATACGATAAATAGTTCGGATTATAAGTAGCTGGCAAGTGGTGCTAAGCCCTAGGGGCATACACTAGTATGTGACTAGGGCGAATGAGCGAAGCCTGAACACCCCTACAATTTGAAATACGATAAATACCAATACGCTAAATAGTTTGGATTGTGGCTAGGCGGCAAGTGAGGTTATCCCGATGAGCATACACAAGTATGTGATTCGGGTAACCAAATGCAGCCAACAACGCCACAGTGCAAAATATGACGCGTATTTTAGAGAAGTTGTTGCTCCAACCACTCCTTCACAGGAATAGGCGCTGACTTTAAGCTATTCGAACCCCGAGTAATAGTTGCTATCCCCACTCCTAGCTCATTTTTCAGTTCTCTTTGACTCATTTCACCGCGCATCAATTCTTGCACAATTTTAACGCGAGTCGCTAACGCTGTGCGCTCATCTGGCGTAAGTAATAACTGAAGAACTGGCAAATGAATATCTTGTTCAAATGCCAATTGTAATAAATTCACAAAGCGCAGCCAGTCAGCGTTCTCATCGGCAGTCAGCGCCGGGTCATGTTGTTGATTTGCTGTCATCGTTTATCCACCCATACTATTTAACTAGTACAAATAATAACACACTCTTATTAGAAATCATCAACCAAACACCATTTTCATTTAGTTACTGCGTTAATATGCTAAATAGTTTGAGTTGTGACTAGGCGACCAGCGAGGATAGCTCGGGGAGCATACACAAGTATGTGACTAGGGCTTACATACGAAGCCCCTATAAATCGAAATATAATAAAGATGAATACTCAAAATAGTTCAGATTGTAGATAGGCGGCAAGTGATGCTAAGCCCTAAGAGCATACACAAATATGTGACTAGGGCTTACATACGAAGCCCCTATAAATCGAAATATAATAAAGATGAATACTCAAAATAGTTCGGATTGTAGGTAGGCGGCAAGTGATGCTAAGCCCTAAGAGCATACACAAGTATGTAACTAGGGCTTACATACGAAGCCCCTATAAATCGAAATATAATAAAGATGAATACTCAAAATAGTTCGGATTGTAGGTAGGCGGCAAGTGATGCTAAGCACTAGGAGCATACACAAGTATGTGACTAGGGCTTACATACGAAGCCCCTATAAATCGAAATATAATAAAGATGAATACTCAAAATAGTTCGGATTGTAGGTAGGCGGCAAGTGATGCTAAGCCCTAAGAGCATACACAAGTATGTGACTAGGGTTAGCGAACGTAGCCAACACCCCTACAATTCGAAATATGAAGAGTATTTATTAGTATTTCATATTCCACTCATTAGGAAGCAATATCTTACTATTTTTCTGCCCCATAAAGTGCCGATAGAATAAGTCATACGACAACACATTTTTCACATAACCGCGGGTTTCTGAGAACGGGATACTTTCGACAAATGCGACCGCATCAATGCGCCCCCCGCTGTTACCTAACCAGCGAGTCACACGGGATGGGCCTGCATTATAAGCCGCACTAGCTAAAATACGGTTATTACCAAATTGCTGATAAACATCTTCCAAATAAGCTGTTCCTAGCTCAATATTGGTTGTCGGGTTAGTCAGTTGGCTCGTATTCACATAATTAATACCCTGCTTCTGTGCGGTATGTTTTGCTGTTGCAGGCATCAACTGCATCAAACCTGTCGCTCCAACCGGTGAACGAGCCTGTGGATTCCACGCACTTTCTTGGCGAGCGATCGCCATTGCATAACTCTTTTGAATATCTTTCGACTTGGTATATAGATTGAATTCTTTGTCCCACGCTAATGGGAAACGCTCTTCTAGGTGATCCCAAAGTTTGGCTGTGATGGTCGCTTGGACACTGAGATCTGCCCATTTATGATCAAACGCATAACGCGCCAATTGCTCTTTCTGGTTTGCTGGCAGAGATGCCACTAAACTCACCCACTCAGAACGGGCAAGGTTATCCATTTCCCAGTACATTAACTCACGAACACGTTGCACTTCAGGCAATTGATCAATACTTGAATCAGGCTTAACCGCACTTTTTACATACACCGGATAGTCAATTTCTAGCACCTGTGCGGCCACCATTGGGTAGAAGCCGCGCTTCTCCGTTAATTGGCGAAGTAATGCCTCTCCTTCCGCTTTTTTGCCTGCATCAATTAACGTGATAGCCTGCCAATACTGCCACTCTTCTTTATTTTTGACATCTGCTGGCAAGCGTTTTAGCCATGACGCGACACCGGTTTTATCACCAGCTCCTAACGCTAAACGAACACGACGCTCTTTCAATGACGATGAATTACTTTCTTGAATAGTTTCATCACGCCATTGAGCCTGCTCTGGGGTCACATCTCCCATATATTGCCAAGCAACACTGTCTTTAAGTAACTGCTTTTCTGCCATATTCATTTTTTGGGCAGAACTGATGCTATTCAGTACTGTACGAGCCGCATCAGGAGATTGGCGTGCATAACGGCTAAAAGCCGCGATGGTGGCTTGACGAGTAAAATCTGTTGGCGTCATCGTTTTGGCGAATGTCACAACTGAGGCAGGGTCATTTTGTAATTTCACTAACGCATCACCAATCGTTTTATAGCTTGGCGGTAAGCGTTTCGCTAAATAACTCGCAATCGAGGTATTGCCCTCTTTTATGGCTAAGTTAATACGCTCAAGGGTCATCTCAGGGGTTAAATAACCCGCTTTTTCCCATTCGTTAAATAATTTATCACAGGCACTCGGCATTGAACGGCCATTTAACCAGGCTTTTTCTGCCCCTTGCCAAGCAATTTGCTTATTTCCCACCGCCCAATTAGCAAAATAAAAATTACATTGTGCTTCGGCAGGTTTTGGCGCTTCAGGGCTAAATTCAAGCAGCGATTTCCACTCTTGGCGGCGAGCTAGTTCGTTGACAAAGCGTGTTTTCAGGTTTTTAGCGACAGGCAAGGTTGGATAGGTATTAATAAACTCCTGAACTTGGCGAGGTGAAATAATATCTAAGTCTTGAGTTAGCTCACGATAAGCGAGATAAGGGTAAAGTGGGTAATCATGCAAGGTCGGCAGCAAGCGCTCGACTTCATCCA
Organism: Providencia sp. M-27; assembly: GCF_011077905.1. Classification (NCBI taxonomy): domain Bacteria; kingdom Pseudomonadati; phylum Pseudomonadota; class Gammaproteobacteria; order Enterobacterales; family Morganellaceae; genus Providencia; species Providencia sp. M-27. The sequence goes on along the minus strand of NZ_JAALBT010000007.1, from coordinate 66,948 downwards.
TTTTATTGGCATCCCATGCAACCTTAATTGCCTGATAACGCTCCCGCTGTGCCTGTAAGGAATCCGCCCATACGGTGCTGGAAACCAGCAACATTGTCACAGGTACTGCCGCTAACCAACCTTTCATATTCACTCGCTCCATCGCTAAACTAAAGTCAAAATACAGGAAAAGCCTTAACCTAAATATACCCCAAATAATTCGAGTTGCAGGTAGGCGAAAAGCGCTGCAACTTGAAGGATCATGGATATATTAAACATATATCAATACTATGAATGCTACCGAAAGTTTTTATTTAGTAACAGCAGAGAGTTCCTGAATTTTTCGACTTTACAGTCTTTTACGTATCATTCAGTCCATGAATGACTTAGAACCTTCCCTCCGCGGAAATAAAGGTTTAATGGCGGGGCGTTTTTCCAAAGAAGCTTGCCAAAGTTCATACTGGGCTTGCATCTCAACCCACATTTCAGCACTGGTTCCGAGTGCCATTTCTAATCGTATCGCCATATCTGCCGAAATACCGCTATTACCGTTGAGAATACGCGAGAGAGTTGTACGTGTTACCTCCAATGCTTTTGCAGCTTCAGTGACTGAAATACCCTCTAAATATTCACGTAAAACGATACCCGGATGTACTGGATTATGCATTTTGCTCATTATGTTCACCTTACTTAATGATAATCTTGATAATCAACGAGAATGGCATCTTCACCCTCAAATTTAAATGTGAGTCGCCAGTTTCCATTCACTAATATTGCCCAATGATGCTGCAAATCTCCCCGTTTTAATTGATGGAGATTCCAACTTGGTGCAGACATATCTTGTGGTTTTTTAGCAACATTGAGCGCAGTCAGTTGTACCCGTAACTTTGTTATGTGCTTCGATTGAATACCAGACGTAATGCCCATTTTAAAAAAGTGTTCAATTCCTTTATGTTTAAAACTTTTTATCATGGCCAACTTACTGTATAGCGTATAGACACACTCCACACCCACGAATTGATAATAGAAAGTCATCAAGCTTGTATCACTGAGAGGGATGGATGATCTTCTGATGTTCAGGTATAGTTCTAGAAAATTATATAGCTGTTTATTAAATGCTTTTCAGCCTAAGCTTGTTAAAGCAAAAATAGACTAAAAAACTAAAATTCCCTTTACAAATCAAAAGGTAAATAAATTGGCTCAATACGTCTACAGTATGTATCGGGTTGGAAAAATTGTTCCACCGAAACGTCATATTTTAAAAAATATCTCTCTGAGCTTCTTTCCGGGGGCTAAGATCGGTGTTTTAGGTCTTAATGGTGCCGGTAAATCAACGTTACTGCGTATTATGGCGGGTATTGATACCGATATCGAAGGTGAAGCACGTCCACAACCAGGTCTGAAAATCGGCTATCTTCCGCAAGAACCGAAGCTAAACCTTGAGCACACCGTACGCGAAGCTGTTGAAGAAGCGGTTAGCGAAGTGAAAAATGCATTAACGCGCTTAGACGAAGTTTATGCGGCTTACGCGGAAGAAGGTGCAGACTTTGATAAACTCGCAAAAGAGCAAGGCGAGTTAGAAGCGATTATTTCCGCGCAAGATGGCCATAACCTTGATAACCAACTGGAGCGTGCAGCAGATGCCCTACGCCTGCCAGCTTGGGATGCCAAAATCGAGAACCTTTCAGGGGGTGAACGCCGCCGTGTGGCAATTTGCCGTCTGCTATTAGAAAAACCAGACATGTTACTGCTCGATGAGCCAACCAACCACTTGGATGCCGAGTCTGTTGCTTGGTTAGAGCGTTTCTTACACGACTACGAAGGGACTGTTGTGGCTATCACGCATGACCGTTACTTCTTAGATAACGTCGCGGGTTGGATCCTCGAACTTGACCGTGGTGAAGGTATTCCTTGGGAAGGCAACTACTCTTCTTGGCTTGAGCAAAAAGATGAACGTCTGGCGCAAGAAGCCTCTACAGAAGCCGCTCGTCGTAAATCTATCGAGAAAGAGCTTGAGTGGATCCGCCAAAATCCAAAAGGCCGTCAGGCTAAAGGTAAAGCGCGTCTTGCTCGTTTTGAAGAGCTTAATAGCGTGGAATATCAAAAACGTAATGAAACCAGCGAACTCTTTATTCCACCTGGACCGCGTTTAGGGGATAAAGTTATCGAGGTTGAAAACCTAAGTAAATCTTATGGTGACCGCGTTCTGATTGATAACCTGAATTTCTCCATTCCTAAAGGGGCGATTGTCGGGATCATCGGCCCTAACGGTGCGGGTAAATCCACCCTGTTCCGTATGATTTCAGGCCAAGAGCAACCGGACTCTGGCTCCATCACATTAGGCGATACCGTGAAAATTGCCTCTGTTGACCAGTTCCGTGATGCGATGGACGACAGCAAAACTGTCTGGGAAGAAATTTCCAACGGCCAAGACATCATGCGTATTGGTAACTTTGAAATTCCAAGCCGCGCTTACGTCGGTCGCTTTAACTTTAAAGGCGTAGACCAAGGTAAACGTGTTGGTGAGTTATCTGGTGGTGAACGCGGCCGTTTACACTTAGCCAAACTACTGCAAGTGGGCGGTAACGTCCTGTTACTCGATGAACCAACCAACGACCTCGACGTTGAAACTTTACGTGCGTTGGAAAACGCCCTGTTAGAGTTCCCGGGCTGTGCTATGGTTATTTCCCATGACCGTTGGTTCCTTGACCGTATTGCAACTCATATCATTGATTACCAAGACGAAGGTAATATTACGTTCTTCGAAGGTAACTTCTCTGAATATGAAGATTACAAAAAACGGACGTTAGGTGCGGAAGCACTTCAACCGCACCGGATGAAGTATAAGCGTATGACCAAATAATCCCTGTCATAATTTAGAATTATAGCGGTGTTGGCTGCTTTCGTGAGCCCTAGTCACATACTGGTGTATGCTCCTAGGGACTCACTCTCTTGCCGCCTACCTATAATTCAAATTATTTAAGGGATCGATATCATATAGATAGAATCAAAACGGCATCATTCGATGCCGTTTTTTATTGTGAGGCTTTATAAGTCATCCAACATCAATAGCTGCTGAACGAGGGTGACACACTCTAAGAAGCGCGTATCGTAATCAGAAGATTCTACACGGACAAACTCAATATTATTTTTCTTAAGCATTTCAATAAGTAAGTTTTGGAAAGCTTTCCTGTCTTTATCACTTCCTAAACTGCGTAACCCATCAGCCACCCAAGGGGTGTTGTTTTCCAAAACTATCACCAAATCGAATCGGTACTCATCAATCAGTGCCTGAACAAATGGGTGTTCTTTACCTTCATAGCGCAAACAGAAGGCTTGGGTCGTGACAAAGTCGGTATCAATAAATGCCACTTTATTGGCATATTTTACTGCGAAATCAATGTACTGAGCATGCCCTAAAGCAATTTTGTCGTAATCAGAATATTGCAATGCCATCTCATCACCACCAAGGTGGCTAAATACGTAGTCACGGCCATATTCCCACGCACTGGATGTATTGAAAATATTGGCTAACTTATTGACTAGCGTCGATTTACCACTCGATTCACCGCCTAAAATCGCCACTTTACGCACAAAGAAGGGTTTCACTTCAGTTGGAATATATTCCCAATAACGAAATGGCGCTTGGCGAATTTGGTTACCACTGATATTCATAAACGTGCGCTCAGGGTCAATCAAAATGGTTTCGATACCTAAGTATTTTTTATAGCGCGGAGCGTCATTCGCTTCCCCTGAATAGATAAAACTCGGATTGATATTATGCTTTTTCAAAAAGCCTTTCATTCCGTCACTCCACACTTCCCAACCATGTGGATAGGGCTCTATGCCGTTTTCATCAAACGAGTGAATATGAATATTTTTTTGATATTTAAAGGTTTGTAATAACCACCGTAAACGGTCGCTCACAGTGGGTTGTTGAGACATAGAACTGTTAACAAACAAGTCTTTATCGCGAGGTTCATCATGGCAGAGAATGACGTGAAGTTCATCCACTTGGCTGCATGCTCGCTGAATCAAATAAATATGCCCAGTATGCAATGGATAAAATTTGCCAAACACCACACCGATCGTTTTTTGCTGATTTGGATATTCAAGGCCTAAAAAACGATGCAAAGCCGCTATTTTTTGTGCACTGGGGCTCTTAATTTTGTCGTTAATTAACTGGCTGAGATAGCCTTTGGTCATATCTGTCGCATCCGCAACTTGCTGGAGCGTGTAACCCGCTCGTTTGATTGCGTTTTTGAGATAGTCAAATTCAGCCATGTATTTTCCTTTTACCTAAATTAAAAGCTTATAGTTCATCCAAAATACTTAATGCATCCGCTAATTTTTTTACGCCATACACTTTCATATCTGGCGGTGATTTTTTGGGCATATTCGCATGAGGCACAATAGCGCGTTTAAAACCGTGTTTTGCTGCTTCAGAGATACGTTCCTGCCCACTTGGTACAGGGCGAATTTCCCCTGCAAGCCCCACTTCACCAAATACAACCAGATCTCTAGGCAATGGACGATCACGAAAACTGGAAACCAAAGAAAGTAATAAGGCTAAATCCGCACTGGTTTCAGTCACTTTTACCCCACCCACGACGTTAACAAAAACGTCTTGGTCTGACATTTGCAAACCACCATGACGGTGTAATACGGCCAATAAAATGGCCAAACGGTTTTGCTCAAGCCCAACCGCAACACGCCGTGGGTTCGACATCATTGAATGGTCCACAAGCGCTTGGATTTCCACCAGCAAAGGCCGTGTTCCTTCCCAAACTACCATCACGGAGCTTCCTGAAGTAATTTCATCACCACGACTCAAAAAGATTGCCGAAGGGTTACTCACTTCTTTAAGCCCTTGTTCTGTCATGGCAAACACGCCTAATTCATTGACTGCACCGAAACGGTTTTTATGGCTACGCAAAGTACGGAAGCGATTATCTGCATCGCCATCTAACATGATAGAACAGTCAATACAGTGTTCGAGAACTTTTGGTCCCGCCAGTGAGCCATCTTTGGTGACGTGACCGACCATTATGATGGCAACACCACGCGTTTTGGCGAAGCGAGTGAGATAAGCCGCGGTTTCTCTCACTTGTGCCACACTCCCCGGTGATGATTGAATGTCAGCCATATGCATCACTTGGATGGAGTCAATCACCATCAGTTTGGGTTGTTCTTGCTCTGCGGTTAAGCAAATTTGCTCAATACTGGTTTCTGACAGCATATTGAGTGAGTCAGTCGGTAGCCCTAAACGGTGTGCTCGCATCGCCACTTGTTGAAGTGATTCTTCCCCTGTGACGTACAGGGTTTTCATTTCACGTGACAATAAGCACATGGTTTGCAGCAATAAGGTACTTTTACCGGCTCCCGGGTTCCCCCCAATGAGGATGGCACTGCCCGGTACGACTCCCCCACCGAGCACGCGGTCAAACTCTTTAAACCCTGTAGTAAAACGAGGAAGTTCTTCAAGACTAATTTCAGACAGCTTCTGAACCTTACTTACCCCAGCCGCATTCCCTGCATACCCCGTTAAGCGGTCATTACGCGATGAAGAGCTTGTGGAGGCCAGGCGCACTTCTGTAATGGTATTCCATGCATGGCACGCACTGCATTGCCCTTGCCAACGTGGATAATCTGCCCCGCAATCATTACAGACAAACGCTCTTTTAACCCCTTTCGCCACAGCAAACTCCTCTTAAAATTATTATGTATTACAACCGACGAACCACAGCACTCTAAATTTTCTTAAAATTTTGAATACTAATTTAGCTTAATATTCTAAATGGATGGTGTTGTAGCAAGGCGGCAAGTAAAGCTAAGCCCTAGGAGCATACATAAGTATGTGACTAGGGTTAGCGAGCGCGGCCAACACCGCCACAGCACGAAATATGAAGAATATTTAGCGTTCTTCGTGTTTGAGGCCCCCACTCAATACACACATCACCCCCATGAGATCTGCGTGACGAATAGCGACCTTCGCCCTTGCATACACCTTTGGTTTCGCATGATAAGCAATACCCAGCCCCGCTTTACGGATCATCTTCAGGTCATTTGCCCCGTCACCGATGGCAACAGTTTGCTCGATTGGAATTTCCAGTTTTTCTGCCAGCTTAACCAAGGTTTGCGCTTTATATTTTGCATCCACAATTGGGCCTCTGACCTTGCCTGTAAGCTTACCGTTTTTCACTTCTAGCTGGTTCGCAACAGCAGCCACCAATTTAAGCCGTTGACGTAAATTATCCGCAAAGAAAGTAAAACCGCCGGATGCTATCGCAATGTGCCAATTCATCGCTTGTAATTTACGCACGAGGTTTGTTAAACCTGGCATCAAAGGCAGTGTTTCCATCACTTGGTCAAGAATAGCGGCATCTGCACCTTCAAGTAAGCTGACTCGCGCTCGTAGGCTTTCCGTAAAATCGAGCTCCCCTAGCATGGCTCTCTCAGTCACTTCAGCCACCTGCTCCCCCACTCCGGCTAAGCGAGCAATTTCATCGATACATTCAATTTGAATAGCTGTCGAGTCCATATCCATCAGTAATAGACCCGGTGAACGCAAACGTGGAATTTGCCCCAATGGCACGACATCTAATAAACATTCGTCAGCGAGTTTTTTAATTCGAGGGGTAATACTCCCTGCAATTCTGACCACTTGGTAATCATCAATACGCCACGAGGAGACAATTACGATAGCGATCCCTAATCGCTGTTGGAAATTACTGATCCGCGCTTTATCTAAGCCACGACCATATAGTAACCACCCACTGTCACCTGCACGATAATCCAATGGCATCACTTCTTCACCGCTTAACGACAATGGCAACCCCGGCCATTTTTGGATTTCGTCGGGTAGATAACAATAGGTTAAGCTCGTTGACATGAAAATTAGCTCCTGTAATCGATATACTCGTCATACTTCAAGTTGTCTGGTTGTTGACTACGCTCAGCTAGCCGAATCACATACTTGTGTATGTTCATCGGACTATCTTCGTTTGTCGCCTACATACAACTCGAATTATTTAGAGTGTAACTTTTTTATAATGAGAGTTGCGAGCAGCCGAACGAAGCCACTATACTAAATTTTAAGGCTTTATGACCTTATGTATTTACTGTTAAAACGGAAGATAACCCTATATTCGCTGAAGTATAACGACACCTTTATACTCAAAATAAGTCGAGAGCACCAATAAAGCAATGAAACTTACCTTTAAGCTCCACAAAACAGTTATTATCGTTATCTGCGTTGCGCTGGTAACTTTACTCATGCATGGTATTTCTTATTTAGGAAATAGCCAAAACCAAGGCCGAATTGAGCAATTTAAACAATTGACCTATGTTCTTGCTAAGCAAGTCGCTTTCAGCTTATCTGATTATATTGTTCCCGGCAGTAAAGATTTTAATTTAGAACGAATTAATGCCAATTTAAATAACGTGGTAAAAGATAGGTATATTTTAGATGCCAGCATCTATACGGCCAGTGGCACACTGATCACTCAAGTCGGTGAGCCTGCAACGGTAAAAGAACGGCTCGCAATAGATGACAACTCATCACTGCAAAATTTTCAATACCAACTTGTCGTTCCCATCCAAGGCACAAAAGAGCCAAAAGGCTATTTACGTTTAACTATTGATACAGAGCTCCTTTCCGCTGAAATTCAACAAGCCGATAACAGCACCAATGTATTGCGAATTTTTATTCTACTCGCCTTATGTATTGGCTTCGTTTTAGCCAATACATTACTGCGTTTAAAGAAAAAGAAAGGCCACAAGCAAGCCCCACCGCTAGTCGTTAATACGGATGAAAATCAAGATGATAATGAAGACGATGAGAGTAATGAAGACGACAATCAAGGAAGCAAAGCGCCCCCGGCAACGAAGCCTGCACGTTTAAAACGAAAAAAAGAACAGCGGCCTTATCGCCCTAAGCGGCCTACCCCAAAAAACAAGCCCAATTCGTCTGATAAATAGCCCCCAAAAGGGCTATTTGGTTGAATTTAAATAGAGGTTGTGTCGAACACGATTGGCGCAACAAACTCGACTTGGCCATCGACCAACAATGTTTCTGGTGGCATAGGGAAAGGCGCTGCACGTGAAATTGTCGCCAATGCTTCTTTATCCAATATTTTTGTACCGGATGAATTCAATAAACTGGCGGCAATCACTTCACCCCGTCTATCCAAAATCACTTTGATATGAGAGACCCCTGTTGAACGGTAACGCAGTGCTGCACACGGGTAGCGCTTAGTTTTGGCTATCCGCTGATGCACCTCACTTTGCCAACCTTGGTGCCCACTTACTGCCGCAGACGCATTACTGGAAAAATTCGCACTGCTGCTAGATTCACTTCCAGATGCAGGAGCGGAAGTCACCGTAGACTCCTGCGTGGTAACAGGGGCTTCTTCGATTACTCTTTTCTCTTGCGGAATTTTCTTTTTCGGTGGGCGTTTTTTTTCGCTAACTTTTGTTAACGTGCCATTATCTACGATCGCAGTCTCAGGTAATTTATCCACCTTTTCAACAACTTCAGGTAATGACTCCTCTCGCGTTGTCATCTGTTGTTTAGGTGCATGGTTAATTTCAGGCTCTGCCTGTTGTTCAAGCTGATAAACACCCAGCTGCAACGAGATTGCCGGAGGTAACACCCCAGTCTTCGGAATTGAAGAGGTAAACCACCCGATAAAAATGATTGCCAGTGTTCCATGGAAAAGACAACTTAAAACCAAACCGCCTAGTGGACGGAAAATCGGGCGCTCTAACTGGCCCGTCATACTGCTCATATTCTGCCTCACGACTTTATTTTTTGCAGATTATAGGCATAATACAAACAAAAATGATATTCATTATTATTAGTAAAAACACAATTATTAAAACAACTTATTGATTTAAATAATAAAGTAATCTGAGCAGATTATTAATCAGCACAATTGTGCTCTTTTATGACATTAACACCAGTAAAATGACTATTGATAAATCTCTTGCCCGTAAAATTAGCGGTGCGTATCAGTCAACATATAGCCAACTTGTGCGCTTTTTCCGCAATCGGCTAGATAACAGCAATGATGCTGATGATTTATCACAGGATGTGTTTACACTATGGCTAAACCGTAAAGAACAAACGCCTGTAAAAGAGAGCCGCGCTTACCTGTTTAAAATTGCGAATCATGTTTTGATTGACCATTGGCGACGTAACCAACGCCAAACTAGATCAGAAACATCCATTGATGATGTTACTCATGAGTCTCATTTTGAACAGAGCCAAGCTGATCCCAGTGAAATATTGGAACATCAGCAACGGATCCAACGGCTAAGCGAAGCACTTGAAACGTTGCCTCCCCGTCGACGAGAAGCTTTTTTGCTTTATCGTTTTGATGGTTTATCTCAAAGTGAGATTGCTGAGCGAATGGAAATTTCAATCAGTATGGTGGAAAAACATATTGCAGCAGCACTTGTTCACTGTAAAAAACACCTTGATAATCAGGGCAATAATTTGTAATGACACACGACTCTTTGCAAACAGCAGATGATGAAAGTCGCATTGATGAAGAGGCTGCGCTGTGGTTTACCCGCATGCACAGCCAACGAATCAGTGCCCTTGAAACTGAGCAATTCAAACAATGGATTGCAGCGTCACCTGAACATGCAAGAGCTTATGATGCCATCGCTGGGCTATGGCGCGATTTTGATCACATGCCGCGCCCTGCTAGCACAACACACCCCAAGGAAAAACGCCCTTTTTTTCGCTTATGGCGCCCTTTGGGCAATACCCTAGCGGCATTTTTCATTGCGGCTATTTTGTTTTTGCCATACAGCCACTTGCCTGCAATGTTGCTCAATAATATGACTTTAGTGGCAACGAATACGCCTAAAGAAGTCACATTGCCTGATGGCTCCCAGCTATTTCTCAACCGCAATACACGCATTCATGTTGCCTATGAAACCCCAGTACGTAACCTATATCTAGAACAGGGAAATGTTTACTTCAAAGTCAAATCCAACCCTTATCGGCCTTTTGTTGTTCAAGCTGATAACCGGCGTATTCAAGTGGTGGGGACAGAATTTGAAATTAACAAAGTGGCCCAGCAAGTTGCCGTGAATGTCAGCAAAGGCATTGTCAGTTTTGAAGATGCAGCAAGCAAACAGCCAGTATTCTTACTTGCCGGAGACAGCGCTGTCAGTCAATCACCAAATAGCCCAATCACTCGCCAACAAATCAACCCGCTAGATGTGGCTCGTTGGCGTTTTGGTGAGTTAATTTTTGTTGATAAACCGCTTTCAGAGGTACTCGACGAACTTAAAAACTATTCGTCGATAAATATCGAGCTTTCCCCCACTCAATTGGCGAAGAGTAAAATCTCAGGTCGCATCAATACTCATCAGCCAGAACAGTTTTTTCAGGCCCTTCCCTCTTTACTTCCCGTACAAGTTATCTACCGAGACAAAAATAACGTATTGATTATTCAAAACAAAAAAAATAAATGAAAAATATTTTCATTTGCAGGTGAGGATAATTCTCATTTCACCCTCTTCTTAACTAGTCATCATTTTGCTGACCTATTTTCGCACACTTTTTGTGCAGCTTAAGAATAAGGGATATCCATGTCTATTCAGTTTACTCAAAGCCGATTAAGGCCGCTCGCCCTTGCTGTGGCGGTCAGTAGCGCCATTGTTTGCCAATCTGCCTTCGCGCAAGAAATGAGTTTTTCATTACCAGAACAATCACTTGCTACCTCTGTCGCTGAAATTAGCCGCCAAGGGCAAATCCAATTGCTCTATGATAAAGGCCAATTAAGTGGCTTACGCGCACCTGCATTGTCTGGCAACTACTCCGCACAAACCGCATTACAAAAAATACTCATCGGTAGCGGATTAGAGTTAATCAATGAAAATGGTGTTTTCGTTATTCGTCAGCAAAATTTAAGCCAAGGCACATTGGTATTACCAGAAACCCAAGTCTCTGGCGTTGTTCAGAACCACCCTGCGACAGATGTGATATCAGCACCGCAATACGTGACGTCTGAAGAAATTAGCCAAAGAAATACGGGTGATGGCAATATTACGGATTTGATGAAAACTAACCCTGCTGTCCAATTTGCCAATAATGACAGCAACTCAATGAACCAAGGGGAAATCAAACCTTCCCGCATCTCAATTCATGGTTCAAGCAGTTACCAAAATGCCTATCGCCTTGATGGCGTAAGCTTTAACAACGATTTTGACCCTGCAGACAACGGTCTCGGTGAAACTTCAACCCGCCTGAGCAGTAGCGACCAAGGGATCTATATCGATAGCCGCCTTATCGACAGCATGACAGTGTATGACAATAACATTCCAGTCGAATTTGGCGGATTTACGGGGGGAACAGTGGAAGTCAATAGCCGTCGCTGGCAAGGGGAAAATAGCGCTCACGCCTATTACCGCTTAACCCGTTCCGGTTGGAATAATTTGTTCCACGATTCATCGCAAGGGATTGATACCACCAAAAATGATACCGCCAACCCAGCTCGTTTCCAAAACCGCTATGATAAAAATGACTTTGGTGGCTGGTTTGAATTAGGGGTGAGTGAAAATTCAGGGTTAGTTTTCTCCGCTTCACGTCGTAGTTCGACGATCCCGATGACGCTCGCCAATGATGGTGCCGCAATGATAAATGGCGATGGCGAATTGGAAATGACAGACGGTCTAACTGGAAAAAAAGATCAAAAAAGGACTTCTGATAACTACTTTTTGAAATATACCATTGATCTCTCTGATAAAAGCTCCTTGGACCTTTCGGCAAACTATGCTGACTATGATAGCCGCTTATTTACTTCTACTATCATGAATTCAGGTTATGACAGCACACATAAAGGTTTAGGTTTTACAGGCGTTTTCAAACACCAATTTGAAGTTGGTCAGTTAGAGCTAACAGCAAGTACTCAGCAACTAAAAGATGAGCGAGCCAATGACCAAAACTATTATGTCGAAGTTCTCGCAATGGACTCTGACTATAACTGGGATAACCGGAAATACCTACGTAGTGGCGGACAAGGTGATTTAATCTCTGAACAAAATAGCCAAACAGCAAAAGCAGTTATGAGATTCACCTCAATGGAAGATGGCTTAGGTATTACGCATAACCCAACTATTGGTAGTGAGCTCAGCTATACTAAAGGGACATATAAACGAGATAGTGATTTTTATCGTTATAACTATTCAGGTGTCATTGATAAAAATGATTATTGGAATGGTCAACTTACTAATATCACTCGGTTCCAAGCTGGTAAGCACTCCGCAGATTATACTAACTACGCATTATTTCTCGATGACAACTTACAATATGGCAAATTGACACTGCGACCTGGCATTCGTTTAGATCGTGATGACTTTGTGAGCCGCACAAATATTGCCCCTCGACTTTCCGGTTCATATGACATTTTCGGCGACAACTCAACGTTATTGATTGCTGGTGCTAACCGTTATTATGGACGTTCAATGCTAACCTATGCCTTATATGGTGCACAGAATGCAGGTATGCAAAACTGTAATTGGGGCTGTTCATTAGATCCAAGTTTAAATGATTGGGATAATAAAAAAGATTACGAAGGTATCGATTCACTAAAAACACCGTATAACGATGAACTTACCCTTGCTTTGCAACAAGAAATCCTTTCAACCACATGGCGTTTACAATATGTACACCGTGAAGGGTATGACGAAGTCAGAACTCGTACCAAATATGACACCCGTGATGCCGATAAACGCAGTATTCGCATGTATGACAATGGCGGTCGTAGCTCACATGATACGGTGACCCTTTCCGTTAATAACAGCCAACCTTGGGAGTGGGCAGAAGCTTCCCATGTCATGACAGCATCACTCACATGGCAACAAACTGAAAGTAATACACCAAAAGATTCTGGCTATAACTCATTCGACCCAGCCAATAAGGTTAACCTCAATAAGGTTTGGTATGACGGCAAAATTATTGACGCATCGAAATTGCCATCAACCAGCTTTAACTCTCCGTTCAAATTTAACTTAGAACTGACCAGTGTTTGGGACGATTATGATCTAACGTGGTACAACCGCTTACAATGGTGGGGGGCTCGAGACCAAGCAGTTCGCTACGACAACGCCTATGCTGTCGACCCTGAATATGGACAAGTGCGTAAGTACACCAAGCAGCATTTCTCCAGCAAATATACGTGGGATACCCGCTTAGGTTGGAAGCCTGACTTCGCCCATGGTTTTGGTTTCTCAGTCGAAGTGAACAATATTCTTAACAATAAAAATGTTGCTGACCGCTTTGTCTTTGAAGACCGTGTATTGAAGTCCTACGACCCGGGCCGTCAGTTCTGGTTACAAGTCAATTACGACCTGTAATTCCCAGCAATGTGAGCAATAAAACTCGTTAAACAATTAAAACAACAAATGAATAAAACGTCATGAAGACACTGAAACAATTTTTCTATTTAGTAAAACCTTTTTGGGGGCAGCGTGCTGCCCTTTTGTGCTGGATACTGCTGTTTGCCTCTCTGGGACTCACGTTGTCATCCGTCTGGTTCAACGTCAAAATGAACATGTGGAATGGGGATTTCTATAACGCCCTACAAAAACTCGACGGCCAAGCGCTGTATGGCTTATTGCAATACTTTGTTGTCTTAGTCAGTGGGCTGATATTTGTCGTTGTTATGGGTAATTACCTAAAACAAATGCTCATTATCCGCTGGCGCAAAGGCATGACTGAGCAAGTACTCCGCCGTTGGTTATCGCCCAACAGCAAACATTACCTCTTAAGATTAACGTCTCAAGAACCCGATAACCCAGACCAACGTATCGCTGAAGATATCCGTTTACTGATTGAATCAACATTAAATTTAGTGGTGACATTCCTCCACTCAATGCTAACGCTGATTTCATTTGCCGCCATTCTTTGGACATTGTCTGGCAGCCTGTCGTTTAATTTTGCCGATAGCGACTGGACCATCCCCGGTTATATGTTCTGGGCTTGTATCATCTACACCCTCATTGGTATTGCGCTTACCCAATGGATAGGTTTTCCGCTACGTCGCTTGCATATGGATAAACAGCGCCGCGAAGCGGATTACCGTAGCTCGCTAATTAATTGCCGCCAACACGGTGATGCCATTGCGGGGCAGCGTGGCGAAACCCAAGACAGAAAAGAGCTAATGGGGCGATTTGGAGAAATCATCGCCAACTGGAACCGCCTGATCCGTTGTGAACGAAATTTATCTTTCTATACAGTGGGTTACCAGCAAGTTACCGCTTTAGCGCCTGTATTACTCGCACTACCTAAATTCCTTGCGGGTGAAATTATGTTAGGTGGATTAATGCAGCTACGCCAAGCTTTTACCAGTGTTGCCACTTCATTGGGCTGGTTTATTTTTGCTTATAAAGAAATTGCCGCATGGCAAGCAACAGTATCGCGTTTATATAATTTTGTGGTTTTATTGGAAAACGATAACAAAGCCGTGGTGACTATCGACGAAAAATCGCCACCTCTGGTCGCTAAATTGTCCGTTTCTACTGCTGACAACCGCTGCTTAATTAATTCCGTGAATATAACCGCTAAACAAGGCGAGCTAACCTTGATTAGTGGCCGTTCTGGTGTTGGTAAATCGACTTTATTACGCACACTCAGCGGGCATTGGCCTTTCTTCAACGGGACTATCAGCCGAACAGAAAAAGTCATGTGGATCCCACAGCGCCTCTATTTACCCATTAGTCGGCTTGATAGCTTATTGGCTTATCCCAAAGCGGCGTCCCAATTCAGCCAACGAGATTTTCAATATGCCTTGACGTTAGTCGGTTTAGAAAAGCTGCATCATCAATTAGCACTCGAAACCGATTGGAATAACCGTTTATCTGGTGGAGAACAGCAGCGCATTATGTTTGCGCGTTTATTACTCAACCGGCCAAAACTGCTTTTATTAGACGAAACGACCTCAGCCCTTGATGAAACTAGCGCACTAGAGCTGCTCGCTTTATTGAAAGCTGAATTACATGACAGCGCCATTGTTTTGGTTAGCCATCAGAGCTTCGTGACTCAATTTGCGGAACAACACATATTACTCGTGGAACCTGCGAGTGAAAAATTCTTAAATACAGGAACGCCTGAATATGCTTCGTAAAATTACCTTTGCCACACTGATTGGTATTCTGCTCGGTGGCTGCGCAGGCAGCACATCTGTGAGCAAAAATTCAACTTCACTATTACCCGTACGCGGTGACCTTCAGCACTATCAACTCGAAAATGGGCTGCAAGTTTACCTTCTACAACGTAATCAACCCGGGGTTGAACTGCGTTTATTGGTCAGTAGCGGTTCATTACAAGAAAATGAACAACAGCTTGGTCTCGCGCACTTTACTGAACATATGGCGTTTAAAGGCACCAAACATTTTCCGGGAACAACGGGGTTCAAACAGCTTGAACACCAAGGGCTAAAACTCGGTAGCCATGTGAATGCCATTACGAGTTTAAATTCCACGCTATATAAATTATCACTCCCTGAGGCTACAGCAGCACAAGTCGCCACTGGCTTACAGGTAATGGCAGATTGGGCGTCAAATATGACATTTGACCAAGAAGCCTTTGAAAAAGAACGCCCTGTGATTGTCGAAGAGTGGCGCTTACGCCAAGGGATGGGCTATCGCATCAACGATAGTTTAGAAAAATTACGTTACCACGGTAGCCGTTATGTCGATCGCAACCCCATTGGTTCATTAGATGTGGTACGTCATGCCCCGATTGAGCAGGCAAAAGATTATTATCAAACATGGTACCAACCTCAGCGGATGTCACTATTGATTATTGGTGACTTCAATAGCTCATCAGTACGCAATCAGGTTGATACTTTATTTGCACTTCCTAAGCCCGAAAAAGTGGCAGAAGATAACCCGCAATGGAAGCAATTTGCCCATTCAACCAATATGTTAGTGCAAGGTGTGTTTGATAAAGAGCAAGGGGCGCGTTATGTGCAATTCGCCTTACAAAAAGATGTTAGCGCACCGCTAAATACACGCTTAGGGCAGTCAGACGATTTACTGGATAACCTCTGGTTAGCCATTTTAAATCAACGTTTTTCCGTTATGGTGGATAACGGTATTTTGCCGTCAATTAGCATCAATGAACAAGGCGCAATGTTAGATAACCAGCGCTTACAACAGTTGATGATTATCCACCCGAAAGGTAATGATTACCAAGGTGCCACCGAGATTTTATTCACAGAGCTACAGCGCCTTGCCACTGAGCCAGTTACCCAAGAAGAACTTGATTCAGCAAAGCAAGCGATGTTGAAGAAATTCAGCCTGCAAGCTGCTTCAGAGCAACGTTATAGTAATGAATATTTAGCAGGACAGCTGACAACCGCGCTTGAATATGACATGCCAATGTGGAACAAACGCCAACAGTTAGATAACAGCTACCAATTGATGAAATCCGTTAAGCCACAGGACTTACAACAGCATGTCGCTAAATTCCTACAAACCGCGTCCCCACGTTTAGCATTAATTGGCCCCGATACTGATGCCGCGGCAATTGATAAATCGGCATTTAATCAACAATGGCTTAAAATACGCCAAAGCACACCGGGGCCATTTACACTGCGCTCCAAAGCAATTCAATTGCAATTACCTCAATCCATAAAAGGTAGTATTGTTGAGCAATCTAAGCTGCCCGTTGAAAAAACGGAACATTGGACATTAAGCAACGGCATTCAGGTGATTGTTAAAACAGATAAAAACCTGAAAGATGACATTCAATTTAACTTGCAATTACCGGGCGGCCGCTCGTTAGAAACGCTGCAAACGGCAGGTTTAACCGACTGGGCATTAAAATTACCGGAAAGCAGCGGTTATGGAAACTACAGCGCTCGCGATCTGGCTCTGCTGGCAAAGCAAAACCAAATTAGCGTTCGCCCATACAGTGAATTGCTCACGCATGGTTTTCGTGGGAAAACCCCTGCCGATAACCTCGAAACGGCTCTACAGCTACTCAACCTGAAGCTAACAGCGCCGCAATTTAGTGGTGAAAAGTTAGAGCAACAAAAATAATCCTTTGCATTAAATTTATCCAAGACCCCCGTAGAACGCACGTTCCTTGATAATATCAATCAAGAAAGCTATACCCATGGTGAATTTTTAGTGATCAATCCACAGGGTAGCTGGCAACAATTTACGGCTCAGCAGTTACAACAAGCCAACCGTCAATTACTCACCTCAACAGCAGATATGACACTGGTCATTACAGGTGCAATGAATAGCCGTGAGCTAAAACCGCTGTTAGAGCAATGGGTTGCATCACTGCCACAAAGTAACCAAAAACTGGTATCCCGCGACCAAGGGATCATGCCCAAAATGGCCAGCTTTAATAAAACTTATCCCATCAGCAGCAGTGATAAAAGCATGGTAAGCATTCAATTCGCTTCACCTGCAGTGTGGAACCAGCAAGACAGCTTAGCTATTCAACTTATTGATACCATTGTGAGTCAGCGTTTGCGCGGTGAATTACGTGAAAAAGCCAGCGGCATTTATGCATTAGGCTTCTCGCAGATGTTAGCGAAGAAACCGCAACCTTATTACCTCGCTCGCTTGAATTTCACCACCTCACCTGAACGAGCTGAAGAAATGACGCAAATCGCCCAAAAAACGATTGGACAAATTCGTCAAACAGGTGTGAGTGAAAAAGAGCTAACCGAAGCGAAAAATATTTGGCTAACAGAGAACTCACAAGTGACGGATAGTTCAAGCTATTGGACTGAGGCTCTAGCGCAGATTGCCAGCGATGATGGGCAATATCAGCGTTTAAACCAAGAGCAAGATATTATTCGCCAGTTAACGGTTGAAGATATTAACCGCTTGGCTCGTCAATACTTAGGGCAAAATTCAAAAGTATTTATGATGACGCCTTGATATGAGTAAAAATTAGCCCGTAAATACAACGGGCTAATTTGTCTATTTTCACATAAATAAAATTAACCATTAATTTTTGGAAAATAGCCTTCGTATATTATTAATCATTCGACTGAATACATGTGAAACTATTTTTTTTAAACTCATATCCTTCATTAACTCTTCTGGATCTCTATTTTTTTCAGGTTCCAATAACTCTATCTTACTTGCAACACTGAATTTTTCATTTCCCTTCAATTCTTTCACTCTATCCATTGAGTAAACGTTTATGAAATTATTAACCTTATCAGCAATGTTTTTATGAGTATAACGTGATACTTTTCGTATTAACTCGGATGAAGACTCAAAAATATCTTCAATTGGTTCTTTTTTCAAGTAATCTATAATTGCCATTTTAAATTCATTGTATTTACGTGGTGTAATATCTTGTAATGAATTCACGGAAATTATGGCATACCAAATTCGACTCATCGGACTGTTATTCTTTCTAATATATAACTCATGTTCATCCAAATATTTATCAATAATATTATTAATTTTTTCACAAACCAATTTATTATCGTATTTTTTTAGTATGCCCTGTGCATTGAACATTTCTCTTTCAAAGAATTCAGGGTTTTTACTTGACTTTAACTCATTAAATTTCGCCTTAATTTTAGACTCAATCAAGTTTAATGACTTATCCGAGATTCCATTAAAAGGCACTTTAATTTTAATCGCTTCCTCTATCGTATGACTAGCAAGGATTTTTTGAAACTTAGGTTCTTTTTCACTTGAACTCGGCTGGTTTAATTGATTTTTTCTTATTGAAAGTTCATTGACCATACTATTTATTTTATCAGTAACTACCGCAATATTCAGTTTATCAACCCGCCCTTTACAGTGCTCCATCTTTTCTATAGATTCATTATTTATAGAATTACTTTCTATTGGCACAATTTTTTTTAGTTCCTGATTAGATAAATCACTATTGTATACATTGGAAGCAAGCCCTTGCTCCAAAGTACCTGCTTTTTTTGTTTTGTCACTTACCTCATTCTGTATCATTGTTTCTTCTGATATTACTGCTATATTTCCTTGACTCCCTGGGAGCTTTTCTTTATCAGGTCGAGAAGTTTCAGCGTTCTGCTGAACTAACTGAGTATTTGAACCTACAGGATATTGATATTGATCTTTAGTTTCGATATGCGGAGCTAAAACTTTGTTTATCATTTCATAAACAGTTTTACTTCTACAGCTTAATGCTAAAACTTGAGCTTCAAGCAATGTTGATTTAAACTCTTCATTCGACATTGTTTTTTTTGCATTTTTTAGTATTTCATCAATCTTTTTAATTGACTTCTCATCAATAGATTTATTTTTCACTTTGAGTGAAATAGCTTCGCATAATGAATGATTTTTGGTATTAATAGCTTTTGATTTTTTAATTAAACTCGAGTAATCCTTATTATCATTCGGTCTTAACGTTTTTGCCTGTTTAATAATAACATCTCGGATGCCATCGCAAAAATCTTGAGAATTAAAACCATGAAGAGATTTATTTATATTACCTATTATTTTATAATATTTTTTAGCATCAACCTGAACACTAACTTTCGAAATATTACTATGGAAACAATCCTTCAACAATACATCAGCACTATCTATCAATTGATACCTAGAACAATAATCAATTATTTTATTAGTTAAATCAATTCCACTTCGGGAATAATCAATTTTCCCATAACAGGATTTTTCAGCACCCATGACTTCCCCTTAATTTACAATCATTAATAAAACCATTTTATCTCAATAAATTATGAACCTCATCTGCGATAAGATAATTACTACTTAAATCATTTTTATTTATATTGAACAAATCAAAAAATGCCAATTACAAACATTGAAAGTTAAACTCTAAATGCGCATTCAGACATAATCCTAAATTAATTTGAACTAAATTACTCATAATAGTATAAGCTTCTATTTATTTTTTATATCAAATAGCGATTGCAAAACACTCAATTTATTCCATCGTTTTTATGTGATAACTCTTATATCTCATTGACAGAATATATTTTTAATGTGATTAATATTATTGTAAAAACAACGATAATGAGAAAAGTAATGAACAACGTAACCATCCGCAGAGCAACGCTGGACGATGTACCAGCCATCACTAAAATGCACGCTGACTATTCTGCGTATGCCAACACCTTACAACTGCCTTACCCAACAGAAAAAACATGGGAAGCTCGCCTCGGGGAAAATGATCCTCTCGTCACCCAGTTTGTTGCCACCATTGGTGAGGAAGTTATCGGTTTGCTTGTAATTAGCCAACCAAGCCAAGTGCGTCGTCGCCATGTCGCCACCTTCGGCATTACCGTTAGTGAAGCCCACCAAGGCAAAGGCATTGGCTCACAACTGATGCAAGTGATGGTGGATTACTGCGATAACTGGTTGAATGTACATCGCATAGAACTAGAAGTGTTTGCAGCAAATGGCAGTGGCGTTGGGCTGTATGAAAAGTTTGGCTTCGAACAAGAAGGCCGCATGAGAGATTATGCTTTTCGTGATGGGCAATACGTTGATGCAGTGATGATGAGTCGGATAAAAAGTTAGTCTTAAAAAGACCATGGTAGTTGCCAGCATAGTGGTGCTACCTTAAAGTAATCTCCATCTTATCCACTTAATCTAAGGTAGCCCATGAAAACGCAAAATAATTTCACTGAGACGCAAAATAAGGCAAACCTACAACAAGATTTCCCCCTTGCTATCAAACAAAGCTCTGACGCCAAATGGAAAGAAAAAAATAGAACAAACATTGATAACTTTAATGAATTTGAACAACAAGCAGGGCTATTTACTGATGATCATGAGTATGGGGTGATTTAATGCCTCAATATGCTGTTTATCGTAATAAATCAATCAGGTCGAAAGACCAATATCCTTATCTTATTGATATCCAAAATGACCTACTGAGTGACTATCACTCACATGTTATCATGCCTATATCGCCATTATCGCATAACAATTCACAAGTTAAGGCTCTAACCCCTGTGGTTTATATTAATGGTATTCACCATGTAATTATCACTAAATCCATAACCACTATTTCCATTAATAAACTTAAGCCACGTGACCTCGTCTGTATCATCCCGAATGTTCATGCAAAAATTATTTCGGCTGTTGACATGATCATTTCGGGGATTTAGAGTTTTTATTTCACAAAAAATGCCACTCAATCGGTGGCATTTATAGCATAATGAAAACATCTAACGATTATTTATCGCCTAACAACACTGAATCCAGTGCAATCTCAATCATCTCATTGAACGTGGTTTGACGTTCTTCTGACGTAGTTTGTTCGCCAGTTTTGATATGGTCAGAAACGGTACAAATCGTTAATGCACGCGCACCAAACTCAGCCGCAACACCATAGATACCCGCAGCTTCCATTTCAACGCCCAGAATGCCGTATTTTTCCATCACTTTGAACATATCAGGGTCTGGTGAGTAGAATAGGTCTGCTGAGAACAGGTTACCCACACGGACATTCACATTTCTCGCTTTTGCCGCTTCAACCGCATTATGGACTAAGTCATAGTCTGCAATCGCTGCAAAATCATTTTCTTTAAAGCGTTGACGGTTAACACGTGAATCAGTACAAGCGCCCATACCAATCACAACATCACGCAATTTCACGTCATCCATAACTGCGCCACATGAACCCACACGAATAATCACTTTTACACCGAAGTCAGTGATCAGCTCTTTCGCGTAAATAGAGCACGAAGGGATCCCCATGCCGTGACCCATTACAGAAATTTTACGACCTTTATAAGTCCCTGTAAAACCTAACATGCCACGCACATTATTGACTTGGTGAACATCCTGAAGGAAAGTTTCAGCGATGTATTTTGCACGTAATGGGTCGCCTGGCATCAGAACGACATCAGCGAAATCACCCATTTCTGCATTAATATGTGGAGTTGCCATGATTATTTCCCTTTAAATGATTAAATATTTTTAAGTTAATAAGGTGGTTTCCTACCTTATTATTAAAAAAGTATGACGACAAAGCCTTGCCCATTACTTTTAATTCCCCGCCATTACCCTAAATAATTTGAGTTGTAGCTAGGCGGCAAAGAAAATCATCCCTATGAGCATACATCAGTATGTGATTCGGGTGATTTTGTGCAGCCAACACCGCTACAGCTCAAAGTATGACGGCAAAGCCTTGCCCATTACCTTTAACTTCCCGCCATTACCCTAAATAATTTGAGTTGTAGCTAGGCGGCAAAGAAAATCATCCCTATGAGCATACATCAGTATGTGATTCGGGTGATTTTGTGCAGCCAACACCGCTACAGCTCAAAGTATGACGGGTAATGGGTGTTAGAGCATTAGTTTACCATAATCCATCGGCGACAAATCAAAGTACTTAGCCACTGTCTGCCCAATGTCCGCGAAGGTTTCGCGATGACCTAATGAACCTGGTTTCACTTTCGGGCCATAAACCAACACAGGAATGTGCTCACGGGTATGGTCAGTACCTGGCCAAGTTGGGTCACAACCGTGGTCAGCCGTTAAAATTAGAATGTCGTCTTCTTTAACTAATTTCATCAGCTCAGGTAAACGGCGGTCGAATAATTCTAATGCTGCGGCATAACCGGCCACATCACGGCGGTGGCCATATGCAGAGTCAAAATCCACAAAGTTAGTGAAAACGATAGTGTTGTCACCCGCCAGTTTCATTTCTTCAACGGTGGCATCGAACAGCGCATCAATGCCTGTGGCTTTGATTTTCTTAGTGATACCTACGTGAGCGTAAATATCCGCAATTTTACCGATAGAGACGACTTCACCTTGTTTTTCATCAACTAATTTTTTCAATACCGTTGGTGCTGGTGGCTCTACCGCTAAGTCATGGCGGTTACCTGTACGTGTGAAGTTACCAGCCTTGTCACCAACAAATGGACGCGCGATAACACGGCCAATGTTATAACCACCTTTGGTTAACTCTTCACGCGCAATTTCACACAGCTCATACAGTTTATCTAAGCCGTAAGTTTCTTCGTGACACGCAATTTGGAATACTGAGTCAGCAGAGGTATAGAAAATAGGTTTCCCTGTTTTCATATGCTCTTCACCCAGTTGATCAAGGATAACTGTACCTGATGAATGACAGTTACCTAAATAGCCCGGTAAGTTAGCTTTCTCAACTAAAGTGTCCAACAGTTCTTGTGGGAAGCTGTTTTCTTCATCGGAGAAATAACCCCAGTCGAATAGCACAGGCACACCCGCAATTTCCCAGTGGCCTGATGGCGTATCTTTACCCGAAGAAATTTCGCTCGCATAACCATATGCGCCAATAATTTCTGCTTTAGGATCAAGGCCCGCAGGGAATGAACCGCTTGATTCCTCTCCTGCTTTACCTAAACCTAATTTTGTTAAATTCGGTAAATGCAGAGGCCCTTTACGGCCAATATCCGCTTCGCCGCGTGCGCAAGCATCTGCAATGTGACCCAACGTATTTGAGCCTTCATCACCAAATTTATGTGCATCGTGTGCAGCTCCGATCCCAAAGGAATCCAAAACCATAATAAATGTGCGTTTCATATTTTTCTCCTGCGGTATTTTTAAATACGATATACCACTAAAATCTATTTGTATTATTCGCTGATTTGGCGATAAACCATAGGTGTCGCTTCAGGTGCCTTGTCGCCAATCACCATCGCTTCGCGCACTTCCTTCGCCGCTTCTTCCCACGCTTTTTCACTATTTGCATGGATAATTGCCAGTGGCGTCTGGGTATCCACTTTGGCACCTAACGCAGCGATATCGCTCAAACCAACGCTATAATCAATTGGGTCTGTCGCTTTACGACGACCACCACCTAAAGTCACGACAGACATACCCAGCGCACGTGTATCCATTTGCGTGATAATACCGTCTTGTGGTGCATAAACGGCTTTGCTCAGCACGGCTGTTGGCAGATATTTGTTGTAGTTTTCAACAAAATCAACAGGCCCCTTTTGAGCGGCAACCATGCGACCAAACACTTCTGCCGCTTTACCATTATCTAATACTGCTTGTAATTTTTGGCGCGCTTCTTCGCGGTTTGCAGCTAATGAACCAGACACTAACATTTCTACGCATAATGCCATGGTAACTTCATAAAGGCGTGGATTACGGTATTCACCCGTTAAGAATTGAACCGCTTCACGTACTTCAACTGCGTTACCTGCACTGGATGCCAACACTTCATTCATGTCAGTCAATAATGCGGTCGTTTTACAACCCGCCCCATTGGCTACTTTAACAATAGACTCTGCTAGCTGTTCTGACTTCTCATACGTTGGCATAAATGCACCAGAGCCGACTTTAACGTCCATCACTAGAGCATCAAGGCCTTCAGCCAGTTTTTTGCCTAAAATTGAAGCCGTGATTAGCGGAATTGAGTCCACTGTCGCGGTAATATCACGGGTCGCATAAAAACGTTTATCAGCAGGCGCCAATGAGTTAGTTTGCCCAATAATTGCCACCCCGACATCTTTGATAATGTCACGGAAACGGACATCATCTGGGAAGATATCGAAATTAGGGATCGCTTCAAGCTTATCTAATGTCCCACCAGTGTGGCCTAGACCACGGCCTGAGATCATCGGTACATAACCACCACAAGCTGCAACCATTGGACCAAGCATCAGTGAAGTCACATCACCCACGCCGCCCGTTGAGTGTTTATCAACTAATGGGCCGTTGAGGTTGAGTGATTTCCAGTTCAGAACCGTACCTGAATCACGCATTGCTAATGTCAATGCAACACGCTCAGGCATGGTCATATCATTAAAATAGATAGTCATTGCCAATGCAGCAATTTGACCTTCTGAAACTGAGTTATCACGAACTCCATTGATAAAGAAACGAATTTCTTCTTCACTTAATGGCTTACCATCGCGTTTTTTACGGATAATTTCTTGTGCCAGAAACACAATATGCTCCTTTAAAGTCGAATTTATCGGCTAACAATATTGCGATAATTAATAGCTGCTGCTTGATTTTTTAACGTCAAAACCCAGCGTATTTAATAAATTTGCTAATAAGCTAGAAGCCCCAAAACGGAAGTGGCGGCTATCAGCCCAATTGTCACCTAAAATTCGTCCCGCTAACGCTAAGTATTCAGCGGCTTCTTCTGCGGTACGTACACCACCAGCTGGCTTAAAGCCTACTGTTTTTTCAACGCCCATATCATGGATGACTTGCATCATGATTTCTGCACTTTCTAAAGTTGCATTAACAGGCACTTTACCCGTAGAGGTTTTAATAAAATCAGCACCCGCTTTAATCGAAATTTCAGACGCTTTACGGATTAACGCTGCATCTTTTAATTCACCTGTTTCAATGATCACTTTCAACAACACATTGGCAGCTGCACAAGCGTCTTTACAGGCTTTCACTAAGTCAAAACCAATTTGTTCATTACCGGCAATCAGTGCGCGATAAGGGAAAACAACGTCAACTTCATCTGCACCGTAAGCAATCGCCGCTTTAGTTTCAGCTAATGCGATATCAATATCATCGTTACCGTGTGGGAAATTTGTGACCGTTGCAATACGCACATCTGGAGTGCCTTGTTCACGTAATGTTTTACGTGCAATTGGAATGAAACGAGGGTAAATACAGATTGCTGCCGTATTGCCTGCTGGGCTTTTCGCCTGATGACACAGTGCGATGACTTTTGCATCGGTATCGTCATCATTTAAAGTGGTTAAATCCATAAGGGACAGCGCGCGTTGTGCGGCCGCTTTTAAATCAGTCATATAACTCTCCAACGTTGTTAATTCTTCAGAACGACACGTTCTTTGTTGGCGAGCGGGCTTGGTTCCTTAAAGATGCTAGTCGGATGCTTTCCGAACTGAGCAGCTGAGATCCTTCTCACCGCATCATGCCCTAGAGTCCTAGACTCTGAGAACTAGCAGTTCCATAGCAGCTTACTAATGCCTATTTGACCATGGAATGATGCCTTTTTATGTGCTACAAATCACATTAATCGACTGAATGTTACATTATTAAAATAAAAAATGTGATGAATATCTAATTATATCATCTCTCACCATCAGTTTTTCGCTCAAATGGCTTTTCAATGTATTCTTCATCATTAATTGACTAAGTTAAGAATAGTTGAAAATTTACGATTGATATAAAAAGTCATAAAAGAATATAGCGAATCAAAATGAAAACGGAAGGACTATTGCCCTTCCGATTGACTTATTTGAGATGGTATAAATCTTACCACCAGATACATAAATTAAATGACTGCCGCTGCGCCTAACGTCAAGAAAAAGCCTGCGATGGTTGCACTCATTAAATTAGACAGGGTACCCGCCATAACCGCTTTCATACCTAAACGAGCAACCTCACTACGACGATTTGGCGCCATGCCCCCTAAACCACCGAGTAAGATAGCAACGGATGAAAGGTTCGCAAACCCACATAATGCGAACGAAATAATCGCTTTAGTATGGTCAGAAAGCACTTGTTTACCCGCTGCCAGCACTTCTGCATCTGCCTTCATATAATCACCAAAGTTCATAAAGGCAACAAATTCATTCACGACAATTTTTTGACCGATAAAAGAACCCGCAACTGTCGCTTCACTCCACGGTACACCAATTAAGAAGGCAATCGGTGCAAATAACCAACCTAATAATAATTCAAGTGATAATTGTGGATAATCAAACCAACCACCAATGCCACCTAAGATGCCATTAATCAACGCAATCAATGCGATAAAAGCTAATAACATTGCACCCACGTTCAGTGCCAGTTGCATCCCTGATGATGCACCAGATGCTGCTGCATCAATGATATTGGCTGGGCGCTCATCTTCAGCAACTAAATCGGTTGCATCAACCCGATCGTTCACATCTTCCGTTTCTGGAACCATCAGTTTAGCGAATAATAAACCACCTGGAGCGGCCATAAAGGAGGCGGCGATCAGGTATTCCATAGGCACACCCATTTGTGCATAGCCCGCCAAAACTGAACCCGCGACAGAAGCTAAACCACCACACATGATGGCAAACAGCTCTGATGTGGTCATTGTTGCAATATAAGGGCGAACAACCAATGGCGCTTCCGTTTGCCCTACGAAGATATTCGCTGTCGCAGATAAGGATTCGGTTCTTGAGGTTCCCAGTACTTTTTGCAGGCCACCACCAAGAATTTTAATCACTAACTGCATGATGCCTAAATAATAAAGCACAGCAATTAATGAAGAGAAGAAAACGATAATTGGCAGAACACGGAAAGCGAAAATAAAGCCACCGCCGCCAAACAGTTCAAACATTTTATCGGAAACAAGGCCACCGAAGATGAAACTCATCCCATCTTGGCCATATCCAATAACTTTAGAAACCGCATCAGACATCCCTTGAAGCACACTACGCCCCGCAGGAACATAAAGAACAAATGCGCCAATGGCTAATTGAATTAAAAATGCACCACCGACTGTGCGGAGTTTAATTGCTCGGCGATTGCTGGAAAATAGAATAGCTATCGCGATAAGTACCGCCATTCCGATAATACTCATAATGAGCTGCATGGAAGGATCCCTGTTCACTTTATTTTAGGTTGATATATAAGGAAACGTGTAAGTCGCCTTGATTCTTAATCTGATGATTATACCTAGTCATCACCAATAACCCGCAATACTCATCACAAATACACACTGCAATAAACAACAAAAATTCACATAATGTGACAAAAATCACAAAATAGACTCGGTTTAGTCTGGAAAGGAACTAAAGTCCTAATTCATCACAATAAAGACTAAATAGATTTAAATAGCTAACTAGTGAAATTACATAAACATTACTTATGAATTTGTATGCGGTTTTATTTGGTGAGATTAAATAACGACAAGCTATTGTTGTAAAGTTGTTGGGCTATTTCTTCAGGGGATTCGTGGCGAAGCTCACATAATGAACGAAAAACCCACTCAATACGTTCAGGCCGATTTGGCTCACCTTGGAAACCCGAAACAGGCATATCGGGGGCGTCCGTTTCGAATAATAATGAAGCCAAAGGAAGTTGGGACATCACATGGCGAGTTTTATTCGCTCTTTCATAAGTAATGGTTCCACCCACACCAATATAATAACCAAGTTTAACAAAGGCTTGTGCTTGAGATAGGCTGCCAGCAAAGCCATGTACGACACCACGAGCAGGGACCTCAAAACGACGTAACATCGCTGCTAATGGGTCATGGCTTTTTCGTGAATGCAAAATAACGGGTAAATCAAACTGTTTCGCTAACTTTAATTGTGCGGACAACACCTCTTGCTGGCGTTCAAATTGCGGGTTTTGCATATAGAGATCAAGCCCAATCTCGCCTATCGCTACACATTTTTTATTTTTTTCAGTTAGATAATCAGTCAATATATCAATATGTTGCTCTTGAAACTGACTTAAATATAATGGATGAAAACCCATAGCAGCATGGAGCTGCGGGTACTGCTGTGCCAGTTGCCAAACACGCTCAAAATTATCCACACTCACCGTAGGAATGACAATATCGCTCACGCCACTTTGCTGAGCAAGCTTCAAGCTTTCAGTAAAAGAGTCACTAAAGGGTGGAAAATCAAAATGGCAATGGGTATCGATAAATTGAAGCTCAGCCATCACGGCTCTCATTTGCTGATATTGCAGCCAGAGGCACTGAAGAGACAGGCTCAGTCACCAATTCAGGAATGAGCTCACTCGGTACTTGAGGCTCAAGCTGAATATCTAATGGATTCGACTCAATTTTCTGTGCCAAGGTATGTCTAAAGCGATTTGTACTGTGGTCAAATGCGTCACCCAGTGCTGCAATAAAATAGCGGCCACACCGGCGACCCGTATGGTAATCTTGATTAAGTGAAGACACCTTACTACCCAGCGCACTGCTTTTCAGTGGAACAGGTGGATAAATCTCAAAGACCTGTACATCTTTTGGTGGGTTTTCAATAAATTCTTGCGTTTTACGGTAACTTTTCAGATGAACTTTCAGCATAGCGGCCATACGTTGTAGGCCATTATTTTCCCCTTCCAACCACCGAGTCATTCTTTTCACCCATTCAGGGGTAAAATACATTTGGGAGGGAACGGTACGGATCACAACAATGGTCTCTGCGCCACGACGATATGCCTCTTCAACTGGGATCGCAGCACTAATACCGCCATCCTGATATAAAGTGCCATCAAGTTCGACGCCTTCCCGATAAAAACCCGGGATCGCGCTGGACGCACGAATGATATCCAACCAAGTGTCGGCATCAGGCTGTAAGAAGGCCGCAGAAAAATCATCACTGCGACTTGCCCCCATATAGAATTCACGGCCTGAATCTAATAAATCGAGCCCTGCTTGTATACGTAATGGAAATTCTTTTGCTGTGGTATCGACTAGCCAATCTAAATCAATCAGATGGCCACCTCGAATAAACCGCAAGGGATTAAAAAATGCTGAATTGGTTGTATAGCGTGTGATCACGCGACGTGCGTAGCCCGCTTGCCCACAAATATACGCAGAAAGGTTTTGAGCTCCTGCAGAAGTACCAATCATCAGATCAAAAGGGTTGAAATCAGAGATAAGAAACTCATCCAGTACACCTGCAGTAAAAATCCCTCGTTGGCCGCCACCTTCACAAATCAGAGCCGTTTTTCCCGAGTTGATATTATCAAAGAATGCAAGCGGCTCAATCGTGCCGAGTGTAACTGAAACGTGTTTTCCCATAATGCCTCTGGATGACAGAAGTTCTTTTTAATTCACTTTAAATAGCTCAAAAACAGAATGAGCTTCCCCTAGAAAGCCCATTCTATCAACATTGTACAATAAATACTCAGCAATATGAGCTATTGAGACATTTATTTACCGCTTAGTTAGCAATCACTAAACCATTTTGTACCGATTTAACCCCATTAACTTGCGATGCAACTTGGGTAATTTTATCCATTTGCTCAGCTGATTTAACAAAACCTGATAAGTAAACAACACCATTGACGGTTTTAACTGATACGCTGTTACTCGATATACCTTTCGTACCCAGTAATTTCCCTTTTACATCAGCAGTAATCGCTGAGTCATCAATGTACTCGCCGGTATTTTTAGCGCCACTCGAAATAGCATTTCCAGTATCTTTACCTGCCATTTCAACTGTCTTAGATGCACTGTCCCACGTATCTGAAGCTTGTTTTTTCAAAGCACTATCAGATGATGAGCTACAAGCCGCGAGTGCCCAGCTCAACCCAATAACTCCTAACCAACTCAATAGTTTTGCTTTTTTCATAAAAACCTTCCTTTCACTGCAATGGACAACGAATAATATAGCCTAAGTAAAAAAACATAAAAAATAAAGAGAAAGGTAATAAACACAGAATATTCTTGATGATAAGCACCAAAAAACAGGGAAAGTAACTTTAAATGAAGTTCGAAATAAGATGACCCACTGCTAACCATGTTAGTCGTGGGTCATAAACACAATTAGTGTTCGCGTGTTTTGCGGAATTTAACGTCAGGGTAGCGTTCACTGGTGAGGTTAAGATTCACCATTGTAGGTGCGATATAAGATAAGTTATCGCCACCATCAAGGGCTAAATTTTGCTCATTTTTGCGCTTAAACTCTTCAAGTTTCTTCGCATCATCGCACTCAACCCAACGCGCAGTAGAAACGTTAACAGCTTCATAAATAGCTTCAACGTTATATTCGCTTTTCAAACGCGAAACCACCACGTCAAACTGCAGCACCCCTACCGCACCAACAATTAAGTCATTGTTAGTTAACGGACGGAAAACCTGTACCGCCCCCTCTTCAGATAACTGAACGAGGCCTTTTAGCAGTTGTTTTTGTTTTAGCGGGTCACGTAAACGAATACGACGGAATAATTCAGGGGCAAAGTTTGGAATACCCGTAAATTTGAGTTCTTCACCTTGTGTGAAGGTATCACCGATTTGGATCGTGCCATGGTTGTGCAACCCAATAATATCCCCTGCGTAGGCGTTTTCGACCTGAGAGCGGTCCCCCGCCATAAAAGTTAACGCATCGGAAATTACTACGTCTTTTTTGATACGGACTTGGCGCAGTTTCATGCCTTTCTCATAAGTACCTGAAACAATACGCATAAATGCAACACGGTCACGGTGTTTCGGGTCCATATTGGCTTGAATTTTAAACACGAAGCCAGTGAATTTTTCTTCTGTCGCATTAACTTGGCGTAAATCTGTTTGGCGTGGTTGCGGCTGCGGAGCCCACTCCACTAAACCATCTAACATATGGTCAACACCAAAGTTACCTAACGCTGTTCCGAAAAAGACTGGGGTTAATTCCCCCTGCAAGAAGGCATCATGGTCAAACTCATGGGATGCCCCTTGAACCAATTCCAGCTCATCGCGTAACTGCGCGGCTAGTTCATCACCTACGGCTGCATCGAGATCCGGGTTATTTAGCCCTTTAATAATACGGATTTCTTGAATTGTATGCCCTTGACCTGTTTGGTATAGGATTGTTTCATCGCGTAATAAATGATAAACACCCTTGAATAATTTACCACAACCGATAGGCCATGTGATTGGACAACACGCTATTTTCAGCTCGTTTTCCACTTCATCCATTAATTCCATTGGGTCACGAATATCACGATCCAATTTATTCATGAAAGTTAAGATTGGAGTGTCACGTAAACGGGTAACTTCCATCAGCTTACGTGTCCGGTCTTCAACCCCTTTACCTGAGTCAATCACCATTAAGCAGCAGTCAACCGCTGTTAATGTACGGTAAGTATCTTCAGAGAAGTCTTCGTGACCTGGGGTATCCAGTAAGTTAACAAGACAATCATTATAAGGAAACTGCATGACAGAGGTGGTAATCGAAATACCACGCTGCTTTTCCATTTCCATCCAGTCGGATTTAGCGTGTTGGTTAGAGCCACGGCCTTTTACCGTACCTGCACGTTGAATAGCGTGTCCAAACAATAACACTTTTTCGGTTATTGTGGTTTTACCCGCATCGGGGTGGGATATGATAGCAAACGTTCTGCGTGTGCTAACTTCATGGAGAAAGTTCTGATCTGTCATTTAACCGTTCTTTTCGTTTATATACAGATTTGTATAAGCATTCGAAGAGGCTCAATGTGGCTCTTGGCGTCGCAAATCCGTCTTGTTAATCAAAATTGGCGGTTATTTTCGCAGATCTTGGGGGTATTAACAATCAAAGGCTATCTAATCTGTTACCATTTACTCTCAGTGTGCGCCAATACTCAGTTGTAGCTGTTTGTAATCGTTGCTTCTTCAGCCCATAAACAACTGTCTCTAAACCACAAATTCCTTCGCTACCAAAAATCGATGATAGCTTGTCGTACTACGCCAATAATGCTGCAATTGCCGTTGTTCGGTATTGCATGGTGTAACGAGATCTAGTCGATTTACCAGAGCAAATCTGGCTGATCAGCTGCTGTATGATACCAATGTGACGAGCCAACAACTCAAAGCAGCAAAACATCTAGTTTTGGTTGAATAAATCTGACTTTTCATCGTCTGATTTACCACTTGTTGATGGTCAGAAAGGTGCATGATTTGTTCAGAAGATCAGCCCTGCATAAACATCTATTTTTTAGAAATCACATACTGAGAACATCTTTCAGCTTTTCTAAGGCTTGTGTATGTTTGTCATTCGGCATTTTTGCTAAATTGATTTGTTTCCATTTGATGGCAGGAAGCTCACAGACTCCATTCAGGCCGAGTAAAGACCAGTCAGGTTCTCGATTTTTAAAGGATAGCAAAAAAGCCTTTTCAACATCGGTCAGTCCTTGGTGAATGAGGTCTACTAGGCGTCCCCTTACGGTTTCCAGTTCCACCAACGGGACATCCGTCTCGGCCATGTTAGTAAACTCACCTTCATAGGTGGCAGTAATATCCTTAAATTGCGGACTGAGCAATTCTGCCATTGGCCGATTATGGCTTGATAAATAAACGAGTAATGCTTTACGAATTTCATCCGTTAGCCCTTCATTCTCCAAAAGCAACTTCACATCAAATAAGTCTCTTGGATGCTGTCTATCCAATGCTGCACATATCTTTCCAGCATAAAGATCAGCTAAGTCAACAACAGGTATTTCAACATAACCAAATTCGTCTTCTATGACTGCGCAAACTTCCATCAGCTTTGGTTCATAAACAGTACCGCGCAATACAGGTGATAACTCGACTTTGATCTGCACACCGTTGCGAGCAATGATCAACCTTAGAGCATCGCGTTTTGACCGATAAGCTTCCGTTAGCTCGACATCTTTAAATGTTATTTTTAAATCCACGCTAATAGCATCAAGTGCATCACAGATTTCCTGCAAGGCATCATCACGGCTCTTCATTGGCAGATACACCAAATCAATATCGACCGATAAACGAGGAAAGTCTCTGACAAATAAATTGATTGCTGTACCACCTTTGAGCGCAAAGCATTTCTGTTTGGCAACGAAAGGCAATACCTGTATCAAAAGCTGTACTTGCTTGTAATAAATACTGTTTCTATCCATCGCTGAACTTATCCTTTACTTGCCAACACCATATGCTGAGGTACTGTTATTAGATACTCTGTATCCAATTTTCCACCTTTAGCAACAACACGCTTACCTGAGCCTAAATCGTAATTTTCTACATTTAACTTATCAAACCAAGGATAAGCTTGGCGTTTTGCAAGCCAAAAGAACAATCGTTTGACCTTTACGCTTTTACACGCTTTTAAGAGCGAATCTAGTTTTCTTGGAGATAAATTCACCAACCCCTGCATTAGCTCATCGGCATGTTC
The DNA here is from genome assembly GCF_011077905.1 of Providencia sp. M-27. Classification (NCBI taxonomy): domain Bacteria; kingdom Pseudomonadati; phylum Pseudomonadota; class Gammaproteobacteria; order Enterobacterales; family Morganellaceae; genus Providencia; species Providencia sp. M-27. The sequence goes on along the minus strand of NZ_JAALBT010000007.1, from coordinate 33,223 downwards.
AAATGACACACTTTCAGGCAAATCCACCAACACTTCCAATATGGCTTTTTCAGGACATGAAAAATATACAGGTGGTAATTGCTCTCCCCATTCATGCTCTTTAACGAATGCTCTATCTTTGAATAAGCTCTCAGGCCAAAGTTTACTTGTACTATGTCCTTCGAACTTAATTGGCAATGACAGTCTCTCAAGCCAGGAAGGCAGTTTTCCCGTTGCATATAAATGAATATGAGGTGTACTTCCTAATGACAAATATTGCGACAAACCAGATATGGAAAGCGCTGACAATCCACCGACCACGACAGGCGGAAGTTGTTCATCTGCACTTTTATTCATCATACGCTGCATAGAAGCGACTACGCCTTCCCAAGTGACTGTTCGAGAATACTGGCTGTAAACACCTATAGCTAGCGGCAATAACGTATCGGTTTTGACAGCGTTATCCAACGCATGAGCACTCAAGCCCTGCTCTGCAAGCCATTTTTTTGTTGCTAACATACCATAAGGTAAAAGAGTTTTAAGAGACTGCTTATAAGACTCTTTCACCGTTTCGCGCTGGGAATGACTAACCATTTTTAAACACCAAACCTTTTTCTAGTTTATCTCTTTGCTATTTTGCGGCTAATATCGCCGTAAAACCTAGACTTAATAAACTATCACAACAAGGCGTGGTTTACTATTCTTTCCATTCACGGCGAATATCGCCGTATAATTTCCAACTTTTAAACCAAATCTACCGAAACTTAGAAAACTTACTTTGTCCAGTCCGCGAGTAATATCTGCAATGTTTTGGTGTGTTTGCTTTGTACATAAATCAAGTGATAAAAGAACAAGTCCCATCCGAAGATGGAAATTTTTAGCTCAAGCCTATGAATAACAAGGGATACAAGACGGTTTATGTCATGGAATTTTCGCCAGAGGCCCATAAAACGGAATTTGTACTCAAGTTTGTACACACTTTCCGAAATCACACTTGAACATCATTGAAAAGCAAAGCATCGAGGAACAGGCAAAACAGTCCCCCGATGGCTCACGAAATTGGCTCAATAAACAGCGTCTTTATGCATCAACTAAGCACTGACCAAACGGGCTATTTCATCCCCCAACGCCTGCGTACTGGCATCGCCACCCATATCACGAGTCAAATGTTGACGTTGTTTAATCGCGGTTTCTACCGCAGACATAATCGAATCATGCATCTCAGGGCATCCCAAGTGCTGCATCATCATGGCTGCCGCCCAAATCGTACCAATCGGGTTAGCAATATTTTGCCCTGCAATATCCGGAGCTGATCCATGAACCGGCTCAAACATCGATGGGAATTGTTTTTCTGGGTTAATATTAGCAGACGGCGCAATCGCAATGGTACCTGTACAAGCAGGCCCTAAATCAGACAAAATATCGCCAAACAGGTTTGACCCAACAATCACATCGTAGAACTCTGGCATTCTCACTAAGTTTGCAGCAAAAATATCAATATGAAATTGGTCAACTTTGATATCTGGGTATTGCTTCGCTATTTCGGCTACGCGACTATCCCAATAAGGCATTGAATGAAATAGTCCGTTGGATTTCGTCGCTGAACTTAAATGTTTTTTCTCACGCGACTGTGCCAAATCAAAAGCATATTTTAAAATACGGTCTGTTCCCTTACGGGTAAAAATACTTTGTTGCAGCACCATTTCTTCATCAGTACCTTCGTACTGAATACCGCCAATCGCAGAGTATTCCCCTTCAACGTTTTCACGCACCACATAAAAATCAATATCTCCCGGTTTTTTATCTGCTAACGGACACTTAATGCCATCAAACAGACGGACAGGACGCAGGTTAACATATTGGTTGAAAGCGCGGCGGATAGGTAATAACAGCCCCCATAATGAAATATGATCAGGAACACCTGGGAACCCGACTGCGCCTAAGAAAATCGCATCAAATTTTTTCAATTGTTCTAAGCCATCTTCAGGCATCATACGCCCCGTACGGTGATAGGTTTCGCACGACCAATCAAAATGGGTAAACTGCAATTTTATCCCGTGCTTATTTGCCGCTGCTTCTAATACTTTTAACCCTTCAGGGATCACTTCGGTACCAATACCATCACCAGGAATAACCGCTATGTTAAATTGTGACATTGTGAAAACCTCTGATAATTGAATTATGTCTGTTTGTTCTCCAGTTTAGGGGTTGCTGTGATAAAGTATAGATATGAAGTGTAATCCTTAGGTTTACAAACTATGAACAAGCTTCCTTCGTTAGAGGATATCCGCGTTTTTGTCACGGTTGCCCGTTTGATGAGTTTCTCTCAAGCCGCTTCACAGCTGTTGGTATCCCCAGCTTATGTTTCTAAACGCATTAAGTTGCTAGAAGAAAATTTAGGACAAACTTTATTTTTTAGAACTGCTCGCTCAATTAAGCTGACTCATGAAGGGCAAATTATTTTGCGTAGCAGTGAAATGATGCTAGCTGAATTGGAACAGATGCAACAGCAACTCAACGCCTGTCGCGAAGAGATCCGCGGCTCACTGCGTATCAGTTGTAGCACAGGCTTTGGCAGTACTTACATTAACCCGTTTATACTGACATTGCGGGGAAATTACCCTTTATTAGGCATTGACCTCACTTTAACCGATAAGTCTGTCGATATTATTAGTGAAAACATTGATGTTGATATCTGTATTGGCGGTACGATAGCTGAGCAATTTATTGCTAGGCGGATTGCACAAAACCAACGTATCCTGTGCGCTTCACCAAGCTACTTAGCAACACACGGCTACCCAAAATATCCACAAGAACTGGAACAAAAGCACTTTTGTATTGCGATTAAAGAACGTAATCAAGCCCCCGCTGTATGGAAGCTTGAACATCAGCAAGAAAGTATGACGGTCACTCCCAATAGCAAATTAACCGTCAATAATGGTGAAGTCGCCAAGCAATGGTGCTTAAGTGGTGAAGGGATCCTATTGCGCTCCCAATGGAGTGTGCAGCCTGAGTTACAGTCTGGCCAATTAGTGCGAGTGTTACCGCAATGGCATCAAACCGCGGATGTTTATGCTGTATATTCGAGAAGTCTCCGAACGAGTGCTAACCTTAGAGTCTTTATCGAAAATCTAGAGCAATACCTTGCTACTCACTTATCACATGGTTTTTAGTTAACCCCATAAGTTATAAGGTAAACATGAATTGATGACAGAAACAGAGACATTCAAAGAACGTTTGTTGAAATTGCTAAAACAGAAAAAAATGAGTCAATTAAAGGCAGCTGAAGCCCTTGGCGTTTCCCGAACGGCAGTTAACAAGTGGACGAAAGGCGGCATGATTGATGAAGATAATCTTGAAAAGCTCGCCACGTTATTGGATGTCGACAAGATATGGTTGAAATACGGTGAATATACCAATAACCAAATCACTGTTAGCAATTCAGGCGTCATGCGCAATATCAACGAAGTCCATCTTCAAGAATCCGCAGATATCGTGACATGGGAGTGGGACTTATTAACGGGGGAATTGAACTACTCCGACAACGTTGAAGCCGTATATGGCATCAAAATCACCAGTAATGAAGATTTCTGGGCCTTAATGAGCCATGACTCCAAGGAAAAGTTGGTTAATGGATATTCCAAAATTATCCGTGAAGGGGGTGCCCATGAAATGGATTTTAAAATTAACTGGGAAGGCGATTACCGCTGGATCACATCTCGAGCCACTGGCGTCAAAGGCCCGAATGGCAAAGTGACAAAACTGGTTGGGATCAGCTTAGACAACACAGAACGTAAAAATACTGAACTGCGCCTGCGTAAAATCAAATGCTATTTTGATGTTTTATTATCTCATTTCAATCATTTAGTCGTATTTACCGATAAGGCAGGTGAAATATTAGCCAGCAACTTACACAATCAATCGACTGAAATAGATTACCTTGAACTACAACGTTTATTATATCAATTAGTGATCAACCATAAGCCATGGCTAGATGAAGTATTTCGGACTGGGCGGGGGCAAATCGTATTTCAAGACAAGCAAATTACCGCTTATCAACACTTGAATGATGAAAAACAGCCTTTTTTAATGTTTGAATTAAAAGATATTTAAAACAGGTATTCTGCCCCACTTGTGGCCTAAGCGGGGCAACTTTGATTATAAATCAAGAACTAACCGTTTAGATTTAGCTCGCGAAACACACAACATCATCGTTTTCTGCTCAGCTTTTTCATCATCATCGAGGTAGTGGTCACGATGATCAGCCTCTCCCTCAAGTATTGCCGTCTCGCAGGTTCCACAAACCCCATTACGGCATAAACATTCCACATTAATGCGCTTATCTGCTTCGATTACCTGCAAAATGGACTCATCTTTACCGATTTCCAAACTAAAACCTGAACGTTGAAAATAGACCTCAAATGAATCCCCTTCGCTGGCAACTTCACCAAAATTTTCAAAATGAACCTGTGATTCACCAAGGTGCTGATGACCCTTTTCAATCACCTCATTAATTAATGATTGGGGACCACATACATACAGATGGCTATTGCTCGCTTGTGCTTGAACCAACTGTTCAACAGACATTCGTTGCCCTTGGCTGCCGTCATAGAGAAATAAACGCGAGCCAATACGCTGTTGCAAATGTTCAAGAAATGCCGCTGTTGCACTATCACGAAAACAGTAATGGAGCTCAAAATCCATTCCATTTTCTTCTAATTCATAGAGATAAGAGAGAAAAGGCGTGATCCCAATTCCACCAGCGATCAAAATATGCTTACATTGGTTATCCGGTGCCAACGAGAAAAAATTCTGTGCTGGTGACAGGTACAAACTGTCCCCTGGCGATAGCTGCTCATGCATAAATGCAGAGCCGCCTTTCGAGTTTTCATCACGCAATACAGAAATACAATAACTGCCACACTGCTGTGGGTCACTGATTAACGAATAAGCACGTTGTAAACCGGCCTGCCCATCCATGTGAACGGTAACGTGGCTACCTGCACTAAAAGGCACAAAAGTACCATCTTGCGCTACAAATTCGAACATCTTGATATTTGGGCTAACTTGCTCAATTCGGCTAATATTGACTGCAATTTTTTGTTGGTTCATCACAGTGCCTCTCTTATTATTCAATATCTAAACACAGATACTTAGTACTTAAATAATCCTCAATACCATATCGAGAGCCTTCTTTTCCTAGACCTGATTGCTTCACACCTCCAAAAGGAGCAACTTCATTAGAAATCAAGCCTGTATTGATACCGACCATGCCACTTTGTAGCTTTTCAGCAACACGATAAACACGGCTAACATCACGAGAAAAGAAATAAGCCGCTAAGCCATAAATCGTATTGTTGGCGCGAGTAATCACTTCATTTTCATCACTAAAACGAATCAATGTTGCAATGGGACCAAATATTTCCTCATGAACAATCTTCATTGAATCATCAACATCAACAAGGACTTTGGGATTAAAGAAATTGCCATACTCAGTGACTTCATTCCCTAAGGTTAATTGGCGAGCGCCTTTCGCTAATGCATCTTGCAATAACTCATTCATCCCATCGATAGCACGTGTTGTGATCATCGGCCCAATGTCGGTACTGGCTTCAAGACCATTACCGACTTGCAATTTGGCGACTTCTGTAACGAACTTGGTCTGAAATTCATCGAAAATCGCATCTTGAACATAAAAACGGTTCACACAAACACAAGTTTGCCCACCATTACGAAATTTCGCTTGAACCGCACTCTTTACCGCTTTATCAATGTCCGCATCATCAAAGACAATAAAAGGCGCGTTCCCCCCCAGTTCGAGTGAGGTTTTCTTAATCGTTGATGCGCACTGCTCAGACAATATTCGCCCAACTTGTGTTGAACCGGTAAACGAAAATTTACTGATAAGCTCATGTTTAGTTAGGCGTTCCCCTAGAACGCGAGAGTCCCCAGTAATGACGTTAAATATCCCAGCGGGGATACCCGCCTCATCAGCCAGCTGCGCTAAGGCGAGTGCCGTAAAAGGCGTTTCTGTCGCGGGTTTGATAACAATACTGCAACCCGCAGCCAGTGCTGGAGCCGCTTTACGAGTGATCATCGCTGCGGGAAAATTCCATGGCGTAATCGCACTGCAAACACCGATCGGCTGCTTGATTGTCGAAAGACGGTTACTTCCCACCGTTTGAGGGATAGTCTCCCCATAAACACGTTTTCCCTCTTCCGCAAACCATTCAATAAATGACGCGGCATAACGAATTTCACCTTTTGCCTCATGCAGTGGCTTACCTTGTTCGAGAGTCATTAAACGCCCGAGATCATCAACATGGGCTTCAATCAGCTCAAACCAGCGACGTAAAATGATAGAACGCGCTTTCGCTGTCAGCTTACTCCAGCCTTCCATCGCAGAATACGCAGATTCAATCGCCTCATTTACTTGTGTGGCCGACAGGCTGGGGATCGTTCCCAGCACAGATTGGTCAAAAGGATTAGTCACAGGGATTTTATTGTCTGAATCAACCCATTGCCCATTGATGTAACATGACTGACGAAATAGTGCAGGGTGAGTTAAATGATGCATTTGTGACTTCTCCTTTTATTTTTATGGTTAACGTAATTACTCAGTGTGCGCGCCAGCGATGATTTTATGGAAATGAGCAACGCCATGTTCACTAATCCCACTGCGCTGCCTGTCAGCCATGATACGCCCTTGGCCTCGGTAACCACGCGATCTCAACCCTTTTTGTACACTTTCTACTAACCGTAAATCTTCTGGGCGGAACACCGTGCGATACCATTCCACTAAGTTTTTCTGATATTCAGTCAACTCTTCATTGAGGAAATAAATATCATAGTGCTGCAAAGTTTCCCCTGCGCTCACAGGAAACTCATAAATGACTGTCATGAAATCGCCGCCTGGAGGCATATTGAACATAGTGCTTGGCCAAATCCAAAAACCAAAGAAACGCGGGTCTAAAACAGATTCATCAAATTGATAGGAGGACTCAGAAGGTTTTGCCTTACCAATTTGAACAGTCCAATTATCCAATAATTGGTGTTCGTATACGTTAACATCCACCGAACTTGCAAAGCTCACATGGTTGGTTGGGCAGTGATAACACTCAATATAGTTATCAACAATGGTTTTCCAATTAGCTGGTGTATGGCTAACAAACCGAGCGGCCAATTTTAAATCACTAATTACCGCACAAGCTTCTTGCATTTTTTCAGCTAAACCTGGAAGTTGCTCTTCAATAGGCTGCGGTTCGCCTACGGTCATATTTACATAGATAAACCCTGCATGTTCAGTAACATGGAAGCTACTTAATGTCATTGCATCAGCTTCAAAATTATTCACATTTTCACAGTTAGTCGCATGTGCTAATTGGCCATCTAGCTTGAATGCCCACGCATGGTAAGGGCAAGTAATCACATTTTTGACTTTACCGCTTTCACCGCTGATCAACTGATGCCCTCGGTGTGGACACACATTATAGAAACCGCGCAATACATCATCGCGACCACGAACAATCACAAGGCTTTCACCAATGAGTTCACGGGTGATATACGAATTTTTTTCTTTTACCTCACTAACATGTACGACACAAACCCATGAATTAGCGAATATTTTTTCTTTTTCATACTCAAAAACATCATTAGACGTGTAATAACGCGCAGGGATTGTCCATGCGTTATCGATATCAAGGTGATCATTAATCGAAATGACTTTAGCTGCATTGCTCATAATTGCCCTCACTTATGTAAACTTATAGTTAACATCTTTTTTGAGAATGTTAATGCAGATCGCATTAATGATCAAACGAAATATTGATAAAAATTTAACCAAAAACATTTAACCAATATATAACAATGAGTTGAATTACTTTTAATTATTAAAACTGTTAACAATTGGTTAATTACTTGTGACTACACAATCTTTGCATGGCTATTCTCTGTAAACCAAAAGTAGCAATTAACAAAAAAGTACCCTAAAAAACAAAACGAGTATTCCCTGCAAGCCAACTCTCATAAAAGAAAAAAATAAGTGAGCAACTGGAGAAGAGGTATGATGAATCACAAAAAATCCGTATTTTACGTGTCGCTAGCCTTTAGTCTGGCGTTAATCAGTTTTGGTGCATTTATTCCTGATAAACTGGAAGCATTTTCACATTCCGCCTTAAGTTTTATCTATAACAACCTAGGTTGGTTCATTCTAGGTTCCGTTTTTATCTTTTTCAGCTTCTGTATGTTTCTCGGTTTTTCCAAATTTGGTCACATACGCCTCGGCGATGACAATGACAAACCGGAATACAGCACGGTCACCTGGATTGCGATGTTATTCAGTGCCTCGATTGGTATCAGCTTGATGTTCTGGGGGGTGGCAGAGCCAGTTTCCTATTATATCAGCCCACCCGTTGGGCAAGGCTTAACAGAACAGTCTGCCAAAGCAGCGATGCAATATGTCTATCTGCACTGGGGGGTTTCCGCATGGGCGTGTTATGCACTCGTCGGTGTGGCTTTAGGCTATTTCCAATTTAGAAAAAAATTGCCATCCTCACTCAGCTCGGTTTTCTATCCTTTAATCGGGGATCGGATCTACGGCTCTGTCGGGAAATGGATCAATATCTTGGTGATGTTGTCCGTCGTCATTGGTATCGCCACATCATTAGGCTTTGGTACACTACAAGTTAACAGTGGTATGAATTACTTATGGGGATTACCCATCAGTATTTATGTACAAATTGGCTTGATCACAATAATTACCGTTGTTTATGTTGCTTCGACGATCTCTGGATTACAAGGAGCGATAAAACACCTATCAAACTTAAATATCATACTTGCTCTAGGATTGATGGCATTTATATTTTTGTCTGGCCCCACCCAAACTATCTTAAAAGTTTTATTCCAAGGTATTGGTGACTACGTCCAAAATTTTGTCAGTATGTCATTTCGCACTGAGCCCTATAATGACGGTACTTGGATTGCTAACTGGACACTGTTTTACTTTGGCTGGTGGATAGCATGGGCACCATTAGTGGGTAGCTTTGTGGCGCGTATATCAAAAGGAAGAACAATTAAAGAGTTTATGATTGGCGCAGTATTTATTCCTGTATTAAGTGCTTTTGCCTGGTTTGCAGTCATGGGCGGTTCTGCCATTCATTTAATTCAAAACTTAGGGCAAACCGCACTAGCAGATGCTGTAAAAACCGACGTCACATCTGCACTGTTTAAGTTTTTAGACTATTTCCCTGCATCGACATTTATTAGTGTCTTAGCGATTGTTTTAGTGCTGATTTTCTTTATCACATCAGCTAACTCAGCGGTATTTGTACTGGGAATGGTCAGTGAGAATGGCAACCCAAATCCTTCTCATGTTACTAAAACCATTTGGGGTGTCGTTATTGCTGCTATTGCGATTGTGCTAATTATGACGGGTGGATTATCAGGCTTACAATCCGCACTGGTCGCCATGGCTGTGCCACTATCCATCATGATGCTAATTATGTGTTATTCCACATATAAAGGCCTCAACGAAGAAGTCAACGCACAAGCGGCGGCAAAAAAAGCGTTAAAAGATAACATCCAAATAATTAATAAGCCCATTCTTCCTGAAATTGAAAAATAAATTTCACTAAAAGCACAAAACCCCAGTATGTCTCATGACATATTGGGGTTTTAATTATATTAGTAATAAATTATTTGTTACTTAAATTTATTCATCAGAAAATAGAGTCAAAGCAAGTACTAAAGCATCTTCTCGGCCTTTTTTGGCGGGGTAATAATCTTTACGCACCGTCACTTGATGAAAACCTAGCTTATCGTATAGATGCAAAGCAGATGCATTTGATTCCCTCACTTCTAACCATAACGTGAGAATACCTTTCTTTACGAGTTCTTCAATAAGCTGTTCTAGCAACAAACGGCCATAGCCTTTCCCTTGGTAATCAGGGTGTATGGCAATATTAAACAAGGTCGCTTCATCAAGAACACACTGTGTTATTGCATAGCCAACAATTTGATTATTAACAGATATTTTTATGTTATGGTACTTTTCCCCTTGGTTCCCATAAAAAACTCGCTCAGTCCATGGAAAATCATGGCTCAACTTCTCAATTAAGTACGCAGTTGCGAGATCAGATTGCTTTAGTGTTGAAATTTTCATCATATTGATAAATTTGTTTCCATAGTGCCCGTTTAGCGCTACAGCTTGTACTTAGCTCAGACAAAACAGGTGAAGTAAACATGATTTTTGAACCTTCAGGCTGGATTTCATCACCTAATACCCAACATGGTGTTATTATTGGTGTTGGGATTAAACCTAGTTGCTCTGAATTTACACAAACCACATCGTCCTGTGCAATATTCATGGAAAGAAAAATATCTTTTAGCAATTGGCTATTTAAATCAAGGTTCTCATCAGTAATAATAATAAGCTTAGTCGACGCTGGGATCCTTACACCACGCTCACCACGTAACACGGCAGGATTTCTCACCATCCATTGAGTGATCCCCAGTTGTTCTAAAAGCCTGTCACGTCGTGTCATTTGATTTTCCAGTCGCAATTTTACAACCACATCTTATCAAAGGGGATCAATAGCGCCAACAGAGCAATGCTATTTCTCTTATCTTTGGTAAGATGTCATCGGTTTTTTTATTATTTTAGGAGATTGACAGAATATGTCATTACTGACACCTGCCAGCGAAGTTATTCAACGCCATCTCGAACATTTTACAGATCGTCATGTCATTTTGGCCGGTGACATTCAGGATGAGCTCGCTGCAACCTTAGAAGCGGCTAGTGTTCGTGTCATCACCAACCAGTATCATCACTGGCAGCGTTTACAGCCGTTAATGGGAGATATGGCGTTATTCTCTGCCACTACGCCTGCGGAATTTATCCAGCCTTGCGATACTCTCATTTATTTTTGGCAAAAAAACAAGCAAGAAGCCTGTTTCCAACTCGATGACCTTTGTACTCATCTTGCTGCGGGTAGCCAAATTTTTATCGTCGGTGAGAATCGCAGTGGTGTTAAAAGCGCCGAATCCATTATGGAGGGGATCGCTAGCTTACAAAAAATTGACTCCGCACGTCGCTGTGGCTTGTACTATGGTGAATTAGAGCAATCAACCACCTTTGATATTGCTCGCTGGTGGCGTCATTATGAACTTGATAATGTTAGAATTAACGCATTACCAGGGGTGTTTAGCCATAATGAGCTTGATATCGGTAGTGACCTACTGTTATCAACATTAACCGATCCAATGAGTGGTGATCTGCTTGATCTTGCTTGCGGTAACGGTGTGATTGCCGCGGTGATCGGCTCACAAAACCCAGAGATCAAACTTACCTTAAGTGATGTCAGTGCGTCTGCACTAGATTCCGCAGCATCCACTCTTGAAGCCAATAAACTGACTGGTAAAGTCATCGCTAGTGATGCTTACTCAGATATTAACGATAAATTTGATTGGATTATTTCTAACCCGCCATTCCATGATGGCCTAAACACCAGTTATCGTGCGGTGGAAAATATGATTTATCAAGCCCCTAAATACCTGAAAAAAGGGGGCCGCTTGCGGATCGTTGCGAATGCTTTCTTACCATACCCTGATTTACTCGATAAAGCTTTTGGTAGTCACGAAGTACTTGCAAAAACGGGAAAATTTAAAGTTTACCAAGCAGTTAAGCGTTAATTTATACACGAGTAATTTAGGCTAAAGCACAATTTATCATGCTTCTCATTGGCTGGTGATCCTTCACCGGCCATTTTTTCATCAATCAAAAAATACTTCATAAAAAAATTATTGACGTTCGTCGAAATTAGCCTAAAATCCGCACCACCTCATTAGCAGGTAAAAAGTATCGTTGTATCAAAATTGAGTTAGGCATGCGAGGGTGGCGGAATTGGTAGACGCGCTAGCTTCAGGTGTTAGTGTCCTATGGACGTGGGGGTTCAAGTCCCCCCTTTCGCACCACTAATTTTGAGACAAACAACGATAACTCAGTATTGACGAGACAGTATTGCGAGGGTGGCGGAATTGGTAGACGCGCTAGCTTCAGGTGTTAGTGTCCTTCGGACGTGGGGGTTCAAGTCCCCCCTTTCGCACCACTGGTCAGTCATTTTTTTATACATCCTGCCCTTTTGACCTTCTCTGTAATGCTAACGCTGTCTTATTTGCCTTATTTACTATAAGACAATAGTAAATCATTTGAATAAACCGTTATTTTGAATACCATTCAATTATCAATATCTTTCGATACCACTTTTTTCTGTTCTATTTAATTATCAATTAGATTATAGAGCTACCTTTGTAGTACAAAGGCCATCATAAAACATGCAAGTGAGATCACAGCTGGGATAATCAATAAACGACGAGAGCCACGATTAAATAACATCCCTGCGGTTGCTACCATCATGATAATCATAATGATTTTTAAATTATCTAAGCCCATATTATTGAGTACATAAGCAATGCTCAACAATATCACAGCAAAGACACCCCAAAGGCCAGCGCCTATACGCTTTAAACCTGTGGTTTTTGATATGCTAGTTGGCATAGTGACCTCAACACTTTAAATGATAATGATTATCAATCATATCTAGTTTTTAGTAAATTTCAATGCTTTTTTATTTCACCCCCCTATAAATTAACACTTATTTTACAAAATAAAAACTTACTAAAATAGATAAATAAAGTGAATATCTTCAGGTTCCAATGCAAATAATTCAGGATCAGGTTGTGCAATTAAGGTACAGCCTAGGTATTGATAAAAGTGCACTGTATTTTCTGAAGGCGTCGCAGAAATATATAAGCCTTTTGCCCCTTTTTGCATCGCAATTTCAACACATTGCTGAAATAACATCCCTGCTAAACCTTCGCCACGGTACGAGTGGCTCACATGCAGGAAAGATAATTGCAGTAAGTTTTTTTGCTCACCGCGCCACACATTATCTAAACTTGCAGCAGCAATTAGCTTGCCCTGTTCAAAAACCCCAAGAAATACCGCGCCTTGGTCATAACTTTCCAACAAATGGGGGGTATAGGCTTCAGGTTCACCTTCTGGCCAACCTTTCATATCAAACCGCTGTTTGGATAGCACCAACTCGCCATTTTGATACAGATAAAGGTTTTCAATTAATTCAGTGCGGTCGATAGACCAAACAGATGGGATTTCATCTCGTTGTAGTTCGCGAACTTCTCTCATTATGCCATTCTCATTATTCGTGCCCATGAATAAGCACATTTATTGTTATCAGATAAATCAATTTTTCAAGATAACGGATAAAAAAAGAAGTGCAAATATTTAGTAAGTTTATTGAGGAACGGTTGAAAAATAAGGAGAAAATAGACTAAAAAATAAAAAAATCCCCCGCAACATCCTATTGCGGAGAATTTTCACTACAGGGTTGGTTTATTGCTTCAATCCCATTGCATCGCGCATGGTAAAGAATAAATCAGTTTGGTCAGTTAGACCCATTACGTTTGCCGCATGTGGGCCATAAGCCGCCACACGTAACTGAGCACCGGTGTGCTCTTGAGAATCATCTTCTTCAGAGTTACCGTAATTCACTACCATCACAGAACCGTCTTTAGTAATCAACGCTTGCGTTAAGCCCGTTGATTTTGTGCCTTCTGGAATAATTTGGCTTGAATGTGAATGGTCAGCTGTCACAATAACTAATGTATCACCATGTTTTTTAGCGAAATCTAAGCCAACTTGTACAGCTTGGTCAAGAGCAACTGTTTCACCAATTTGGCCACATGGGTTTGCTTTATGATCTTGCTTATCGATAGAAGCGCTTTCAACCTGTAAGAAGAAACCATTCGGGTTAACTTCTAACAGTTCAATCGCTTTCTTCGTCATTTGAGCTAATGTTGGCGCATTAGGGTCTAACTTAGCGTTCGGTTTACACTCTAACGGCGCATTGTTGATATTACCATAATGAACCGCTTTCGGGCCTTCCCATGCAACCGTCATGTTGCCATCGTGGAATAAGCCAAGAACAGGTTTGTCTTGATTTGCGACTTTAATGCTGTCTAATGATTTAGCATCTCGCACAATATTGTACCCACGTTCAATCGCCTGTTGCTCCAACGTTTTACCTTTGTAGTCACCCGCCTTTGCTTCTTGCTTGAAGCTCTTAGCGCCACCACCAAGTGTGACATCTGGGCGAGTTACCAACAGTTGCTCTGAAATTGAACCACGACCGCCATTTTCTAGCGCGTTAGTCGCACATTTTTCTGTTGTTTCCTCAGGGCCATAACATTTACGCGCACTCACATGCGAAAATTGCGCAGCAGGCGTTGCATCTTGAATCTCGGAAGTTGTGACGTTACCTGTAGCTTTACCATTACGTTTAGCTATCTCAATTAATGTCTCATGGTCGTTACCAAATACATCAATTCCCAATGCGCCATTGTAGGTTTTCACACCGGAAGACCACGAAGTGGCAGACGCGGCAGAATCAGTCACATAGTCGGGTTTTTGTGTTTTTTTATCTAATGCATAATGGGTGTACTGACCCGTAATTGGCAGCGCATCGATACCTTTAAAGAACCCTGAAGCGCCTTCTGCATAGTTACGAGCAACAGTTATCTCTGAGTCCCCCATACCATCACCAATAAATAAAATCACATTTTTGGCTTGGCCATTGTGAAGTGCCGCTTTCATGATATCAGTTTGCTCTGTCGCTAAACGACGCGCGCCACCAAATTTGGTGATATCACCTTGCGCCGCACGGTTTTCTGACACCGCATCATTTTTATCAGCCGCGTAGGCAGGGACTGTACTCCCTAAAATTAAAGTACTTACCGTGACAGCTAAAAGGGATTTCATAAAATTACCAGTCATAACTGTTTCCTTGCCAATCAATAATGAAAATAGAAGATGTATATTTCAAATAATGAAAGGCATGCTAAAGGAGCCAGATGACAGTTGAATGACGCTTTTATGGCGAAATGAAGACGTTTGTCATAAATGTGAAAAAGCAGCTAAATATAAGCTGCTTTTTATGCATGAGCGTAGGACTATTTACCATTGTGACGCAAGTTGGTTTGTTCCCTCATAAAGCGTTTCACACCAAGAAACGTAGTCGTGCCCACTAGGGAGTTCAATGGCATCAACTTGATAACCTTTATGTTTTAGAACATCGAATAACCGGTAGTGGTTTTGAATAATTCCCCCCCAACTACCACGTTGTTCAAATAGGCCAGCCTCAAGGAAAAAACGGATCGGTTGTGTTGGCATCATTTCAATTTCACGAATTAACCATTCAGGGTCTTTATCCTTCGGAGCCCACCAGTAAGATCCTGACATGCTAATGACATTACCGAAAATTTCCGGGTACTGTAACGCATTCCATGTCGCCCCAAGCCCTCCATAGCTGGAACCTGCAATAATCGTATGGCTTGCAGGTGCTTGAACTCCCATTTCCGCGAGCTGAGGCATAAGTTCATCCGCCAGCAACTTAGGAAACGCATCATTAGGAGGAAGCTCATCACCACGGCGCGCTGAATTGATGCTGTCCACAAACACAATATTCATCGCTGGGAAACTCCCTTGATCCATCCACTTATCAAAGAATTTATCCATTTGATAGTTTTGCAGGTAAATTTGGCCATCCAATAGCACCAATAGTGCAGGGGTTTCCATTGGGATATTAGGCTGGTAAACCGTTATTTTTCTTTCGTTTTTTAATACCTGACTCGCCAACGTAAATGTCTCTAAATGGCCTTTAATCTGCCTGTTTTCTACATCGGAGAAATGACATTGGCGTATATTCGGTACTAATGATAACAAAGAAAAACGGTTATATTTATCTATGCTTTGCGAAGGAATAACGTGAGAATTATAAGGGTCTGACTGCGCAGTGACTAAAATCGCCTTACGTTGAGCAAAGCCGCCCTCAGGCACAGAAGGGATATCCGGTGCAATTTTATATTGTGATAACGTATCATTAGGAATGATAAAAGAACGATACCAAATATCCGTTCCCGCCAAGTGGGCCATTCTTTCGTGATTACCCGACGGTGCCCCTAGAATATAAGCATTTGCTTTCGCGCCTCGCCAAAGAAATGTCACGCGTTTTTGTCGATTTGAAAACACCTCAACCAGTGGTGTTCCTTGCGCGGCGACAGCTTGCCAAAATGCGCTTGTATCGCCATTTTGATAATGTTCATCAAGTAAACTTTGTAGCATCGGGCTAATAGGTTCATTATCTTTCTTAATGGCTAAAGGTTGGTACTCGCTGATATCAAACTTTAACTGCCAAGGTTTACCCGGCTCACCATTCAATGCTAAATAATAAACCCCATTTTCTGATACGACATAGTCTGCGCTATGGGGTTCTTGCACCGAGCCATACTCTTGCAATGCACGCACTGGCTGTTTATTGGAGTCCAATAACAGGACCTTGGAAAGGCCTTCACCACGTTGTTTTATAAAATCTTGCTGTGATACTTCAATAGATAAGCAACTATGGCCCTCGCTATCATGCAGCCCTTCAACAAAGGAAAGCTCAGATAAACGCATGCAGTCAGAATGCGTTGCCATTGCAGTAGATGACAGCAACATACAACCTAAAAGAGGCAAAGATTTCACATCAAATTCCAGCGAGTCAATTGATAATAATTATTACTATCAAAAAACTCTTTTAAACTCAATGGCTCACAGCACGTTTTTCCACCAATTGGTTAATTAACTGCAGCGCACTCAATAAATAATAGCGTTGTTTTTGTACTAATCTCAAATAACGGCGAGTCGCAGGAATACGGCTCACCATTTCTGATGCGGTGTAAGGCTCGATTTCACAACGCCAACGACCATGGCTAAACTCTATTTCGCAATGATTAAATTCCAGCTCTTCTAATGTTTGCCTAATAATGGGGTATTCATTCAGCCATTCAATAACTCTCTGTCCATCCATTTGTTTTGAGACGAAATGGATATGTTTTTTCTTTATACTCCCTCGGGTTTTTACTTCAATTTTTGCATTGATATTATCTGTGCATTGGCCTGACACCGCAAAACGGCTATACACAATGAAAGCGAGAAACAACTTTTTTGGTCGCTCTGTCACCTCAATGGTTAACTCCGGTTGAGGCTGTACAAGGAGCTCTCCGGGTGCTCCCCACTCACATGGATAAGGCGCCATGTCCTTTTCAACACGGTTAAGTGTCAATCCTATTTGATATCCGGCAGGCAAACGTTGCTGAATGAGCTTACCGATTTTTTCCCACAAAGACGGTTTAGGCGAGGTGACGTAATGGCTCAAGTTGGCCTCCTTCCATTTCTTCATCGGCAAAGGAATTTGATAAAACGGATTCAACATCTACGGGTTTAAATGGGTTAACTTTCTGCACGAAAACGGTCCAAATTAATGCATACCCTGCGGTTAAACCTAACATAATGGCAAAAGGAATATAGATATCCGATTTATTCATACCCGGTGGGGTAATGTACACAATAGCTAAAATAATTCCGACACTCGAAATAATTTGCGGTATAGGGAAAAAAGGAGAACGATAAGCACGATGTAAGTCAGGACGACGAATACGCAATAACACCACTGAAATCGTTACCAGCAAGTAAGCCGTTCCCCAAGAACACACCGCCGCCAGTACCAATGGAATGATACGGTCAAGGTCGCCTTGAATAGCAAAAGCATGCAAACACGGGATCATCACGGCCACTAAAATGCCGAATACTGGGGTTTTGAAACGTGGATGTAAATAAGCAAAGATGCGTGGTAATGCCCCATCAAGCGCCATTCCATAAAGAATACGAGGAACCGCTGCCATTAACGTATTAATGGTTGCTCCACCAGCCAATAATAATGCGACACCTATCCAATACTTCCCAAACTCACCCATGACAATTTCAGCGAATGCTGGGATTGCCATTGGTGTTTCCAGTAAACGTGTGCCTGTTTGCGGGTCAACGACCACATTTTCCACTTGGTTCGCTAAAGCTGCACCGAATAACACCATACAGAGCGCGACACAAAATAGGCCCGTTGTCATCGCGCGAGGGATCACCTTAGCGGAATTTTTAATTTCAGGCGCCATTGGTGTCACTAACTCACACCCAACAAACATGAACATCGCCATACCAACAAAGCTGAGAATCAATGTTGGGTCAGTATTGAGTGGCTGACCAAACCAGCCGTCCATATCGACATGAAAGGGCAATATCAAACCACTCACACTAAAAATCACTAACGTAGACCACATGGCGAATGTCAGTACAACCTCAACCTTACCAAAGGCTTCAATGCCGAATGCATTTAAAATCCCAAACGCGACAACTAATCCCACGCCGACCATCCAAGACGAATTACTGGTTTCTAAGACAGTATTGAGATGCTCAAAATTAACAAGCGCCATAATTCCAGAAAGGATCGTTTCGGCAGTTCCTGCAAACACATGCACAATCAAATAAGCCGAAAGCGCGCCAGTTATCGCCCAAAACCGCCCCATCCCACAAGAGATATAGTCATATACTGAGCCTGACGTTGGTAGAATGGCTGCAGCCTCCGAAAATGTGGTTAGCTGAGCTTGCATCATAATGAAGCTAAGTAGCACGGCTAGGGCAAACGTATCACCACCTATACCGAATCCACTCGTAACGGTTAAAATAACGGGGCTAGCCATAATCAAGCCGGCAGAACTCGCCAATGTGGTCGGAAAGCCAACTTTCCCTTTTTCTAAATGTGTCGACAATTTTGAGGATAAATTCATTTTACATCCCTCTCACTCTCTACCCAGCCATGAATGTGAATTTTTTGTAAAAACAAAGTAACTACACATCCACTATAGAAATAAGCCCAAATAGGCTGCTATCGTTCTAAAGAACGATACCTAGAGAGAGGGGAAATAAAATTTAACTCACGAAAAGTACCCACACTTTGAGAGGAAATAAAAATAATTAAAGTAATATCAATATGTAGCAATCAATTAACTCATTAATATATTAATAAACAATCCTCTAAAGATACCAAAAAGCTACCAATCAATATTTGTGGAGTTTTTATGCGTTTTAAATACTGCTATCAACCTCACGTTATTAATATATTTGCTTTATGTTAATGACATTAAGGGGCATGATAATAATTCGATTAATACACAAGGGAATATGATGAATTCACCATTATTCGAGCCTCATCAACAAACATTAATTGATTGCTGCCTAAATACCATTGCACATATTATTCCAGTTTCTGCTTTGGTGTATTACCTCGTGAATGATCATTGCCAGCCAGGTAACTATGTTCTTCATGGGATCCCGGCAAAAATGCACGAAGAGTATCTCGCTTACTTTCACCAATTTGACCCATTGCACCCTGACCATTTTCGCGGTGATGACTTACGCTTAGTGAGAATGGCCCCTGAAATATGCCAGCAAAATCAAGCTTTTTTCCATGATTTCATGCGGCCAAATAATATGACTGATATGGCTGAAATATTTATTCGCCGTAAAAATAAAATTATTGCGGGGATTTCGGTACTGCGAGACAGCCCATTTAGCCAACAAGAAATCATGCGATTAAATGCTATCTTGCCTGTCGCTGAACTAATGACATTCGATGTGTTACCCGACTCGCTAGTGTCTTATACCCCTAAAGAACAAGAAATCATCCATTTAGTACGGGAAGGCGCAAGTAATAAGCGAATTGCCTTATTATTGGGAGTTTCACTATCAACAGTGAAGACTCACTTACGCAATATCTT
Organism: Providencia sp. M-27; assembly: GCF_011077905.1. Lineage (NCBI taxonomy): Bacteria > Pseudomonadati > Pseudomonadota > Gammaproteobacteria > Enterobacterales > Morganellaceae > Providencia > Providencia sp. M-27. The sequence goes on along the minus strand of NZ_JAALBT010000007.1, from coordinate 13,519 downwards.
CACTAAAGCGAATGTGACAAACCGCACCGAGCTTGTATCATCAGGGTTTATCATTCGCCAAGAAAAATGATAATGAATCTAACGGCCACCCGCCGCATCAATAATTGAACCTGTAACATAAGAAGATGCACCACTTAACAGCCATACGATGATTTCAGCAATCTCATGTGGTTCTCCCCCTCTTTTCATCGGTAATTGCGAAGCAACACGGTCAACTCGACCTTCCTCACCGCCATCTTTGTGCATTTGAGTATAAATATAGCCGGGTCGAACGCCATTAACACGTATTCCTACTTCTGCAAGCTCAAGTGATAACCCTTTTGTAATTGAATCTACAGCGCCTTTAGAAGCGGCATAATCAATATATTCCCCTGCAGCACCTAAACGCGCAGCTGCAGATGAAACATTCACAATGGCTTTATCTTTGAATTGATTAAAATGGTAGGCGTGTTTAATAAACTCCCGACAACAAATCAGTAATCCGGTGACATTCGTGGCTAATACCTGATTAATGCGCTCTGCAGTCAGCATCTCTGTACGACACTGCTGAAATAAAATTCCGGCATTATTCACTAAGTAATCTAAGTCACCATATTGTTCTTTGATGGTTGCAAATAATTTAACAACATCATTTTCATCACTGATATCACATTGCAGTGCATTTGCAATCCCCCCCGCAGATTGAATCTCTTGCACAACTTCATCAGCCGCTTGCTGGTGATTTTTATAGTTAATCAGTACATGCATACCAAGGCTGCCCAATTTAATCGCTGTAGCTCGACCAATCCCTCGGCTAGCACCTGTAATCAACACTTTCTTCATACTGTTACCCATAATGAATAATAACGAGCTTTCATCATAACCACGAATAAGCAACGATAGCTATAAAATACAAAAAACCCGGCACGGTGGCCGGGAAATGTTGATTAATTAAATATAAATCGAACACTAATAACGCACCATGACAGATTTTAACTCTGTGTAATACTCAATAAAGGCACTACCAAATTCACGACCAATACCTGATGACTTAATGCCACCAAATGGCACTGCGGGGTCAAGGAAAGTATGCATATTCACCCATACGGTTCCCGCTTCAATGCGTGAAATCATGCGCATTGCTTTACTGAGATCATTTGTCCATAAACTCGCAGCTAAACCAAACGGAGTGCTATTCATCATCTCAATAAGTTCTTCTTCATCATCGTAACTCAAGAAAGTCCCTATTGGCCCAAATGTTTCCTCTTTCATCAATACATCATCCGGGCTATTAGCACGAATAATGGTTGGAGGCACAAAATACCCAGCACCTGCAACTGGCTGGCCACCATAAATAATTTCACTACCCTCTTCGCGAGCCTTTTCAAACAAAGCTAAGATTTTTTCATAATGCGCTTTATTTGCCAGCGGCCCCATCTCGGTTGTTTCATCTAATGGAGAACCCACTTTCATCGCAGACAAACGTGTTTTTAGTTCCGCTAATACTTCATCCATCAATTTAGAGGGAATATAGAACCGCTCAGCAGCTGCGCAAATTTGTCCTTGATTTAGATATCCCGCTTCAATAATCCCATTAACAATTTTTTCAACCGAGAGGTCAGCTAAGAATGCTGCGCCGTTTTTCCCACCAAGTTCAAGTGTGACTCGGGTTAATTTACCTTCCATCGCTGAACGCCCTACCGCCAGCCCAGTCGGTACAGACCCCGTAAATGTCACTTTAGAACAAAGCGGATGATGGATCAGTGCGGGCCCAACCTCACGACCACCGCCATTCACGATATTAATGACACCGTCAGGGATCCCTGCCTCTTTTGCTAATTCCACCACTCTGAGCATAGTTAGTGGCGTAAATTCACTTGGTTTCAACACAATCGTACAACCGCATGTTAAAGCCGCGGCTAATTTCCAAATGGAAATCATAATAGAAAAGTTCCAAGGAATGATACCAGCTACAACACCAACGGGTTCACGCTGGGTAAATGCAGAATATTTCTCACCATTAAAAGAAGGCAATGAAACATTCAACGTTTCCCCGCTGATTTTTGTCGCCCAACCAGCAAAATAACGCAAGAACTGCGCAGATGACCCCACTTCAAGAAAACGAGATAATTGAATGGTTTTGCCTGAACATAACGTCTCTAACTGGGCTAACTCTTCAAGGTGCTTTTCAAGCAAGTCAGCAAGGCGGTTTAAGCAATTCCCTCTTTCCATTGGTGTGGTATTTGCCCAAACCCCTTTAAACGCAGTATGAGCTGCATTCATTGCGGCATCCACTTCCGCTAAGGTCCCTTCTTTTACTTTCGCGATAACCTGTTCTGTGGCTGGGTTAACAACATCAAAAAAAGTATCGCCCTTGCCAGAAACCGGTAACCCGTTGATAAAATGACCGTGCTGGCGCTTCAAAAACTCACTGACTTCTGGTAATAGGCTTAACTCGCTCATTGTTATCACTCCACTAAATAGAAATTAATTAGGCATTTACACAAGCTAAGTAGTGTTTTACGAAGCGTGGTGTTTCAATTTCCCATAAAACTTCAGTACCTTTCGCAGCAAACCATGTATCGCCTTTATGGTATTCAACCGTCACACCGGTTTTCACATCCGTTAACTTCACCGAACCTTCGTGAACTGTCGCCATTTCATCAAATGGATATACCATTTTAAACTTACCTTTAGTACAAGCAAAAATACCGCAGGTCAGGTTATCCGTTGGTTCACCGTGGATCATCGCAACACTCGCTTGAGGGTCGCCTTCAACAACCACAGAACCTAAGTTTGTCACACTACCAATATTTAATAGTTCTGGCAGTGGTTTGTTTAACAGTAATGGACTGATCATAATTTTTACCTTTAATCGATTTAAATAAACTAGTTAAGTGGATAACGAATTAGCGGCGACCTTGCCAATAACCGGATGTCTGATGCATTATTTTTGCCAGTGAAACAATCACATTACGCATGCTATCTTTACCAATAATATTGGCGTGCGGGATAGAACTCATTAAGTCATAACGATGAGAACCTTCTACCATCCCTTCAGCCAAGACTTTGCACACAATCTGGCTAGGCGTAACACCAAAACCTGAATAGCCCTGTGCATAAAACACATTTTTATGTTGTGGTAATGAGCCAATTTGTGGAAATAAATTTGCACTACATGCCATCGGTCCACCCCAAGCTAGTTCAATTTTGACATCTTTGAGGTAAGGAAAGACTTTTAGCATTAAATTACGATTCCATGCTTTAAGATCAGATGGAATGTATTCAAGAAAATGCGTTGAACTACCGAATAATAAGCGATTTTCATTCGTTACTCGGTAGTAATCTATAACGGGGCGAATATCACTATAAGCACCACGGATTGGGCTAATTTGCTCAATTAATTCATCAGGCAATTCTTCAGTCATTAATTGATATGCGTAAGTATTAATGGTTTTAGGATAAAGCGTCGGCTCAAGACCATTTAGAAATGAGTCACAAGCCCATAGCATTTTCTGTGCTTTAACTGTTCCCATCGCAGTTCTAACTTTGATGGTATTACCATACTCCACATTTAATACTTGGCTATTTTCAAATATTTTAGCGCCATATATTTCACTAATCGCTTTCGCTTCACCCAATAATAAATTCAATGAGTGGACATGGCCACCACCCATGTGCTTGATACCACAGGTATAAGCATCGGAACCAATAATCTGTTTTAGTTCTGAACCACTGTAAAATTCAATTTCTTCATCAGGATCAACTGACTTGAAGTCTTTTAACCAGTTACGTAAGGTCTTTTCTTGGCGCTTGTTGCTTCCTAAGTATGCGTAACCACGGCAAAAGTCTGCATCAATATCATATTTAGCGATGCGATCACGCATGATCCCCGCGCCCATATTACTGAGTTTAAAAATCGTTTCTAAACCCTCTGGCCCAACATATTTTTTAATTGCATCGATATCATGACCAATGCCTGCCATCACTTGGCCGCCATTTCGCCCTGAACCACCATAGCCAAGATGACGCCCTTCCAAAATAGCAATATTGGTGATCCCTTTCTCACATAGCTCTAGTGCGGTATGGATCCCGGAGAAGCCGCCACCGATGATCACGACATCAACATCAAGATCTTCCTTTAATGTCGGAAAACGTAAGTCATACTTCTTAGTTGCAGCATAGTAAGTCAATGATTCTACTTGGTTATTCATTATGGATACCCTATTTAGTATCTTTCGATAACCCGATTATCTTAACCTTACATTAACAATTACATAGCCCTTTAGGGACATTCGAAACATAAAGTTAACAAATGTGAGCCAAGTAGAATATTTAAATAGTAACGAAATTCACAAAAAATATTAAACAACCAAAAAAATCAACCAATTAACAAACCATTCTCATATTAACAATATTGTTTATTAATTTTAGTTCATTAAGACCATCTAGACAAAATCAAAAAAAATAACGTAATAACAAAAAAGACAGCACCCCATAAAACCATATTAAATCAATATATTACGATAATTTGTACTTAACTCAGCCTATTCATTAATAAGTTAAATAATTCGACTTGTGAGTTAATACTTAACTTTTGATAGATATTCTTACGGTGATTTTTCACTGTCCCTAAACTAATGAAAAGCGCCTGTGCAATTTGTGGTGAGCCTTTACCCGCTAAAATTAACTCAACAACTTCACACTCTCTGGGGGTCAGGCCAAATCGTGTTTGCATATCGATATTTTGGTAGTGATTCGACACCGAAGAAGGAGAAATATCTTTATGAAGTTTGACCATACTACGAATGATATCGAAGGCATCTTTAAGTGGCGCTTGTGTATATTTTTCCAAGAAAAAAGGCCTATCTTCATTACCAAAAAAAATACCTAATTGCCTATCATCTGAAATATCTAATAACAGCCCAGCCTCATCACACCACCCCGTTTTGCGATAAAAATTGAGATAATAGTCCGTATGATAAAATCCTTTAGGTGCGAGTTCTTTTAGTGTTAACACTTTGGAAGCGCCTCCTCTTTGGATTTCTTGGTAGAATGGGTCCATTAAATAAGCACCTCGTTGATAGATTCTGTTAATACTATCGCTATTACGGCGCTCTACTTTGGAAAGAAATCGGGGTGGCGCTCCTTTTTCAAAGGAGTAAACAATCGCATTATCGAATGCAATAAGTGAAGACAACCATGATAATAAATTAGGGTAAAACTGATTAGTTGCAACAGAATCAATAACATCAGGTAATCTTTCTAGATAGTTCTCCACTCTGCCTCCTCAATCATTAACTCGTTAATAAAAACCCTCTAGGCGGTTTCATTTATATTGCTTAAAACTACATAAAGAACACATTATCTTTATAAACTCAACACGATTGTTATTAATATGTTAATCACATCACTCCTCATTAGTTACCCTAATGAATAGTTTCATTACATTAGCATTCATGAAAATAGAACTTACGTCACATAAAAATAAATTCATCCCTATATTATGTTAATCAAAAGTAAATAACCTAAGAAAAGGAGAAATAATGTCTAAAAATAAAATTATTATCGATTGTGACCCTGGCCATGATGATGCAATGGCAATTTTCTTAGCATTAGGCAATTCAAATATAGAGTTACTTGCGGTAACGACTGTCGTTGGAAACCAAACTTTAGATAAAGTCACTCATAATGCACGCGCAATTATGGAATTCGTTAGTGCAAATAATATCCCTATCGCTGCGGGTTGCTCTCGACCACTCGTGAGAACCATTCAGACAGCCCCAGAAGTTCACGGTACAACAGGCCTTGACGGCACTCACCTCCCCGAACCTAAATTACCTATTGATCCGCGCCATGCTGTTGACTTGATTATTGATACGCTAAAGTCACATCCCCCTAAAACGGTGACTCTCGTCCCGATTGGAGGCCTCACAAATATTGCTTTGGCAGTAAGAAAAGCACCTGAAATTGTAGAGTTAGTCAAAGAAGTGGTATTAATGGGAGGAGGCTACCATACAGGTAACCGTACTGCAGTCGCTGAGTTCAATATCCTTATAGACCCTGAGGCGGCTCATATCGTATTTAATGAAACTTGGCCTATCACTATGATTGGGCTAGACCTTACACACCAAGCAAGGCCAGACGACCAAATAATGGAAACAATTGCTGCGTTAAACACACCTGTAAGTGATTTTGTTGTTGAGTCCCTAAATTACTACACTGCTGGTTACCGCAGACGTAATGGCTATACCGACCATGCCCCTGTTCATGACCTATGTGCTGTTGCTTATGTTATCGACCCATCCATAATGGAAACGATTAAAGCCCCGATTGATATCGAACTACAGGGCGCTTTAACAACGGGTATGACGGTGACTGACTTTCGCCACCCCGCTAAAGCAGATTGCCACACACAAGTTGCGACAAAGTTAGATAACCCACAGTTATGGGATATGTTTATTGCCTCTCTAAAGCAATTAGCAAAATAGAAACAAAAAAGGTAGCCTATAAGAATAGCTACCTTTTCCGCAAATTATGATTTGATAATTTCTTTTAGCTTTGTGTAGCGCCTAATTAATCGCCATTTTAATTTTACTGTAGTTGCATGTGCCCACACAATTTGCCAATAACCCTTATCAAAAAATAGTTGTACCATTTCTTTCTGTACATCTGGTGATTTGATAGCTAATAGCGCTTGAATCACCCCTAAGCCTTCTTTTCCTACCTGCCATAGACAAGCCGGTGCTTGTTTAACTTGTTCAGGATAACGCTGGTAAATATTTAACAGCATATCAATAATTTTCAAATAGGTTTTTATCTTACGGACTGAACGTTCATCACCACTCAATGAGTGAGAAACAGATTGGTTATGGATTAAATATCGATAGTATTGTTCATTGATGAATTGCACGCGCTTTGCCACGAGCAACACTTCTGTTGTCCAAGGAATGTCTTGGTGATGTAATTTGGGTTCAAAGAAAAACTTGTGTTCGCGCAACATGTCTAAACGATATAAATTCAGCCAAGTTACATGCAAAAACTTGCGAGAGCTTAAGCCAATTTCAAGCCATTCAGGGCCTGAAATGACACCAGTTGACGGGACTTTATTCGGTGGAAAAATTGCCTTTGGGGCATCACCATTAGTGTAAACATAAGTCCCATTACAGGTTGCAACATCGAGATTATTTGATAATGCGATTTCTAATAAGCGCCCATACATTTGTGAGCTAATTTCATCATCAATATCAGGGAATGTAATGTATTTCCCGGTGGCCTCAACCATCCCTGTATTGCGAGCAACTGAGACACCTTGGTTTTCTTGATAAAGCACTTTCAAATGTACAAATTTATCTGCATAAGACTTAATGATGTCTTCACTTTTATCTTTAGAGCCATCATTTACAACAATCAGTTCCCAATTTTCTAATTTTTGTGCGATTAAGCTATCAAAGAACTGAGGTAAAAATTTTTCACCGTTATATACAGCAACGACAATACTCAAAACTGGCTGAGAAGACATGTATTATAACCCTATACCAATCTATTAAAAATTATTTATAAACTAAATAATTAAACCAAACATAAAGTAAGATAGTAGATAACTGTATGTTATTTTACTAAAATTAATAGTTTAGAAACGAAAAAATCATATTGGTTCCATTGTCATAAAAATTTAATAATTCAAAATTCAGACTTTTCAACTGCAGTGAGATTATCTTATTTGTAAATATGGCTTATGTTATAGTGAACTAATTATCCATTAACTGACCTAATAAACATTAATGACACCTTAAAAAAATATTGAGGATAACCTTGTGGCTGGAAGTAGCTTACTCACCTTACTTGATGATATTGCCGCTGTACTAGACGATGTTTCCGTCATGACTAAAATGGCAGCCAAAAAAACCTCTGGAGTTTTAGGTGATGACCTCGCGCTAAATGCCCAGCAAGTCACAGGTGTTCGTGCAGATAGGGAGATCCCTGTTGTTTGGTCCGTCGCTAAAGGGTCATTTATTAATAAATTAATACTTGTTCCTTTAGCGTTATTAATCAGTGCCTTTATTCCTTGGGCCATCACACCACTACTTATGATTGGTGGGGCCTACCTTTGTTTTGAAGGCGCAGAAAAAATAACTCATAAGCTCTTGCATTCTAAAGTAAAAAATACTGTTTCCCAAAACCAGTTACAGTTATCAGAAGAACAACTTAAGGAATTTGAAAGTAAAAAAATCAAAGGGGCTATTCGTACTGATTTTGTTTTATCAGCCGAAATCATTGCTATCACACTAGGCATTGTTTCCACTACCACTTTTATCAACCAAGTGGCCGTACTCTCTATCATTGCTATCGTAATGACTATCGGTGTATATGGCTTAGTTGCAGGGATTGTCAAATTAGATGACTTAGGCTTTTATTTACAGAAGAAAACTTCATCTTTATTAAAAAAATTTGGTAATTCATTGATTTATGCAACCCCTTATCTGATGAAAACATTATCTGTTGTAGGGACTGCCGCGATGTTTATGGTCGGTGGTGGTATTCTAACCCACGGTATCAGCTATATTTCAGAATGGATTACCGAAATATCGTTTACTGCAACCTTAACACCGATCATTGGTAGTACTATGCAGTTTATCCTACCAACTATAATTAATTTATTTTTTGGGCTAGTAACAGGTCTAATCCTTGTTGCGATAATCTCACTATTCAAAAAATTAAAAAAAGCTTAAAACAAAAAGGTAGCCCTATCCATTAGGGCACCCCCTTCTTTCTACCATTGATATGATTATCAAAAACACCTTCGATATATATTAGTTTACATATTGATTTACTTCGATATTTAAACTGATCTAAATCAAAAGAAACTCATCTTTAATTTACGCTATAATACGTAAATTCACTCACAGAAAAATAAAATTTAATCTTATATATCAATAAATAACACGATAAAACTCAACGGAAAATTTTATTTTCTATTTACTATTCTGTTATAAATCCCAAAAATTACTACCAAAGTAGTATATTTAATATTCAAACCTTTATGAACAATACTAGAAGTATGCATTTTAAGTTCACTAGCACGACTTTTTAAGGAAGTGACACATGCCCACGCTGTATCGTCGATTTTCAATCATTAACCAAGTGATCGGCCTAATGCTACTTATTGCGATCTTAGGAATTATTGGGATGACGATTTCCAATCGAATGATTATAAGTGTGCAAGGTAATGCTCATGCAATAAATAAATCAGGTTCACTACGAATGCAGAGCTACAGATTACTTTCTCTAGTCCCTTTAAATACCCAGAATCAGCGTTATCTCGATGCATTAGAATCTGACCTCATCAGTCCAGAACTGACTCAAGTTGTAAAGATCGAAAATTTAACGCCTCAATTTGATGAACTCTACAATTACTGGCTACATATCTTGAAACCCTCATTAATGGAAGCAAATGCCCCTAATGATGCAAGATACGAAGTTATATCATTTGTAAGTAAACTAGATGAATTAGTTCATAACATTGATGAGAAAACGGAAAGAAAGATTGCTTATGTTGCCATGACACAACTGATTTTTATCAGTTTAGTATTCTTATTACTGATGGGAACTATCTGGCACCTGAGAAAAAAAATTTATTACCCATGGGTTAAATTATTATCAATGGTCAATGCGATTGGACGAAAAGATTTTAGCCAACGCTACCCTAAAAATAATAGGCAAGATGAATTAAATGCGCTAGGAGAAACTCTGAACCAAATGTCGGATGAATTAGCGCTAAGTTATCATCAGCTTGAAGAAAGGGTTGCAGAGAAAACTGCAGACTTAATCACAAAAAATAAAGTGTTATCATACTTATATCAATCAAGCCAAATCCTTCATTCATCAGATCCTCTCTACTTGCGATTACAAAAAGTCCTTATTGAACTAGAAAATATTACCATACTCAAAAATCTCAGTTTACGGTTGTATGAAGAAAGCAACGAAACATATTTTCACGAAATATGCTGCCATTCAACCGGGTTATCAGAAGTGAATACAACGCAGCTAGAACAACAAGCTTCAATCGAAAAACCGCTCAGCTTACAGTGGGATTTATCAGACAATATGCATCGTTATGGCATTATTATTGGAGAGATTGAAGATAACCAAATACTTTCAGATGAACAAAATAGCCTCGTTTCTGTTTTAGCTAAACAAATCTCTGGTATGTTAGCCATGGAGCACCAGATAGAACAACAGCAACAGTTACTTATCATGGATGAGCGCTCTGCAATTGCGCGTGAACTTCATGACTCGATTGCTCAATCTTTATCTTGTTTAAAAATGCAAATTAGCTATCTGCAATTACAGCCAGAGCCATTACCAGAAAAACCTCAACAACTGTTAACAGAAATGCGTAGCGAGATTAATACCGCATATAGCCAGTTAAGAGAATTATTAACTACATTTAGGCTTAAATTAATGGAACCGGGTTTACTTCCCTCATTAGAAAGTACTATTAGTGAATTTAGTGAACGCACAGGGTATACAATAGGCTTAAATTACGACCTACCCGCGAAAAGTATTTCACCGCATCAATCTATTCATATAATACAAATAGTCCGAGAAGCATTAACTAATATTTTAAAACACGCTAATGCAAAGTGGGCTGAGGTTTCATTAAACCAGTATGATGGTATTGTTACCATTACAGTTACTGACGATGGTACAGGGATCACGTCAAATACTGATAAACTTAACCATTATGGGCTTATTATTATGAGAGAAAGAGCATTAAGCCTTAATGGAAATTGTTGTATTACACCTAGGCCTCAAGGTGGAACAGAGGTAAAAGTTACCTTCCCTTTATCTGACGCTTAACATACCGGAAAATCATCTATGGAAAATACAAATATAGTGAACGAAAAATCAACCATTCTACTTATTGATGATCATCCGATGCTAAGAAATGGAGTCAAACAATTGATTAGTTTGGAGTCTTCATTGCAAGTTATCGGTGAAGCTGGAGATGGTAAAACTGGCATACAGATCGCTGAAGAGCAAGATCCTGACCTTATCTTACTTGACCTCAACATGCCAGGCATGAATGGTTTTGAAACTCTCGATGAACTTAGGAAGCGAGAACTATCAGGTAGAATTATTCTTTTTACCGTTTCTAATTATAGTGATGATTTAGTCAATGCACTAAAAAGAGGTGCCGATGGTTATTTACTAAAAGATATGGAGCCTGAAGAGCTTATCGTAGCCCTTAAAGAAGCTGCAAGCGGTAAGTTAGTTGTCAGCCCAACATTAGCATCTGTGCTTGCTGAATCACTAAGAGATAACACCACACAGGATGATAATAATATTGCTTCATTGACACCAAGAGAAGCCGATATTTTAGAACTGATCTCTCAAGGTTTATCAAATAAAATGATAGCTCGTAAACTCGATATTGCAGAAAGCACAGTAAAAGTACATGTTAAACATTTACTAAAAAAACTCAATTTAAAATCAAGAGTTGAAGCTGCAGTTTGGGTTTTACAACAAAAATAATTTTTACTCTCACAGCTATATCACCTTATGATAGCTGTGAGTTAAAAATAATTATATTTATAATTAAACAGCTCTAATATGCAAACTTATATTTTTAATTATACTAAACTAAAGCAATCATTTAATGACGGAAAATAATATAAATGGAAGATGAATTAATTTTAGTCGATGAGCATGACCAACCTATTGGGGTTATGCCAAAGCTATTGGCACATCAGCTCGGTCACTTACATCGAGCATTCTCAGTATTTATCTTTAATGAGAAAAATGAGCTACTAATTCAACAACGTGCTTTTCATAAGTATCATTCAGCGGGACAATGGGCAAATTCTTGCTGCAGTCATCCTAGACCAAATGAAGATACTCAGAAAGCTGCTGAACGTAGGCTTCAAGAGGAATTAGGTTTTGTCACTCCATTGACGCACATAGGTTCCTTAATTTATAAAGCAGATGTTCAGGGAGGCTTAATTGAACATGAGTATGACCATATTTTTATTGGTTATTATAACCAATATATTCAACCAAATAGAGAAGAAGTCTCATCTACAAGGTGGGTAAGCCTTCCTCAATTAAAACAAGAGATCGTTCTTACTCCTGAAATTTTCACACCGTGGTTCAAAAAGATACTAGAAGAATTTCCTTTATTAGATTTTAAATAAATATGTTTTATAACATTTTTATGAATAATTTAACTTTCTAATCTTCATTTTTAATTATGAAGAATATTTATATCTATTTGTAGCATTATAAATATTCAAGTAATAAACGTAATATTATTAAACTCCACTTAGTAATAGTATTGATTTAAGTTTAAGTTTAAGTTTAAGTTTAAGTTTAAGTTAGATTAATTAATATTTTCTCCCGCCCTATCTTCAACAATAAATATAATTGATAATTTTTATTTAACCCACTCTCTTTATCAATAAATCTAACTCATATTTTTATATAAAAATTAATCAGTTAGAAAATTACTACCACCTTATTTTCTACATTCTATTACTTTCCTTCCAGCTATATTTTTATATTTCCATAACAAGTGAGTTGTTACTTACTGCTTTACCACAAGCAATTACATTCACCCCAGCAATGGATAATTGTCGACTCAATATACTTATTTGATTTTATTGAAATTAACTATACTTAGTTAAGAAACAAGTGAGTTGTTACTTACTACTTTGGCTCAAGCGATGTCATTCATCACCGTGATGGAAAAACACCCAGTCCACAGTACTCACGTGATATTCTTAAAATTCTCTTTTCCACAAAATAACCTGTGAGTTGTTATTCACTACTTTGCGTCCAAAATATCCATTCATCACGCCAATACAACCGCTTTTCTTCCATTGCTCCTCCTAGCTCCCCACCCCACTACCATCACCAGCAGCCATCGTCCCACCTCAACAAGTGAGTTGTTACTTACTACTTTGGCTCAAGTGATTACATTCTCTGGAGTAATAGATAATCATCAATACACTATATCCATTTGATTTTATTGACTTACCTGCACTTAATTAAAAAATACGTGAGCTGTTACTTACTACTTTAGCTCAAGCAGTTACATTCCCTGGAGTAATAGATAATCATCAATACACTATATCCGTTTGATTTTATTGACTTACCTGTACTTAATTAAGAAATAAGTGGGCTGTTACTTACTACTTTAGTTCCAACAATTCTATTCACCACGATCAGCGGTAAAGATATATTAATGGCTTTCCATAAGCCAAAGAGATGAAAAGGGGAGGGATAGCGTAAGAAATACAGGAATAAAGAAATAAAAAAAAGAAAAGAGAAAAGAGAAAAGAGAAAAAACATAAGATAGTTAGCATGTTAGCACAATACCGGGGATATCCCCTATCCCCAAACGCAAAAAAGCCACCCAATGGGTGGCTTCTTCACTAATTTAATGTCTGGCAGTTCCCTACTCTCACATGGGGAGACCCCACACTACCATCGGCGCTACGGCGTTTCACTGCTGAGTTCGGCATGGGGTCAGGTGGGA